>JANPIB010000061.1:0-10746 GCA_031424775.1 Chitinophagales bacterium | reverse complement strand
CAAGGGCAAGGTAGAAGTACAGGTGGTAGACAACTATGGCAAACTGGTAGCCAATCAAAGTGTTACAGTAATGAACAAGTCAGAGAATGTAACGATAGATGTTACCAAACATGCATCAGGAGTATATCATGTACGAGTACTTAGCGAAGGTGGTGTGAAGACGCTGAGAGTGGTTGTGGCGAGATAAGAAGGAGCAAATAGATGAAATATAAAAGCCGCCTCTGAAAAGAGGCGTGCTTATTTTTAATAAGCAATAGAATTATTATCCTAATTCCTTAGTTAGTGGGAAACCCTGCAAGATTATTTTATTTGTGTATTTGAACTTTTATGCATTGCTGCCATAAGGTTCAGATGGGATTATAAGTTCCTAAAGCTTCTCAGGATTACACTTTTACAAAAGATGAGATATTTCTTATCCTCTTTCCAAATTTTTCCATATTCTTTATATAGTATTAGCACCTTTCTCATTGCACAACGTACAAATTCAGTTTGATAGAATTTATTAGCTTCCAGATGAAAAATCCGAAACAATAATTAATAGTTGAAGGATATCTGTAACAAAATAGACTTCGAACAAGAGCCACCATAGAAGCTTTTGAAAAAGAATACTCAGGTAAACTTGAAACAGTATTTTGTAATTAAAGAAATGCAACTTCAAACTATAGAGAGAAAATAAGGTTGTTAAAGTAAAAACTTTACCAGACAATCCAGTCATCCATTAATTCTCTTCTTGCGGTAGGTCTTTGCCGACCATTTGTTAGCTCTTCCACTTTCTGACTAACATATTTCCGTAATTCATTAACTGAAATATTTTCATCTGCATTATAATTTGCTGCCCAACTTCGTAAGGCTTCACGAATACAATAGGTAAATACGCCATTACTAAACTTGGCATCTTCATATGCATACTCAAGACCACCGGCCGCACTTACTACAACTGTTCCACTGCTTTTTTGGAGATCAGCAAAAGCCTCTTTCATTAACTCAAAAGTATTTTGCATGCTTCTCCCTTTAGCTGTTGTCTTAATGGTTATACCCTTTTTGTCATATTCTTTTACGTTTGTATTTCCTTTAATTATTGTGATCTGTTCTTCCAGTTCTCCACTATGGCATGCATCTATCAGCAGAAGTTTCTTTCTTGCTGGTATATTATCCAAAATCCACTCCAGACTATCGTAAAGTAATCCTCTTTTTAGCGGGTCATCAAAATCCATATCGACTGTTGCGAAACAAAATTTATTATCAGCTGTAGTTAGTCCATGTCCGCTGATACTAATTATTACTATGTCGTCAATGTTTGTGCCTTGCAGATATTTTTTTAAAGTAATAATATTTTCTTTGGTTGCCGATCCATCAGTTAGTAGTAACGATTTATAAGTATCACCATACTGTTCTTTCAAATCAGAATCTAAGTCATGCACATCTTTTGATGCATATTTCAGATTCATGGAGCTATCACGATATTGGCTTACACCGATACCAACAAACCATGTCATCTGCTTCTTTTCGGTTACCGGCTGATAAAAAATACTAATTACTTCTTTACTACTTTCCACTCCAGCTACATTAGAACAAGTTACTTCTATGCTGTTGTTGCCATTGCTTAGTGCTACATCAACATTCCCAATCCATTGGTTCATTTTATCCTCTGATAAGCTTTTTGATGTCCAAACGGGAACACTATTAATTAGTACATCAATTCTACTTAGGTTGTATTTACTGTCTTCAGCCTGTAGTTGTAGCTTGATACGTGAGGTAGAAATAATTGGTGGAAGTGCATTGGCATTTTTGATATTAATGTCTGGTGTATGAAAACTGCTATCGATTAGTACTGGAGATAAGCCAGCTCTTTTTACCCTTTTTTCCCAGGCATTAAAATAATTTCTAAGTAATACTTCATCTGCAGTTCCAAGTGCTTTTAGAACTTTATCAGGACGGTTAAATCTTAGGTCGAATTGTGCAATAGGGTAGAGCTTGCCATTTATCTTATAGCTCATGTTGTTCACAGCTTTCCGGCTTCCCATATAATAACCTGAAGGTATGTACACAATAAAGTCTGACTCACCGAACAAGCAAAAAGTTGCGATCAAATTACCTGTTTGAATATCCCATAACTGAACTGTATTGTCGTTCCTTGATGTTAGAAAACGAGTATTGTTTCTACAGAATTGAATAGACATGATCGAAGCGTTATTGCCATTTAAGCTACTAACCACTTTCTTTCTTTCCATGTCTCTGATAATTATATCATGATCGTTCGTTTCGTACGCAAGTAACTTATCATCATTACTAAAACGCATCCACTTATCACCACCAACAGGTATATGTTCGATAGTAGTTCCTGTAGCTAAGTCAATCAGGTTTCCATCAGTATTTAATAATTGGGTGCCGGATGTATTTTGTACAAAAAAATTATTTTCCTCATCTATTGGTTTCCGGGCATACAGAAACTTAAGTTTGTCGGAAATACTATATCTAAATACACTATCCTTAGATAGTATGATAGAAATAGTGGTGTCACCTGTTAAAAATTTCATCCCGGTAATATCCCTTTCAATACTTATACTATCCGTTAATAAAACTTGGTGTGTTGCAACGTCCCAGACTCTGAAACTTCCATCATTGTAGGCTGTAAATAAACTTTTGCTATCATCACTTAACCGGAAATACTGATAACCCAGGTATCTTGAATAGGGCAACACCCAACTTCCTTTTCCAATTTCAAGAATCCCATAACCTCGATACTCACTGCTGTCACCTTCTCTTTCATAATGGATATCCAGCTTTTCACCGCTGGCAAGGCTGGTTACTTTAATGCTGTCTTGAAGCATTTGATGGATGGACAGTACCCGTTTATTTAACCAATCAACATTCACTGTACCCAATTCATCATACGGGGCATTTGGCATTTTTTTCATCCAATATTTCAACTCTTTTTTGTGATCGTCTAAAAGATCAGTCGTTGGTACATTCAGGATTTTTGTTCCTTGCCATAGTTTAAATGACCTCTCGTTATTAAAGAAAATGCTGTCTCCACTGGGGGAGGCATATACGTCAGTAACCTGTAGACCGCCATTATCATAATTACTGATAAATTTTCCCTGGCTCCAGATGTACAATTTCATTTGTCTGTCATTAACGTTAATCCAGGCAATACGTTTTCTGTCAGTCGAACTGATCATCAATTGTTTTCCACGAATATTCCTTGGTGTAAAATCCGAACCTGTTTCATAATTATTTTCTTCGTTATTCAGGTTCCAGTAAAAAATGTTACCCTCATTATCAGCACTCATTAAAGTTGAGTCACTAGTGAATGCATAAGCGATTGCTCCGTTTTGCCAAAGCTCTTTTGATTCCTGGGTAGCCAGGTTAGTTACACTTATTGATGTTGCATTTCTATTAAACGTTCTATTGTCACTGGCAGCTAGTTTTCCATTAGGAGAAAAAGTATGATAGCCAATCACATTCTGACGATCAATTATTTTTTCTTTCCAATTTGTAAGTGAAAAAAAAGATGTTGATTCGTTATTAGCCAGTATCAACTGTGTATCATCCAGGTAAAGTTCACTTCCTAATTCCATATCTTTTTTCTTGATGATTAACTTACCACTACGTAGGTCATAAACATTAAGTTGCTGATACCTTGATTGATTGATCATAGTTGATATGAACGCTGCTACAAAGCCATTTGGGCTGATAGCGGTTTTTACTGTTAATCGCTTATCATAAACCTTTATGGTTTTGATGATCTTTTTATTTGCTAAATCCCATATCATTACCATTTTATCTTCTCCTGCCGTTATCAGTTTTGTACCATCCTTACTAATTGATGCTTTGTACATAGGAGATGTATGCCCTTTGAGTTCCCAAAGTTTATTACCTGTCTCTGTATCGAACAGTTTTACAGAACCTCCATACACCGCTACAATTGCAGCATTCTTTTTAGTAAACGCAGCAAGGGTCACATGTTGCTTTTCAGTTTCAATAATCCGCTGAATTCTGGCAGCACTTCCATGCCATAGAATTATTTTGTCGGAGTAAGTGAGCAGGAGTTTATTATCGTTACTAAATGTACCATTACACATTTCTGTATGCACTAAAGGCAGTACTAATTCGAGTTGTTGACTATATAATTTTACTGTGCTACATAGTAACAGTAGTGATAAAAGATATTGCATAAGGGGGATGTTCTGAAATTCAATTTACAGATAAATGTTTCTGGCATCTTTAAATATTAGAAACAAATTGTAGAATGAATGATAGTGATCTATCTGAAATCAAAACAGTTAGACTGTGTTTTGGTATTATGAATGAAAAAAGGCCGTCCTTTCAGACGACCTTACATATTTTATAGAAAATTGCTTATTTCCAAACTGCCCAGTTACTGGATGCTGCCCAGTTACTTGTTCCTATTGCACCTTTATAAGCTACAACGGTAAAGAATGAAGCAAAATCTGCATCGGTGAAATTTGCTCCTGTTAATGCAGGAGAATTAGGAAGTGGTGTAAGGTCAGGACCATTTACATTGTACATCCCGGAAAGTTTAAGATCAGCGGATGATACGATCAACTGGTTTTGATTAACTGCATCTATTGCAAAATCTCTCAACTCAGGGTCTCCAAAAATGCCTGTGAATCCACCAGCATCCCATGCTTTATCATAGCTAAACGTGGTGTTATCGTTATCACTATGAGCTAGATTATACCTAAAAACAGAACCGTTATTCAGCAATAAAGGGGGTCTTGTTCTTGGGCAAACCATTAATGCACCTTTTGGATATTCGGCTATGATAGAATTCTCTAAAACAAACCTTGTTCCTTTACGAATGTAAATTGCCTGATTAAGATTCGTAGGTGTTGTTTCAACTCCTTGCGGACCTATGATCGTCATGTTTGAAATAACTGGTCTTGTTAGTGGTGTACGAGTAGTAGGTACTTCATCATTATAACTTTCCAGGGCATTTGCTCTAAGTGCATGTGTTGAAGTTGGTTGACTACGGTAGGAAATCAGGTATTGCATTTTGCCTGTGTATCCGTAATCAAAGTCATAATCGTCATCGCCATTATTATAAGCGATTAGATGTGTCACATTCACTGTGCCGCCAACAAATTGAAATCCATCATCTCGTGAGTGGCTTACCATTACATTATCTATGTTTGTACCGGACCCAACCGCTTCTAAACAAAAGCCGCTCACCTTATCAATGCCCCATTCTTCTTCAGCACTTAGGTTTATGCCACCGCAATATTCGAGTCTTAAGTATTTAATGGAACCAGAATTATCATTCGCAACAGCGCCTCCGTATTTAGTATCATTAGAAGCTGCCAGTCCATCAGCATTCCCACTGGTAATGTTAGTAGAGGCTTTTCCTAGTATCACAATTGCACCCCAGTCTCCTGGTGCTTTTGTAATTGCATTGGAAGTAAATACCACCGGCTTATCAACAGTACCATTCACATTCAACTTTGAACCCTGGCTAATAATGAGAGAACCTTTGTTTGCAGGATCATCATTTTTAGTTACATAAACAGTAACACCTGCAGGAATGGTTAATGATGCATTGTTTTTTACAAACACCTGTCCGGTAAGGGTGTAGTCTTTATTTGCATCCAGCGATAGATCTGACGTGATTGTGGTAGGAAGTGCCTCTACTGTACGAACAGGTGTAACTATCGCATCATCTTTTTTAGTGCAGGCTGTGAAAAATAGTAAAACTGCAATAAGTAAATTTTTTCCTTTCATAAGTACCCGTGTTTAAATGTTGTTGAATTAGTTGTCCAATGGCATTAACTGTCCATTAACAAGATCAGAACGATCCATGTGCCAGAGTAAGCAGCAGTTTTAGCTTTTGTGAAATCGTAAGAAAAGCAACTACTTATATCTAAAATAAAGAAAAGAGATTTTCAGAAATGTGAAAGAGGCTTGTACTTATTTGAAAAAGTGGGGTAAAATGTCTCAGACGTAACTATTAGACTCTTATCAAAAGCAAAAAGAAACCGCTGTTGGATTATCCAACAACGGTTATGTTTATTATTTGAATCCTGGTTTTGATTTCGGCTATTAATTAGCCCATCTGTTGGCCAGCATATTTGCCGTGACACCTACAAGTGTTTGCAGTACAGAAACGTTCTGCTCCAGATCAACCACTAATACCTTTTTTTGTTCAATTGTAGCTGCAGGTGCATTTGCTCTTTGCAGTGTTACTAATTGGGTTTTAGCCCCGGTTAATCTTTCAAAGGCATAATCTAATATTGATTTACTGTAAAGAACCTGCTCCTGACCTGTTTGTAATACATTGTAATAATCAGTTCTTCTGCGAATATATGCATCACTATAGTTGCCTTTATTTACTACAGGACATTCACCAACTACATCACCATGATTAAGATGTGCCTTTAATGCAGGCTCTGCAACACTTATCATAACAGCGGGCTCATTGCCTTTATTAAATTTATGACAGATCGTTACTTTATCTCCTTTGTTCTTTATTTTTTTTCTATCTCCAAAAGTTTCGTTGTTCCACTTATATCCGTCTTTCATGTCGTGCTTGCCATTTCCATCTTTGTTGCCCTTATCATCTTTGTCATTACCAGTGCCATGTTTGTCCTTGCTATTTCCTTGCTCACTATTTCCTTTATTGTTTGCTTTGTCCGCTTTGTCTTCTTTATTGCTATTCCCTTTATCTGATTTGTCCTTTCCATTACCCTTCTCATGATCTTTTCCACCTTGTTCTTTTTGATTCCCTTTGCCATTGTTTTCTTTTTTCCCTTGAGTAAAGGAAGAAACTGCTACTGCAGCCATAATGATCATAGCGAAAGCCAGGAGAGATATCTGTTGTTTCATAATTATTTATTTTGATTGTTTTCTTTGAATGATTCGTCCATTTTTTCCAGAGCCGCTTCCACACGTTCAGTTTGTTCTTTCAAACGTTTGGTGCTGTCTTCAATCGCAGCAGAAGTAGAATCCATTGTTTTGATCTGTCGTTCCTCCTCTGGTGATGATTTTGAATCACTGCAAGAAGCAAGTAGGAGTACTGCAAATGCCATAAAAGGCACAGCTTTTTTGAATAAATAGCACATGGTAAGATATAGTTTAAACTATATTAACAATAATCCTACCAAAGCGGCTGTTAAAGGATAATCCCATTGAAACCGTCCTTTCATTCAGATGTTTAAGGGTATAAGGATAAAAGTAGCTGTGTGTTAACTGCATGCAGCTTTACAGAGAATTTTTTTATCCAGGCAAGATTACGGACACAGCACTTCAATCCCGTTCACTACATCATAAAGCCAACTCAACTCGTTATACCTGGTTTCGTTTCCATCTTCTCTTGCCTCATTTCGTAACGATAAAATCTCTTTAAGTATGTCTTCCTTGTGCTTACATTCTTTTTGCAGATATTTTCTGAGTGTGGTGTCTGTCATTGTAAGCATATCCTGCACTTGAGTCTTCAACATGGTCTTCTTGTTTAATTTGCATGTGCCAACCTTGTGCCTTGGAGTCTAAAATTTATCTCTAATTATAAACGGGTGTGGATATCATGAAAAACTCCTTTTTGCCGATAGCACCCCATAGTGTAAGAGGTCAACCATTACCATAATAATTGTTGATATGAACTCTGCACACTTTAGCAGCGGGATTGCCAGGAAGTATTTTAACCTGAAGGAATTCAATTTAAAATAAGGCGGATATTTATGATGGTAATTAAAAAGTTTGAAAACTTATTAAAATAATTTATTTTCATGCATTAAAAAGAACCGCTGTATGAAAAAACTCTACTTATTCATTGCCCTTTCTACTGTTGTAATTGGCTCAGCTAATGCCCAGTTTACAAACATTTGGAAAAAATTCTCCATTACACCACAAGACTATACCTGGTTTAACAATACATCAAACGATGTTTCTGGTATGGACTACAATCCTGTTACTGACAAACTTCTTGTTTCTCGTAGAGGTAGTAATGTCTACATCATCAACCCTGCAACTGGTGCTGAAGAGGGCACTTTAAACACTACCGGTATTACAGATGGGTTTCGTTTTGCCAAAATTCGTTGCACCTCCGATGGAGTAATTTATGCAGTCTCAATGGTTACCGGTGCAGGAAATATGAACATCTGGCGTTGGGCAAATCAGGCTGCAGCTCCAACACAATGTGCTACCATTGCTGTAACAGAGCGTTGCGGAGACGCATTTGGCTTAGCTGGTAGCGGTAACAATACTGTACTCTATGCAAGTGGTTCTGGTACAACGTCAAATGCTTTTAGTGTGTACATTATGAATACAGTAAACGGTGGTATTAATTTCTTTTTAGAAAGTAAGCTAACCATGACTTCTTCTCCTACTGTTAATCTGCAATGGGCAAACAGAACTGTTGAACCTGCAGCAGTAGGCGTAAACTCTGATATCTGGATTAAAGGTGGTGGCTTCCCTGCAATGAGAATTGCTTTGAGTGCAAAAGATGGAGGCGGTATTCGTACAGGAACTGTTGTAACAACTATTGTTGACGGAGTTGGAGACGGACAAGCTTCTGTAGGGTATGGCGGCATGAGGTATTTAACGCTTGGATCAGGCAAAAAGGTTTTGGGTTTTGGAGGTGGAAATAATTCAAATGCAGGGGTTAATATGAAAATGCTGGATGTAACAAACGAAGCTGCGGTTACCAATTATGGCACGCCTAATACAGGCTCGGATGGCTTAGGATCAGCTTATCAAACTAACGGCAATGGTTTTGGTGAGATTGCCTATAAGGCATACAATAGTAGTGATCCCGATACAGTTTTCAGTCTTTTTACCAATAATGGTTTAATGGCTTCAAAATCAAATTTCTCTCTTCCTGTTGAGCTAACTTCTTTCAACGCTACTTCAAAAAGAGATGGAGCACAATTAACATGGTCAACGTCAACTGAAGTAAACAATAAAGGTTTTGATGTTGAGAGATCCCTTAATGGTAAAGAATTCTCTTCAATCGGTTTTGTAAGAACAAAAGCTGAGCAGGGTAGTACCACAACGCTAAATTATGATTTCTTCGATTCAAGAGCTGTAAAAGGAACGGTTTACTATCGCCTTAAGCAAATTGATAATGATGGTCATTATCGTTACTCATCAATCGAGAAAATCTCAGTAGCCAATACCCAGAATTTCACAGTTGCTCCATTGGGTAATCCGGTAAAAGAAAATATTGTGTTATTGGTAAATACAACTGTAGAACGTACTGTACAAATACAAGTGAGTACTGCCAATGGAGCAGTTATCTATAGTACGCAGGTTAAGTTACAGAAAGGCGATGCAAACATCTCCATCCCTGTTGCAACAGCTCCTGTAGGTGTATTACACGTTACTGTATCTGACAATGACAGCAAACAAGTGATCAGAATAATTAAGCAATAACAAGCAATCAATCGATAAACAAAGGCTGCATTTTTTTGCAGCCTTTATTTTTTATTAGCCATTTTTGTACTTCTATAATACATGAATTCAGCCGGTACTGCAGCTTGTCGAAAGGTAACTCACTTCTGAAGTTGTTACTTTATCGAGCTAAGAGAACCATCCATTCTTATTGCGAGAAAATCATATTCCTTGCAATTAATCCTCCACCCAACATACCTGCTTTATCGCCAAGTTTAGAAAGTTTTAATTGAGTATCGTTATTAACCAGGCTGAGTGAATATTTATTGATGGAACTTTTTGTAGGTAGCCTGATGTAATCTCCCGTTTGTGCAATAGTGCCACCGAGAATTACCAATTCGGGATTCATTAAATTGATTAGCACTGCCAGAGCTCTTCCAAGTTTTTCGCTAAAGACTGAAAGCAGCTCAATCACCAAAACATCTTCTTCTTTTGCAGCTTCAACAAGATCTGCAAGTTTAATATGATTAGTTGAATCCCCCGCTTTTGCAAGAATGGAAGAAGATCCGCTTTTAATCTTTTCCTGAAACATTCTTAATAGTGCCTGACCAGAAACTTCAGTTTCCAAACAACCTTTTTTACCACACTGACAGATGATTTCATTTGAAAAGAGTGGAATATGACCAAACTCACCACTAAAGCCAGATTTACCATAGTAAAGTTTACCATCAACCAAAACACCCATACCCGTTCCATAATCAAGATTGATGAATATCACATTTTTCTCACCTGTAACCACTCCACTGCAAAATTCCCCATAAGCCATAGCCCTTGAATCATTCTCAAGAAAGATGGGAATGTTCAACGCTTCTTCCAAAACCTTACTCAGCGGTTCTTCATTAAAGTGAAAAAAACTATAGCTGTAACCTGTAATGTGGTTAATTCTTCCCGTAAGGTTAATGCCGATACCTAGAATGCTCTCTTTATTCAGTTTCTGATCTTTAATAAAATCCTCAATACTGTTGATTAAAGCCTGAAGAGATTCCTGGGTGTTTTCTAATTTATAGTCTATTCGTTCTTTAGTGGTAACGAGGTTTTTTTTAAAATCAAGCAACCCGATATTTAAAGAGAATCGCTTTACATCTACACCAATAAAATATCCTGAAGTACTCACCAATCCATAAACACTTGCTCTTCTGCCGCCGGTTGAGTTGAGTTTTCCTTCATCCTGCAAAAGACCATCATCCACTAATTCATTCACTAAACTGGTGATCTTGGGTGTGCTTATAGCCAATTCCCGGGCTAATTCAGCAATTGTACTGGCTCCAGACTGATCTATTTGAGTAACAATCGCTTTTTTAAGTGCTTTATTCTTAAAAGCAACGCCGGAACTGATTCCAT
>JANPIB010000060.1:0-6569 GCA_031424775.1 Chitinophagales bacterium | reverse complement strand
GTTTCCCCTTCAGCGATCTTACGAAGAATTCTTCTCATGATCTTTCCGCTGCGGGTTTTTGGTAGCCCTGTTACAAACTGAATTTTATCAGGCTTTGCAATTGCACCAATGATTCTGGTTACTGTTTGAAGAATATCTTTTCTGCTGAGTTCTTCATCATTGTGCCGACCGTTGAATATCACGTAAGCATAAATACCTTGTCCTTTCACTTCGTGAGGATAACCAACAACAGCACTTTCTACCACACCGGCATGCATGTTAATCGCATTCTCCACTTCGGCTGTACCGATACGGTGACCAGAAACGTTCAACACGTCATCAACTCTTCCAGTTATGCGGTAAAAGCCATTTTCATCTCTAAGAGCACCATCGCCAGTGAAGTAAAGATTCTGGTAAGTGGAGAAATAGTTCAACTTGCAACGTTCATGATCTCCATACGTAGTTCTGATAATAGATGGCCATGGAGCTTTGATACAAAGATTGCCGCTAACATTATTGCCTTCTACTTCTTTTCCATTTTCATCAACCAATATTGGCTGCACACCTGGTAAAGGAAGTGTGGCATAAGTGGGTTTGGAAGGAGTAACACCAGCAAGATTAGAGATGAGAATTCCACCTGTTTCAGTTTGCCACCATGTATCTACAATCGGACTTTTCTTTTTGCCGATATGTTCATCGTACCAATGCCAGGCCTCTTCGTTTATTGGCTCGCCAACGGTTCCTAAAATAGTAAGGCTGCTCAGGTCTTTACCATGAGTTGGTCCAAGTCCGAAGCCCATTAAACTACGAATAGCTGTAGGAGCGGTGTAAAGAATATTCACCTTGTATTTCTGAACGATCTCCCAGAATCTTCCTGCATCCGGCCATGTTGGAACACCTTCAAACATCAAACTTGTTGCTCCAGCACTCAGTGGACCATAAACAATATATGAGTGACCTGTTATCCATCCGATATCTGCTGTACAGAAATGAATATCGCCGGGTTTATACTGAAACGTATTTACAAATGTGTAGTTGGTGTACACCATGTATCCGGCACATGTATGAACTACTCCTTTCGGCTTTCCGGTAGAGCCGGAAGTATATAGGATAAATAATGGATCTTCTGCATCCATCTCTTCAGCAGGAAAAGAAACAACACCATCTTTCTCTACCTGGTGTTCAGCATGTTCCATCTCATCTTCCCACCACACGTCTCTGCCTTTCAGCATAGAAACTGGAGTTCTTGTCCTGGTGAAAACGATCACACGTTTCACTACTTTGTTTCCAATTAAGGCATCATCAATCACACTCTTCAACGGAATATCTTTGGCTCCTCTGTAAGCACCATCACAGGTGATGATAAATTCAGCCTGGGCATCTTCTAACCTGTCAGCATTGCTTTGATCTGAGAAACCACCGAATATAACTGAGTGAATTGCTCCTATCCTTGCACAACCCAAAATTGCGTACACCAATTCAGGCACCATTCCCATGTAAATACAAACCCTGTCACCCTTTTTAACACCGTTGTTCTTTAGCATTTGTGCTACCTGGCAAACACGTTTGTGCAAACGGTTGTAAGTAACCACTCGAGTTCTGTCTTCACCATTATTTGGTTCCCAGATTATTGCAGGGTCATTGCCTTTTGTTTCCAGATGCCTGTCAATCAGGTTTTCGGTGATGTTGAGTTTGGCACCTTTAAACCATTCAATTTTTGGCTCTCTGAAATTCCATTCCAGAACTTTGTCCCACTTTTTTTTCCATAAAAAGTATTTAGCAATCTCAGCCCAGAAACCTTCAGGATCTTCCACTGATTTTTTGTAAGCAGATTGGTATTCCTCAAAAGTTTTAATCTGGTATGGATACGACATGGCAATGTTTGATTGGCCGATAAACTTAGTAAAAACCGACCATGTGAAGAACTAAAGGGTATTAGTTATAACCCCAGGTTGTGAAAAGAAGAATATCTTTTTAGCTGCCGGTAATGCTTCATTTGATTTGCTTTAGATTATGTTTTCGAGTGATCAATTCACTCCTATTTTCTCACAAAAAATAGCTATAGGGTAAACCGCCTTTTTTCAAAGGCGGTTTTTGTTTTTGGCTGGCTTTGTAAGGTTCAATTATCTTTAATAACCATAAACCAAAACACGTTCATGAATTCTCCCGAAAAAGGCATTTGGAAGGTAATCGGCGCTTCTTCTGTAGGAACTTTGATTGAATGGTATGATTTTTATATTTTCGGAAGCCTGGCTACCATCCTTTCAGAAAAATTCTTTCCCTCAGCAAACCCTACCGCTTCATTTCTTGCAACGCTGGCAACTTTTGCCGCAGGTTTTATTGTAAGACCTTTTGGTGCTTTGGTTTTTGGAAGGCTGGGAGATCTGATCGGCAGGAAACATACATTTTTGGTTACACTGGTGATCATGGGACTTTCAACTTTTCTTATTGGATGTATTCCATCTTATGAGAACTTCCATTTAGCACCTGTTGTTGTGCTGTTGCTACGATTACTTCAAGGACTTGCTCTAGGTGGAGAATATGGTGGAGCTGCCACTTATGTTGCCGAACATGCACCAGAACACAAACGAGGTTTTTATACCAGCTGGATTCAAACTACCGCCACGCTTGGTTTATTTGTTTCGTTAAGTGTTATTATAGCAACACAAAAGCTAATGAAGCCGGCAGATTTTAATGACTGGGGCTGGAGATTACCTTTCTTATTGAGTATTGTACTTGTTTTGGTTTCTGTAGTGATCAGAATGAAGATGAAAGAAAGTCCGTTGTTCTCTTCTCTTAAAGCTGAAGGCAAAACATCTGTCAACCCTTTAAAAGAAAGCTTTGGTCACAAACTTAACCTGAAGATGGTTTTGCTTGCTTTATTTGGAGCAACAATGGGTCAGGGAGTTGTTTGGTACACTGGTCAGTTTTATGCCCAGACTTTCCTGCTCAAAACCTGTAACATCGAATCAACACAAGCAAACACGTGGATTGGGATTGCTTTGCTCTTAGCCACACCTTTCTTTGTATTCTTCGGTTGGCTGAGTGATAAGATCGGCAGGAAATGGATCATGCTGTTCGGGATGCTACTGGCTGTGTGTTGCTACAGACCAATTTTTGGCGAGATGCACGAATTGAGTGATCTGAGCAACAAGCGAATTGTTGGCGAAAACGGGCAATTCTCTGCTGTACCGAATAAGAAAGTAGCTGGAGATTCTATCATAACGCTAACGATCAACGATAAATTCGAAGACGGCAGCTCAAGAGTAACGATCACCGAGTTTTCAAAGAAAGAATCAGAGCTGAATAAATTGTCTTCACAAATTCCGGCACCATATCAACCAAAAATTACCAAGACTATTACGTTAGCCGATGGTTATGCCTGGAAGTTTATCGGATTGATTTTCATTTTAGTGCTTTTTGTAACAATGGTGTATGGACCGATTGCCGCTTTTTTGGTTGAGCTTTTCCCAACCAAGATTCGATATACGTCAATGAGTCTTCCTTACCATATTGGTAATGGAGTATTTGGTGGATTGGTGCCTTTTATCGGAATCCTGATCGTTGAGCTTAGTAAAACAAAAGATAATCCTGCTGGTCATCCTTTAGCCGGACTTTGGTATCCAATGGGTGTCGCTGCAGTCTGCTTCATTATAGGAGCCATTTATTTATCCAATAAAAAGCCGAAGCATGAATAGCCTCAAAAAATATTTAGGAGTAGTTTGGATGTTGCTTGGTCCTGCTGCTATTATTTTTCTCATCTGGCAAGCAAGCAAAAAACTGAGCCTTGCCACAGCCACTACAAACGACTGGCTGCAGTGGTGCATAATCATTTTCGTCTTCACACCTGTGGCAATTGGAATGGTAATTTTTGGATGGTATGCCTGGAATAATGAGTACGACAAAATTGAAGAGGAAGTTTAGTGTGAGCCATAAGTCTGTGCTACTATTGAGCTGTCGTTGCGTCGCACTCTTGTACTGCAATAATCCTATTCAAAATTCCGTAAGAGTTACCTGTTTATAGAAATGAATGAATGTTTTACAAGACTCCATCGGAGTTACCTAATAGATAGCATCTACGGAGCTAAATGCATTTTTCATATTTGTATCTATAAACAGAATGCTCCTACGGAGCAAAAAGACGCTCAACGATAGGAAGGGTCTCATGAAACTCAAGTTGTTTAAGTTTTAAGAGATGTCTCCTATCGTCGACATGACGATCACATTCTTGAAGCTTTCTTAACCAAAACCTTCTACTCATTCTCTTACCTTTGGCAAAAGCGGGTCTGAATGTCAATTGAAGTAAAGAACCTCACCAAAATTTACGGAGAACAAAAAGCGGTTAATGATATTTCCTTTTCACTAAACAAAGGAGAGATCGTAGGTTTTCTTGGTCCGAACGGAGCAGGGAAAAGCACCACGATGAAGATCATCACAGGCTTTCTCAAAGCTGATAAGGGTTCTGCAACAGTTGGTGGGATAGAGGTGAGTTCCGATCCAATTGCTGTAAAGAGAAAGATCGGCTATTTGCCTGAAGCTAATCCGCTGTACTACGAAATGTATGTGAAGGAGTACCTGGAGTTTATTGGAGGTGTTCATCAGATCTCAAATCTAAAACCCCGTATTACAGATATTATTGAGCTGACAGGTTTAACAGTTGAACAAAAGAAGAAACTTGGTCAACTTTCAAAAGGCTACAAACAAAGGGTTGGACTTGCAGCAGCATTGATTCATGATCCTGAAGTGCTGATCCTTGATGAACCTACAAGTGGACTGGATCCGAACCAGATCATCGAAATTAGAAATGTGATCAAGCAGCAAGGACAGAATAAAACGGTTTTGTTCTCATCTCACATTCTTCAGGAAGTAGAAGCTATTTGCGATAGGGTGGTGATCATTAATAAAGGTCAGCTGGTAGCGGATGATAAGCTGCAGAATCTTCGCAGAAAAGGAAGTTCAGTTAATGTAGTGAGGGTTTCATTTAAAGAAGCATTAGAGGCTGAATGGCTGAACAGGTTAGCAGCAGCGAAAGCAGTTAGCAAACTCGATGCTTTTACATGGTCGATCTCTACTGATAATCCTGAACTGATGCGTAAACAATTGCTTGAGTTGGCTTTGCAGCACAACTTGAATATTGTTTCTTTGCAAACCGAAGGCAGCAGCCTTGAAGACGTGTTTCGTTCATTAACCAGAGCAAAATAATATGGGAGCATGGGGCTTTAAGAATTTTGAAAATGATGCCGCTGCAGATTTTGTGTGGGATGTTTTTGAAAGTGAGTCTGGCGTTCTGAAAGTGATTAACAAGATCACCGAATATGCTGCAAACCCAACGGAAGAAGATGCTGAAGAAACCTTAGCTGCTATTGAGTTCATAGCTGCAGCAAAAGGAAATCCATCAGACGATATTACGGAAGAGGCAAGGCAATTTGTATCAGATAAGCTTTTACACTTCAAGCAATACCTGGTGCCTGGTTTTCATAGAGAAGGTTTGGATGTATGTGAGCTTTCTGTAACTGCCATCGAATCTATTCGTAATTCTTCTGAGTTGAAAGAGCTTTGGCAGGAAAGTGATGATTATGATAAATGGCTTGAAACACTTGATGATCTTTCAAGACGAGTTAAAAGCTGATCAACGATATTTTGTACAAGAGTGCGACGCAACAGACGATGCCACAAGTAAAGGAAGATGGGTTGACGATATCAAATATTAAATTTCAAATTAGCTTATGAGTTACATTATAGATGTTCATGCAAGACAAATTTTAGACAGCCGTGGTAATCCAACAGTGGAAGTAGATGTGATAACGGAGGAAGGTGGTTTTGGTCGTGCCGCAGTTCCAAGTGGAGCAAGTACTGGTATCCACGAAGCAGTTGAATTAAGAGATAATGATAAGAAAACCTATGTAGGTAAAGGTGTACTTCAGGCTGTGAAGAATGTAAACGAAATTATTGCTGAAGCGATCATTGGTAAAGATGCTTCTGAGCAGACGGAAATTGACCAGGCAATGATTGAATTGGACGGCACTGAAA
Source organism: Chitinophagales bacterium (assembly GCA_031424775.1). GTDB lineage: Bacteria > Bacteroidota > Bacteroidia > Chitinophagales > Chitinophagaceae > JAEZDC01. Next base: position 560 of record JANPIB010000060.1, on the reverse strand, counting down.
ACAAAGGAAAACTTGGAGCCAATGCCATTCTTGCTGTTAGTATGGCTGTTGCAAAAGCCGGAGCAGAAGAAGCTGGTCTGCCTTTGTATCGTTACATCGGCGGAACAAATGCTAAAACACTTCCTGTTCCGATGATGAATATTTTGAACGGTGGTGCACATGCTGATAATAAGATCGACTTCCAGGAATTTATGGTAATGCCGGTTGGTGCATCAAGCTTTAGCGAAGGATTGAGATGGGGTGTTGAAATTTTCCATGCTTTAAAATCAGTGTTGAAGAAAGCCGGTTACAGTACCAACGTTGGTGATGAAGGTGGTTTTGCACCAAACATCGGCAGTAATGAAGAAGCAATTGAGATCGTATTAAAAGCCATTGATGCTGCAGGATATAAAGCAGGGTCTGAGATTTTCATTGCTATGGATGCTGCTAACTCTGAGCTATATAAAGATGGCAAGTACATCTTCCACAAGAGTGATGGAAAAAGTATGAGCAGTGATGAATTGGTGAAGTTTTGGGAAAACTGGGTTCGCCAATATCCGATCAATTCAATTGAAGATGGT
>JANPIB010000059.1:0-14773 GCA_031424775.1 Chitinophagales bacterium | reverse complement strand
TGAGCGAATTGAGTGCTACGCTAAAAAATCTTGATAAATGGACCAGACCCAAGAAAGTCAAAACTAATCTGCTGAACCTTCCTTCAAAGAGTTTTATACAGTCAGAGCCTTTAGGTGTAGTGTTGATCATTGGTCCATGGAATTATCCGCTGCAACTTTTGCTTACGCCACTTATTGGTGCAATTGCTGCTGGCAACTGTGTTGTATTAAAGCCGAGTGAGTTTGCAGCAGCTACATCTGCAGTAATGAAGAAGATCGTTGAAGAAACATTTTCACCTGAATATATTATGTATGTTGAAGGTGATGGTGCCACAGTAGTTCCTGCAATGTTGAACAACTTCAGGTTCGATCATGTATTCTATACAGGAAGCACATTCGTTGGTAACCTGATATATAAAATGGCAGCTGACAAATTAGTTCCTGTTACACTTGAGCTTGGAGGTAAAAGTCCATGTGTGATTGAAGCTGATGCAAACATTAAAGTGGCTGCAAAGAGAATTGCTGTAACAAAATTTTCCAACGCAGGTCAAATGTGTGTTGCACCGGATTACATACTTGTTCATGATTCTGTAAAGGAAAAGTTCGTAGCATCATTAAAGGAATCTATCAACAACTTCTTTGGTGAAAAGCCTGAAGAAAGTTACAATTTTGGAAAGATCATCAATGAAAGACAGTTTGACAGGTTATCAGGATATCTGCAAGAAGGAAACATCATTCATGGTGGTAGAACAAATAAAGCAGAAAGATTCATCGAACCAACAATTATGGAAGGTGTTGCTTTAGATGCCTCATTAATGAAAGATGAGATATTTGGACCGATCATTCCTTTGTTCACTTTCAATAACAAAGAAGAAGCAAAAGAGATCATACGGCGAAATTCAGATCCGCTGGCTTTTTATGTTTTCACATCAAGTAGAGAAAGTGAAACCTGGTGGTTGAAAAATGTGCCTGCTGGTGGAGCTTGTGTAAACAATGCTTCATGGCATCTAACCAATCATCATTTGCCATTCGGCGGAAGAGGAAACAGCGGCATAGGTAAATATCATGGAAGGTTTTCTTTCGACACGTTCAGTCACCAGAAAGCTGTATTAAAAACACCGACATGGTTTGATCCTGCTATGAAGTATCCTCCGTTTAAAGGAAAATTGGGATTGTTTAAAAAGGTAATTAAATAATGTTATCGAAGCAATTTCAACTTCACCATTTCAATTCTTGTTTCACTCACATTCAGGATATCGAATTGAATGTCGCCTATTATGATGGTTTCTTTTAGCTTTGGAATTGCTTCATGTTCATTGATGATGTAACCTGAAAGTGTTTCCGACTCAGCTTCAGGAAATTCAAACCCATATTTTTCATTTACAAAATCGAGTTCCAATCTGCCGGAGAAAATATATTCTTTGTCTGATATTTGTTTCTCAACAAACTCTTCTACATCGTACTCATCGTGAATTTCTCCAAAGATCTCTTCCAACACATCTTCCATTGTAATGATACCTGCTGTTCCGCCAAATTCATCTACAACCCATGCAATGCTTTTTCTTTCCTTGCTAAACTTATTGATCAGATCCGTAGCACTCATACTTTCAGGAACGGCAGGAATGGAATGAAGTACAGACTTCAACTCCGAAGGTCTTTTAAACAGATCAAGCTGATGTACGTATCCAACAATGTTATCAATCGATTCTTCGTACACAACTAACTTGCTCAATTTGGTTTGAATAAACTTCTGCCGAACGTCTTCAATACTGTCCGTTATTTCCACAGTTTCAACTTCTGTTCTGGGAACCAAACATTGTCTAACCTTCACCATAGGCAAGCTCAATGCATTCTCGAATAATTCTGTGTTTAATTCCTGGCTGTCTTCATCCTGCTCTTTCGTTTGCAGGAAGAAATGTTCAAGATCAACTTGTGAAAAAGCTTCGTCTTTATCTTTTACACGAACGTTGAAAATGTATTTCAGTATCCACTCAGATATCCGAACAAAAATGAAAGCAATAGGATACAGCAGATTGTAAAAGAGCTTTGCAACAGGTGCAAAAAAACTGAGTAAGGAATCATTCTTTGCTCTGAAAATTGCTTTGGGTATAAACTCACCTAGCAACAGTACCACGAAAGTGGATATCAGTGTATCAAAAACCAGTTTTACATATTCATTCTTGATTCCGAAAGGATTCCAAAAACTCAGCCTAAGCAAATCACTGAAAAGCAATCCGTAGATAACGAGGAAGATATTGAACCCTAGAAGCGTTGTGCCGATAAACCTTGAGGGTTTTTCTAGAAATCCGGCAATGATCAATCCGCTTCTTTTGCCTTGCTTTTTTTTAAGTTCTATGCTTAAGCGGTTCACACTCACAAAAGCAATTTCCAATCCGGCAAAAAAACCGATGAATATCAAGGTTCCGAGTATCCAGAAGATTATTGATAGATGTTCAGCCATTCGTACTTAAAATTAGTGGTTCTCTGCAAAAGAGAAAGGGATTGTTCCATTACATGGCTACTAAGTCAAGCTGCCTTTTTAAAAGTCAGCTTGAACGGGTTTTGTTTGCATGATATCATCAATCTCAGTCATCACCTCTGTTGTTAGTGCCGGTAAAGCATCTAATGCTTTTAGATTGTCTAACAGTTGCTCTTTTTTTGTGGCTCCCAGAATTGCTGTAGTAACATTCGGGTTTTTGATTACCCAGGCAATACTCAAAGAAGCTGTAGTAACGCCAAGCCTGTTTGAAAGTTCTCCAAGCTTTTTGACCTTGTTGATCTTTTCCTCAGCCATCCAGCGATCTTTCAGCCAGTCAAAACCTTCTAATCCCAACCGACTGTTCTCTGGAATTCCATTGTTGTATTTACCAGATAACAACCCTGAAGCCAGTGGACTCCAGATCGTTGTCCCTAAACCAACATTTTTAAATATCTGCAGAAACTCATTTTCAAGTTTCTCTCTTTCAAATAAATTGTATTGCGGTTGTTCCATCGCCGGACCGATCAAACCATATTGATGTGCCACACGATGAGCTTCCATGATCTCAACTCCACTCCATTCACTCGTTCCCCAGTAAAGAATTTTGCCTTGTTGGATAAGTGTATTCATCGTCCAAACTACTTCTTCTACCGGCACGCTCTTATCAGGACGATGGCAGAAATACAGATCAAGGTAATCTGTTTGTAACCGTTGCAATGCTTCGTTACAAGCTTCTACAAGATGCTTTCTACTTAATCCTGTTTGATTAGGCTTGTTCTCTTTTCCTCTCCATCCAAAAAAAGCTTTCGAAGAAACAACGTATGAAGTTCTATCCCATCCTTTCTTTTTCAGCACACGACCCATCATTTTTTCACTTTGACCAAGTGCATACACCTCTGCATTATCAAAGAAGTTAATACCATTATCGTATGCAATCCCCATCAGTTCATCAGCACTGCTATCTTCTATTTGTTTATGAAATGTAACCCAGCTTCCAAAGCTCAGCACACTTAACTGCAAACCGGTTTTACCCATTCTGCGATATTCCATAGATAAAATTTTAGGCAAGATTACGGCAAAGACGTTATCAGACAATAATTCCGCTCCGCTGGGGCTAAGAGATAAAAGGACTGAAAGAGGAAAAGAGTAAGAAACAAGCAACTCTCTTTAACTCCTTTTCTCTTTAAGCTCTTAGCTAAAAAAATTCTTTAACTCCTTTCTGAAAATCTTTCTCTCTTAGTGCAACTGCAAAAACTAATAAGCACTGTCCGGAATATTTGTAAAGCTTCCCGGCTGAATGGTCTTCAACGTAAACCATCGAAGATTTTGATCGGCAATAATTCCGTCTCTGCTCAGGATTCTTTGTCCAACAGAAGTTTGAATTACGGTGGTAGGCTTATCGTTGTAAAAAATTTGCCGATTTTGATCCCAGTATAATTCGTTCGTTTTTAAAGTATCGCCCTTCGCATTGTAAACAACAATGCTGTCTCGCAGGTACACTTTATTCTCGTTCTCTTTGTATTCACCATACTTAGCGAATAACTGGCTTTCAACTCTTTTCAAGCTATCAAAGAAATCTACGTGAAGCGATTTGGTAAACTCAACTCTTGGAACTGTTGTTTGATGTCTTAGCAAAACAGGAGCAGTGAGTTTTGCCCGTAACACTCCACCGTTGCTCAAGTAACTTTCAATGTTTGTTCCTTCCTCCACCCCCGTTTCTTTTTGAGTGAATCGATCAACATCTTTCAAGTCATTCTCACAACCATAGATAAAAAAGCAGCCCAAAAGAGCTGCAAAAATTAGTTTGATATGACGAAAACGATTAATCATATTTACGCTTACGGAACCAAACATCACTTAAGCTTAAACCAAGTGAAAATCGAATGTAATTCTCTGTGATATTGTTCACGTTACTTCCTCTCTTGCCAATTTCAACTGCCATGTTAAGTTTGGTGAACTGGCTGCTGTATGAATTTCTAACTGCAATAGGAATTCCTACCCCAAATGTACCTGAGAAAGTTTTCAAACCATTACCATCAGCATTAATATAGTCTTTACCTAAAGCAACTCCAAAACGATAAGTAGATCTTCCTAAAATAGCCGGAGAACTTATGCTTGGGAGAAACTGTCCACCCAACCTGAACTGCCAGTAATCATTCAGCCTGTCAGACACACCACCAAATCTATATTGAGTCCACTTTGATGTTTCCAACTCTGCACCAATAGCCCAAATGTCATACTTAGAATTGGTAGCCCTGTCAACAATGATCGTTTTATGGAACATTGCTCCAATAGTGTACACAGCAGGAATTTCTATGTTAATTGGCGTTCCGGTTGTTTTGTAAACACTATCAAGACTAACGGTTCCACCGGCCCCATCGTATTCAAATGTTTCTCTGATCAAATCCTGCGAACCATGAAAAGTTTGTTTAAACATTGCCGTTCCACCAAAACGGATTCCGTACTCATACTCAGATTTTTTTTCAGTTTTCGGAATGGTTTTCAGATGAACATCATAGATTGCTCCGAGGGAGAAAAAAAACTTATTAAGGGATGTTACCGTTCCGCTGTTTGACTTGTAGTAAAATGGAGCGTAACCTGTATCTCTAATGTTTGTGTTGAAGATGCCAAGTCTTGTATTCGTTTCTTTTTTGCCGAATAGGTAACCTGCATTAAAGCCAACGCTAAATCCGCCCCATCTTTTTCCAAGACCAAAAAAAGCCTGGTTCAAACCTCCGGTTCCTTCGTAGAGATACTGAGCACTGTCAATTCCTGCTAATCTTGTATTTGAGATAATGCTGTAATTGATCCTTGAATATGGCCTTACCACCAAAGCACCACCCAAATTCTTAGCGATGGGGAAACCAAGGCTGAGGTATGATGGGATAAAATTCGCTGAAGAATACTTTTTGATAGGAGCCTTGCTTCTGAGTGTTCTTGAATCAATGCTGAAACCAAGATCATACAATACTCTTCCGCCTACACCTGGAGTTCTCTGGAAATCCGCATAAGAAGCAGGGTTGGAGAAGTTAATTGATTGACCTACAGGATCGGTATAAGCTGCTGTTAATCCACCCATTCCACGGTTCACAATATTCTGCGAAGGATACAGATCTCCAATGCCATACCTGGAATAAGGTGAGTTTTCCTGTGCAGAAGCAGTAACGAAACTGAGCAGAAAAAAGATGAAAGTTAGTTTACTGGTTGTTGTACTCACTAATGGCATAGAGTCCTTTATAAATTAAGTAAGGGTCGGCAAATATCTCGTTTTTCAAATGGGACACAAAAAAAGGCATATCGCCACCGGTTAACAGCACGTTAAAGTTGCTGTATTTCAATGCGTATTCATCAATTATTCCGTCAATCTCTTTCGCCATTCCAAGTATCACTCCACTCAACATATTTGTCTTTGTATCATATCCAACCAACGGGAAACTAGTGTTGGCTTTTATCAAAGGAAGCAAAGCTGTGTAATCATTCATTGATTTGAACCTCATTTCCATTCCGGGTGATATGCTTCCTCCAAGAAATTGATGTAGCTTATTGATAAAATTGTAAGTGATACAACTGCCTAACCCAATAACAAGATTGTGTTGATTTGGATAAAGATGAACTGCAGCAACCACCAAAGCCAACCGATCAGCTCCAACAGTTTCCGGCTTGCCAACAGGAATGGTGATCGGCAACTTACTTTCTGCTCCAAGCTTGTGAAATTTGGTTTTAGAGCCAAGTAACGCTTCAATCTCAGGATCATGGTTGATGACCGACGAAAGAATTGTTTTGGTTGGTTGATATTTCTGAAGCAGTCCATCAACCTCTGTTACACTTCCCTTTGGAAGCACCACAACATCTTCCAGTTCCTTATTGAACACAGCACATTTAAGACGGGTATTGCCAAAATCGAGGCAAAGCGTTCTTTCCATCAGGGAAGTTTAAACGTCTAAGTTAAAGCCTTTCAGGTCTTTGAAATGACCGTTCAGCTTTATCTTGTCTTTCAGCTTTTCCATCTCAGCCAATACAGGAACAACTTTGGTGAGATGACGTTTCAAATATTCTAATCTTTGGTCTTCCTGCAACAGCGAAAGCAATTCATATTCTTCCTGTAATGACATTCCGATGTGATGTGCAACATCATAGCTTGAAAGTTCATCTTCTGGCTTTTTGAAGTCCTTGTCGACGTTCAATAGTTTATGTAACTCTCGGATTCCTGTTAAGAGATTCTTCATCCTCAAAGGACGTAACCCAAGCTGGTTTGTTGGATAATTAACGATGGCACCACTATACAGTTTATCCGGAAGTTCTTTAATGACTTCCAGAACCCTGAACACCTTTACGCCTTTGGTTCTGATGTCCATTTGTCCATCATCATATTCTTTTACTAGTTCAACAATTTCTACTAAAGTTCCGAGGTCAGTCACATTATTTTCAACAACAGCAGGAATACCGAAAGGCTTTTTGCTTTCGATACTTTCTTTGATCAATTGTTTATAACGAGGCTCAAAGATGTGCAAGTTCAGGTCTTCACCAGGAAACACTACAATGCTCAGCGGAAATATAGGAATGAAGTTGGTCATAGCTGGAGAGCAAATCTAAATTCTTATGCCATTATTTGTTGCGGGAAAGTTGTTTCAACCGATGATATTTTAACCAGGTGTAGTGTGCAGAAAACTTAGCGATGGTAAAACCCTCAGCCCCATCTAAAAAACCAAGTTTGAAAATATAATTCTTCAAAAAAGAAAAAGCTGGGGAGCCCCAAACCTTTAATGCAGAAGCTTTCTTACTTCCGTGATATCGTTGAGCATTCAACTCTGCATACCGTATGAATTTTGCCTTCAACTCTTCCTTACTGTTGATGGTGTAATGATGAACAGCCCCTTTCAATTTTTCAACTTGCACATTCTCAGGCAGGATCAATTTCTCATGCACTTCATCATCAGACCATCTAACAAATTTTCTGTTCACCAGTCGAACATGATGATCAACTCCCCATTCTCCAAACCTGATCTGCTTTTCGCCGAAGTATGTTTTAAAGTTCAGGTCGTAAGCTTTCTCGGCATCAGTAAAATTGATCTTGCTTATCTCTTGCAGCAATTCAGCATCCGGAATTTCATCAGCATCTAAACTCAATATCCAGTCATATTTTGCTGCATCAATACCAATGTTCTTTGTTGGTCCGTAACCCTGCCAATTCGTTTTGATCACCCTGCATCCAAAGCTATCAGCAATGGAGACCGTTTCATCTGTGCTGCCATTATCTACCATTACAATATCATCAGTATGCCCTGAAATTGCTTTCAGCGTTCTGCCGATGATGGCAGCTTCATTCTTCGTCATTATCACAACCGAAACGGGGCACATGCAACAAATATACTTGAAGAGCCAGCACCATAATGTTGGATGAACTTTTCCAAAGTTTGAAACTTTGGAAAAGTTGAGTAATCCGCTTTACTTTAGCAGCAATGTGGCAGAATTTATTTCATGAACTTCAGCAAGGTGATGCAAGAGCTTTGGCTCGAACCATTTCTTTGGTCGAGAATCGTATTGAAGGTTATGAAGAGCTGCTGCAACAACTGCCACAATTAAATTCCAGCATCATCGGTATAACCGGACCTCCCGGTGCCGGAAAAAGTAGTTTGGTTGATGCACTTATCGGAGAGATCGTTCAACAGAACAAACGTGTTGGCGTTTTGTGTGTTGATCCCTCTTCGCCATTTAATCTCGGAGCTTTGCTTGGCGATAGAATTCGAATGAGCGAATGGTACGAACATCCAAATGTTTTCATCCGTTCACTGGCAACAAGAGGAAGCCTTGGTGGGCTTCATCCAATGATCATTGAGATCGCTGATGTAATGAAAGCTGCTGGTTTTGATCACATCATCGTAGAAACCGTTGGTGTTGGACAAAGCGAAATCGAGATCGCCGGACTGGCAGATGTTACGGTAGTGGTAGTGGTTCCTGAAGCTGGTGACGAAGTGCAAACCATGAAAGCAGGATTAATGGAGATCGCTGATGTTTTCGTGGTAAACAAATCCGACAGACCAGATGCAGACACTTTCGTAAGAAATCTTCGGCAGATGCTGGCTCCTGCTTTTCATCACCAACAACACACGATCGAAATATTAAAAACGGTAGCTACTACGAAAGTTGGCGTTTCAGCACTCTATTCAACTATAGAAAAAAGGCTGCAACAAACGCAAACCTCGGAGAAAAAATTCTGGCTGCTGGCTGAAAAAGCCTACCACCTCATCCAACAAAAACGAATGAAAGACATCAGCAAATCAAATCTGCTTCAACTCATTAAAAACGAAGAGAATTTTAACCTGTACCAGTTCGTAACCAGGTTCTAATTATTGTTCACCTGTTTTTCCCGTTTCCACCAACGATAGCCAATCACACCAATCAAAGCAAAAGGCGTAAGCATCAGGTAAACAATACCTGCATTTAGTCCTCTGGCAGGACCTTCACCCAATTGAGAAGCTGTTTTGGTGCAAATAGAACATTGAGCGTCAACACTCAACACCAATATCACTGCAAATAATAAAAGAAGCAATTTTTTCATTTAGTCACCTTTATACCGCTGTTCATCTTCGTTCCCGTACGTACGGGACACTTCAACAACATTATTTCTATTGATCAGGTTCAGTGCCAGCCGGAATTTCATTCTCGAAAAAGCGAAGGTACAGCTCAAGGTGTTTTCAAAAATGCAAAACATAGATACATACATGTTATCCACCCTAACAAATTCTTGTAACAAACGGGAAAGCTGTTTTATTAGTTTTACGCCATGGGTATTCAGCAGTTAGACCTTTTTGCAACTTTCAACACTCCTCCGGCAAAAGAAGAGCCGGCTAAGGTTAAACAAGTTGCTGCAGAACCTGAACAACCCATAATTGTTACTCCAGAGCCACTTGTAGAAGTCCAGCCTGAACCGGTAATTCCCATCAAGCCGGCTAAAGAAGAGTCTTTGGTGTTTGAAGATGAGCAAATTGCCGTGAAGATCAAGCCCAAGGTTGCTGTTCAAATGCCAAAATCCCAGCCTCAGCAGGTGATGGTTACAGCTACTAGACATATTACAGCAGAACCTATAGTTAAACTAAAAAGCAAAAGAGGCAGGAAATCTTATAAAGAGATAGATGCTGAACTTGATCTCATAGAAGTTCCTGACGAAGAAACGCTGAATCAGAAGTTGTATTATTCCATCACTGAAGTAGCAAAATGGTTTAAGGTGAATGCTTCGTTACTTCGCTACTGGGAAAATGAGTTTGATATTCTAAAGCCTCGTAAGAACAGGAAAGGAGATCGTCTTTTCCGTCCAGAAGATATTAAGAACCTGCAGGTGATCTATTACCTGCTGCGTAACCGTAAATTCTCACTCGAAGGAGCTAAGAAATACCTGAAAAATCATCGCCAGCAAGCTGATGTAAATGTGCAGCTTGCCCAATCTTTAACAAAGTTCCGTTCGTTTTTATTGGATTTGAAAGCTAATTTAGGAGCCTGAAATTCAATTGATGAAGTACATATTTCCACTGATCATTTTAGCAGTTTTAGTTTCCTGTAGCGGAGCAAAATTTTCCAAAGCCCACAAACCTGATTACACAGTAGTTCCAGACGATCGTACAAAAGTGCTGAGAGGCTATGTAAATCGTTCCATTATCGAGAACGACACCGCTTTTCGTTGGTTTAAGGATAATATGATGTGGGGACAAGCTGATGCTTCAGCAGTACAATCTTTCAGTGCTAACAAAGACAAGTTCAGTATGTTGGTTTTCGGCGGAACATGGTGTGGAGATACGAAAAATCTTTGGCCAGTTTTCTATCGCTTGATTGATAAAAGTGGCTACCCTGAAAGTAAGATCACACTCGTTGGTGTTGACAGGCAAAAAACGACTGTTGATGAGCTTCACACCAAATGGAACATTAAAAACGTTCCGACTTTCATCGTTCTACACGATGGAAAAGAGGTTGGTCGTGTGGTTGAGTATGGTAAGTTGAATCAAATCGATAAAGAGTTGGGGGAGATCGTATCCTCTATCAAGTAGGGAGTTGTGAGTAAAAAGTTTTTTATAGCATTCTTCTTCTCAATTCTCTTAGCTTATTCATGTACCACCACCAAAATTTGTAAGAATTGTGGCGTAGTTGAGTATAGATTGAGGGATTCAGATATAAGAACAGGTAAAGCCTACCCTGTACTTTCAATGAGAGACAGAAAATTATGGTTTTACGATAGCTTGGTTATCGCAGAAGGTACAAGGCTTTATTTTGAATGTATAAACGGAGACTGTAAAACACAAACCTTAGTTGACAAATATTTTTTTATAAATCTAAGAACCTGTTCATTTTACGAATTTTCATCTCTTTCGGATACTGCAAGACTATTAGATAAGTACAAACAACCTGACAGCGGAAGGGTAAAAGGAGGCTGGAATTTTTTTGATAATAACCCTGTTCTAGAAAATAAGAATATTTCGCCTTTGCCAGATACAATAATTGATGGACATCAAGTAAGTCGTGTTATTCAAATCAAGAAATCTGACAAAGGCTCGCAAATGGTAATAGGATATATAGATTGTAAAACGAAGATTCCCTTTTCATGGGATCTTGCTTATACCCAGCAAACAGGATGCAAAGTCATAAAATTGGAATTTATTACGAATGGTGAACCTTACAGTTTTTCAAGTGAGATTAAGCAAGTCGCAAACGACTTAGATCAAAAAATGATTCATGTTTTTGAAGTTTGGAGAAAATCCACATCGAATTAGAGTAAGTGAGGCTGCATGACAGCCTCATCTTTAACTTATTCACTAGTGGGTTGTACTGGGCTCGAACCAGTGACCTTTGCTCTGTCAAAGCAACGCTCTAAACCAACTGAGCTAACAACCCAATGCTTAAAAATACTTAAGCTTTATTTGAACTGTTTGGGAACCTCCTTTGTAAATGATCTTAGCTCTTGAAAAAGATGGTGGTCCAAACAATCCCATGGTATTGTTTGAGAAACCAAAACCCTCTTTCGGCATACCTAGCCAGTTGGTGTTCATTTTAAGATCATTATTCTCATCATGCAAAATGGCTATTGCATATTCACCTGAAGGTAGTGAACCGAAATTACCCGTTGCAGAACTGCCGCTGATGTTGAGCTGTAATTTCTTGATGGCTTTGCCTTCTTTGTCTGGAAATCCTTCACTTGTATTAAAAAGGCTCACCAGTATTCGTCCCTGAACGTTTCTTGCACCTGTTACCTGAAGCTGCAAACTGTTTTGTCTATCAGTAAATGAGGTGCAGAGCAGGAATAAGGTTGATATGATAATGATGTATCTCAATCTTCAATAATAAGTATGTTTAAGAGAAGCACGACACCGATTGCAGAAAAAGTTTTTGTATAAATACTGCTGCTAAGATATATTCGCAGCTGATGCAGATAAAGAAGAACATAAAACGCAATAAACAAATCCTGTGAAGGAAGGTTTGTACACGTTTATGTTTAAGCTATAAATGTTAAGCCTTCCCTAAGTGGAAGGTTTTTTGTTGCTCCTGCAAAGCGGTTGGAACCACGGAGACACAAAGGCACAGAGGAACACAAAGGTGTGGTCAAAAAGTTCATCATTGTTCTGAACGTTGAAGTGAGTGACACAACGGAAGTTGAATAGCGATTTGCAGCTGGTGAAATAAATATCATAAACCTCAAAATAGAAACAAATGAAAGTTGCTGTAGTTGGTGCCACGGGATTGGTGGGTACTAAAATGTTAGAAGTACTGGCGGAAAGAAATTTCCCGGTAACGGAATTGATTCCTGTTGCTTCAGAAAGATCTGTGGGTAAAGAAGTTGAGTTCAAGGGCAACAAATACAAGATCGTTAGCATGACCGATGCCATTGCAGCAAAACCAGCTGTAGCTATTTTTTCTGCAGGTGGAAGCACATCGTTGGAGTGGGCACCAAAATTTGCAGAGGCAGGCATAAGGGTGATTGACAATTCCTCAGCCTGGAGAATGGATGAAACCAAGAAACTTGTCGTGCCTGAGGTGAATGCTTATGAACTTACAAAAGATGATTACATCATTGCCAATCCTAATTGCTCAACGATTCAAATGGTGGTGGCTTTGCAGCCTTTGCATAAAAAATATGGAGTAAAACGAGTGGTGGTTTCTACTTATCAAAGTGTTACCGGCACAGGGAAGAAAGCTGTTGACCAGTTGATGAATGAAAGAAGCGGCAAGGAAGGTGAAATGGCTTACAAATATAAAATTGATCTTAACGCTTTACCCCAGATTGATGTTTTTCTCGATAATGGTTACACTAAAGAAGAGATGAAGATGGTAAAAGAGACCATGAAGATCATGGGTGATGATAATATTCGTGTTACAGCTACAACTGTTCGTATTCCGGTAATGGGTGGACACAGTGAAAGTGTGAACATAGAGTTTGAAAATGAATTTGATGTGGCGGAGTTGAAGCAGGTTCTTAGTGAAGCTCCTGGAATTGTGGTGCAGGACGATCCTTCTCAGCAGATATATCCAATGCCACTGTGGGCTCACGATAAAGATGATGTTTTTGTTGGACGAATTCGTAGAGATGAAACTCAACCTAAGACAGTAAACATGTGGATCGTTAGCGATAACCTGAGAAAAGGGGCAGCAACCAATGCCATTCAGATAGCAGAATACTTAAATGCAAATAACCTGCTCTGATAAACATTTTGGTTGGTGATAAAAGCTCAGTCATTGGGGTGGGGTTTTTTGTTTAAGTAAAGCGGAAATGATCAGTTTGCCAATGCTTTCATTCAACTAAATTTGCTGCCATGTCCAAACCTGTTATTTGCATTGGGGCTGCATTGGTTGATGAGTTGTTTCATGCTACAGATAAGATCATTCCAGCCTCAACTTCAGATGCCACTGTTACCAAAACTGCCGGAGGCGTTTCAAGAAACATTGCTCACCAGTTGGCTTTGCTCGGAGTTCCTGTTCAATTGATCAGTGTTTGGGGAAATGACAGTGATGGTGACTGGCTGAAAAGGGTTTGTATCTCTGCCGGTGTAAAACTAGATGCAGCTATTACCATTGATGGACTTACCGGAAAATACACTGGTATTTTGAATGTTGATGGCTCATTGTTTACTGCCTTTCTTACCAATGCCGCGAATCACATGATCACGCCGGAACATTTGGAGTGGAACAGGAGTTTGCTTGAAACCGCTTCATTTTTATTGGCTGATGCCAACATCAATGTAGAAACGGTTGAGTGGCTGCTGAACTTTAGTAAGAAAACAGGTATCCCTTTCATCATTGAACCAGTTTCTGTTCCTCCTGCAAGTAAACTTGCTGCGATAGATCTTGATGGATTGTACTTGATTACCCCAAACGAAGATGAGCTACCTGTTATCTGTCATGAGCCACTGCCATCAACCAAAAAACAAGTTGATGAACTATTGGATAGAGGTGTAAAGAACATTTGGTTGCATAACGGCATTCACGGATCAACCATTATTGCTAAAGACAAAACTACTTACCTCCATGCATCGCTAATTGATGTGTTGGATTGTACTGGTGCAGGTGATGGAAGTTTATCCGGCTTTTTACTAGGTAAGTTTTTGGGTCGGTCGGATGATGAGTGTTTGAAAATAGCACACACACTTGCATCGGAAATATTGCAGGTGAATGGTGCAATTGCAACGCATCTTACACAAGAGAAATTATTGGACCTGGTTCCGAAATATTTTCCCGAATAATGAACAATTTTCTTGAGATACACACGGAAGTACAGCAGGCTTTGAATGAAGGAAAGCCTGTTGTGGCATTGGAATCTACCATCATCTCTCATGGAATGCCTTACCCAAAAAATGTTGAAACAGCTTTGGATGTTGAAGAGGTAGTTCGTCAGCATGGAGCAGTTCCTGCAACGATTGCTATCATGAATGGCAAATGCAATATAGGATTGAGTAAAGAAGAGGTTGAGTTCTTTGGAAAGGAGAAGAACGTTTGGAAGGTGAGCCTGAGAGATATGCCTTACGTCATCAGCAAGAAATTATTAGGAGCTACAACTGTTGCAGCTACCATGCGAATTGCATCAATGGCTGGTATAAAGATTTTTGTAACAGGAGGGATTGGTGGTGTACATCGTGGAGCTGAAACCAGCATGGATGTTTCTGCTGACCTTACTGAGATGGCTCAAACATCAGTTGCTGTGGTTTCTGCCGGGGTAAAGTCTATTCTTGATATCGGCTTAACACTTGAATACCTTGAGACGAAAGGAATTCCTGTGGTTACTTTTGGTCAGGATGAATTTCCAAGCTTCTATTCCAGTAAAAGTGGATTTACTTCTCC
>JANPIB010000058.1:0-2683 GCA_031424775.1 Chitinophagales bacterium | reverse complement strand
ATTTTTTTACATATTCCTCTAAAGCAACTTTAAGGAATTTAGTATCTAATTCAATAACAGGTAATAATACTTTCCATTTACTAAATGATTTTGCTGAAAATGAGGACGGATTTTGGAGTCAAATAGCTTCTAGATTTGAGTGGTTTAAAATACCCGATTTTGAAACTGCAAAAAAATTTTCACTTGAAGTGAATGCATCTTCTTTTATTAAATCGGAACAGGATCTGCCTTTTGGATGCCATGCTTGGGAAAGATATGATCGTGCATTCTGGGAACACTACATAAAATTTTGAATTAAAGTTGGATGATACCCGATGTTATTACACAAATCGACATCATCCCAAAACAGATTAAAGGAACTCAAAAGGTTGCGGAAACTCTATAAATAATGAAAAAACTTTTAGTAACAGGTTCTTCAGGATTGATCGGATCTGAGGTTTGTGTGCATTTCGCCGAACGAGGATGGGAAATACATGGAGTTGATAATAACCAACGTGCTGTTTTCTTTGGAGAGCAAGGCGATACTCGTTGGAATCAGCAACGACTACAAACGCTTATACAAAATTTCCATCACCATGAACTGGATATCAGGGATAGGGAAGGTGTGATAAAACTAATTGCTGAAATAAAGCCAGATGCAATAGTACATACAGCAGCACAACCAAGTCATGATAGAGCTGCATCAATACCTTTTGATGATTTTGATACAAATGCCGTTGGTACTTTGAATTTACTGGAAGCCACAAGACGTTATAGCACTAGTATACCTTTTGCTCACATGAGTACTAATAAAGTATATGGTGATGCACCAAACCTGATTCCCATGGCTGAGTTAGATACCAGGTGGGATTATGCTGATAACACTTACAGCAATGGAATTCCGGAGAACTTTACCATAGATCAAAGCAAGCATTCTTTATTTGGTGCCTCGAAAGTAGCTGCTGATGTTATGGTGCAGGAGTATGGAAGATATTTTAATATGCCTACCTGTTGTTTAAGAGGTGGTTGTTTAACAGGTCCCAATCATAGCGGAGTTGAGTTGCATGGCTTTTTAAGTTACCTCGTAAAATGTAATCTCGAGCAAAAACAATACACCGTCTTTGGATATAAAGGAAAGCAGGTAAGAGATAACATACATAGTTATGATGTAGCGAGGTTTATAGAAGAATTTATTGCTCAGCCACGAATTGCTGAAGTATATAATCTTGGTGGCGGAAAAGATAATACCTGCTCTATACTCGAAGCCTTCAGCTTAACTGAATCGCTTACCGGTATACCAATGCAATACGTATATAGCGATAAGAATAGAGAAGGAGATCATATCTGTTATTATAGTGATCTCAGAAAAATGAGATCTCATTATCCCAATTGGGATATTACAAAATCTTTGAAAGACACTATTTCAGAAATAGTACAAAGCTGGCGAGACAGGAAGTGATTAGGAAGATTTTATTTTGCCAGGGATTTTCTTTGCAACAACCTGGGGGTGGTGCCACGATATTAAAAAAGCTGATTACTCACTCAATTGAAAATAAGTTCTCAGCTGAAGTTTGTTTCGACGAACGAGAAGTTCCGAATGAATTTCTTTCTAAGGCATTGGAAAAAGGAGAGGTACCCATTAAAACAAGAAACCGAAACGCTTTTAATCAGCGATTCAATTTTCTTATTCCTATCCTCATTGTTTTAGGATTTGATCGGTTTACAACAAAAAAATTCACCCAATATTTAAATACTATAAACCCGAACGTGATTCATATTACAGCACACGGGTTAACCTTTCCGCTTTTTTTTAAACTAGCAAAGAAATGGGGTAAGGCAAAAGTGGTTATCTCAGTTCATGATCTTTGGCAAACTACTTTATATACACCAGTGCCGGAATGGCTGGTTAAAAGAACGTTTACACAATGTTTAAGGGCTGCTGATGTTTGTTATGTGATATCTGAAGAGATGGGGGAATATTTGAAACTGGAGTATAGACTTAAGCAGTATTTGGTAATACATGATGGCTACGAGGAAAATGTGAATAGTAATGATACGGTGACTACTACTAAAAAACGCAATCACCTGTTGTATGTAGGATTGATGACAGATCATCAGCTTCAGTTAACCCAGGAACTTCTTACGGTAATGGGCTCAATGGATGCTGAATTTGTACTCGGTATATGTTCAACAAGGGAGCTAAAGCCAAAGAAGGATTATCAAAATATCACTATTCATAATTATGGTTGGGTAAATGAGCAGAAGTTGAAAGAACTAAGTAAAACGTATGCCTTTGGATTGTTGCCTACCAGCTTTGACGATGCTATGCAATTATTTTATAGAACAAGTCTTATGACAAAAGTTCCATTTTACTTCCATGCTTCGCTACCGGTATTTTGCATAGGCGATGCTTCGTATGCAGCCATCCGGCTTATTAAAAAAGAGAAAGCAGGTGTATGTTGTACTAAAAACGAAACCGCTGCTTTTGAAAGTTCGTTACACGAGATTTTATCTATGACTGATGATAAATATCTGGACTTGGTTAGTAACTGTTTAAGATCGGTTCAAACTACGTTTAATTCAAAATCCATCTCCAGGCGTTTCTACGCTAGCTTAAATTAGAAAGGGTGGTTTCGTATCTCAGAAATATCCGAAATGGACTCTTAAAAATCCCATCGTTAACACGATATGGTGTGGACTCTCA
>JANPIB010000057.1:0-57420 GCA_031424775.1 Chitinophagales bacterium | reverse complement strand
TCTATAAAAGGCTTGTTCGTTGAAGATGCTGGCAATTCTACTGTTTGTTCTACTTGAGTTTCTTCCAGCATTTCTTCCTGAGGCTTTTTTACAGGTTTCCTTTTATTCTGTTTTACTTGTAACTCCATTTTCTGCTGTTTTACTGTTGGCTGATCTGGTTAATTGTCTTTTTCTTTTGGTGAATTCTTCCTGATACTTTTCTTTAAATTGAGGATGATCAGTATAAATCTGTAAAAGTTCAGTGATAGATCTACAATCGTTTATCCGTTGTTTAACATCACTCTCTTCACCTTGTAAAGAAGATTGATTACACCAGTTCAAAATGGTATTTCCAATTTCAGAAGTGATCTTAAATTCTGGCTTACTGATGAACAACGATGTTCTGTCTTTCGTTGCTGTAGCTTGATGCTTAATGTCCACCTCAAAAACCAATGTGAACTCATAATCCATACCCTCACGAGTTATACCTTTCAGACCAACTTTCTCAGGAACTTGCTTACCGTTCTTTTCAGATAATACATAGTCCTGCTTAGCTCTGATTGTGCCGAGGATATGACATGGACTTTGAAGTATATACTGAACAAAGGCATTATGTCTGGGCGTAAGCTTATTCCAGTTTGTATAGGAGTTTCCAGTCATGTTACCATGTAGTTCCAAAATACCTTCCCACTCATGAGATACTGAGTCGATGATTACGACCTCAATTCCTGCATTCTCACATAACTGAATGGCTTCAATATATCTTTCGGGAGTAAATGGAGCAGAAAGGTGTAAGACCTGAAACGCTCCTAAATGAGCATACAATTCAGAAGAGTGATTCTCGGTATCAATCACAGCTATCTTACTCCAATCTTTACAAAGACCGAAGGCTAATAATAGAGCTGACATTGTTTTACCTGCACCACTTGGTCCCTGAAGAGCCATCTTAATCTTCACTCGTTTTCTGTTTGCTATCTCTAACTGCATATTCTAAATTTTATAAGTGTAAAAAAAGAAAGCAGGACCTAAGCCCTGCTCTTGAGTAAACCTGTAATGTTTATAATACAGGTTCTTCTTCATGCTCTTCAACATATTCCTCTTCTTCATCAGGATCAACCGAAGCATGAATAGGTTTAGTAGACACAGTAGATTCAGGTAGATACTCATACCGATAATTCAGGATTACGGTATCTGTTGTACCTGGAATTTGAAAACGGTAAGGTTCACATTCAACCCTTTCAACTTTACCTGGCATCTGGGAGCCAATCAATTCCCTGGCTGTTAATTCATCAAATGTTGAAGCCATCAAAGCTTTCTTAGCTGTAGCATAGAACTTACCTGTTTGTTGGGACTGAACAAATTCAAGTCCTCCTTGAATTTCAAGAGAAACAAATTGCTTCCCTTCGGTATTTTGAGATAACCGATAACCAACGATCTTGATCATAATAATTTTTTTTTAAATGAAGAATATGATTAGAAGAGTGATTCATTTGATCACTTGGGGTACCGCAGGGGTTGACGCCGAAGGCGGAGAAGGATGGGTTGAAAAAATTAAGGTAAAATGCTTGGTTTTACCGTTTCCTTAAATTTGGAAAGTAAATTTGAAAAGATGGGGGGGATAGTCGATCACTTCTTGTAAGGCGGGGTTGTTATAAAGGATGTTCATATGTACGAATGCATCTGTTAAATTGGATTCATGATCAGATTGTGTTATGTAATATCATTTTCATTTTTATTCTGTTTTCTCGGGAAGACACAAGGCCTGAGAAAAATTACTGAATCATATGGAGACTCCTATGGAAGTGGTTACATGATTCAATTAAGCGAAAACTCAGAGTCTATATTTGGATTGTGGGAGTACTGGTATTATAATGAGCAAAAGAAATCTGAAGAAATTTATGATACTTCTGGAACAGTCAAGTATGTAAACTTTTGGTTGCCTGATGGTACTCAAATATGTAAAAACGGGCAAGGAATAATATTTGAACTTTGGAAATACAGACTGAATGATAGCACCATCTTTCAAGTAAAGGATAGTCTATTGAACGGACATTTTACCTCTTATGTTTTGGAAAAAGGTCGGTATAAGATGATTTCGTCAGGTAACTGCAAAAATGGGAAGAGATTTGGAGCCGAAACTACCTACTACAATTCAGGTCAAGTATACTTCATAGAGGAGTATATCAATGATATTCAAAATGGTCTTACTATAGAGTTTTGGCGAAATGGAAAAGTAAAAGAGCAAGGTAATTATTACCAAAATCGGCATATTGGAGAATGGCAGTATTTCGATTCATCAGGGAATAAAATCAAATTAGAATTCTATAGTCAAAAAGGTTACCGAAGTGGTAAGTATGTGGAATATTTTTCTTCTGGAAAAACAAGGATAGAAGGAGAATACAAAGTAGTTATAAATAGAGATCCCCAACCAAAACAGCCGAAGACAAATGGACCGTTTAGACGAGGGAAAGCTCCCTATAAATCTGTAAAAAATGGAATTTGGATCTATTATTCTGTTAAAGGAAGAATGATTAAAAAAGAACTTTATAAAGAAGGCAAACTCGTTACAAAGTATAATATCAATTGATTCAGTTCATAGCTACTTTGGTAAAGTATATCACAACAGTCGGGAAGTTTCAGGTGTCAAGGAAATGGACACGGTTTTGTTAGCCACCTGCTAATTGTATTATTCCAAAAATTGTCATTAAGATTGTTAGAACTGCAGTTAAGTAGGTTAAAAGAACTACTTGCTTATTCAACGAGTATTGCTTAGTTACCAAATCGTCTAAGGTTCTTTTATTGTCTATCTCTTGGATAGAAAATATTAATCTAAAAAGCTGATCATATATTTCCTGAAATCGTTTCCTGTCTCTATTAAGACTAAATGTGTAGTCGTTAACTGCAACATGAAAGTATTTTTCGAAAGGATTTACCGATTTTTCGAACTTCTCATTCTCTTCCATCAGTAGAAAATAGGTATCTTTTTTATTCTCTTCGTGTGAGTGCAGAAAAGCAGACTTAACTAAAAACGAAGAATAGATTTGTGCCATGAATGGCTGTAAGTATTGCCTATCTTTTGTCAAAGTGGTTAGAGTCTTGTAAGAAATACTAATCATGTCATTTAGCATTTCTATTTGAAATTTGTCAACCTTTTCTTTTAATAAAATGTATGACTTAATAAGGTCCTTCAGCTGTGCTTCTTCTTTAAATGTTACCAAACCGTTCTCTGGGTCACTGAAGTATAACTTTTGCTCAAGCAAGTCAAGTTCCTCGATTAATTTGCCAGTGCCAGTTTTGATTTTTGGCAGTTCTTCTTGCCTGATACCAGAATATACGATATCAAGGTCCGTCAAACCATTGAGATAATAAAAAGATTCTCTGACTCCATCCGTTATTCGCTTAATGTCTGAGGGTATTTTTATAATTATGCTATTCTGGATTTCGTAGATTTCGTCTGTCATAAATTACTGTCAACTCATAAATATAAGCACCTCCATGCTCTAAAAGCCAATATCTTTCAATTCAAAAGAAGCAAACTATTTCATTAAAGTATTATATCAGAAGCTCGATATAAGTTCCTCTGCCTTATTTTAGATCTTTTAATAATGTCGAACGGAAATATCCCATTTTCACTTCCTTGTATGAACCTTGACCGAAAAGTCTAATTGCAAGTGTTTCCCTATTCAGCTCAACTACCTCGGCGATAGGAGTTTTATTATTGTTCGATTCAAATATTTTGTTTCCATCGTAGTCAACTGAAATATATAGCCCATTTAGAAGCAAACTGTGCTTAGTAAAGTGAAGCGTGTCATATTTACCTGACTTGTTTTCTTCAAGGGAAACCCATTCCGTATCGAGAAGTTGTTTTGGTGGTGGTTTCTTACACGCAATCAAGCAGGTTGTCAATAAAATAATCAATTTTAATTTTTTCATGGATTATTTTGTTTTGGTTCTCCTATCCATATTCTTTTTAAAGGGAAGTAAAGAAAAGCCCCCAGGACATAAATCAGGTACTCTGAAAAATCATAAAAGCAGAATAGTCCATTAAATCCTGTTGCCCCTCGCTCATTAATAAAAGGGTTTACCAAAGGCCAGAAATTAGAAATCAACAGAGACTGTTTTGTATCCTCATCCGTGCTCGTTAAATAATAGACTAAACCAAGCTTTCGATCATCGTCATAGGTGGTATAGAATGAAAGTTGGAGAATATTTACTAGAAGTGCAATTGTATGAGCAATTACCCATACAATAAGGAACCGTTTTTCTTTCAGAGTTAAGTACTTCATCTGGATTTAAATTATGTTCAATATAATAATTAATGACTTATGTGTATCGGTTAAGGTGATATGTTTTTGCAGCTTGCTTATGCATGCCTGAAATCAAGGACGAAAAGCTTCTAAAAAAAATCTCTATAGAATTAAAAAAACTTCGGGAAGATTCAGGTATGTCCCAAAGGCAGTTCTATATGGAAACGAACATTCATATAGGAAGGATAGAATCAGGTAAACAAAATGTCTCAATAAGTACCATTTCTTTTCTGTGTAAACATTTCGGAGTATCCTTAGCTGAGTTCTTTAAGACAATCGAGGGTAAATAAAATGAAAAAGCCCAAGTTAATGGGCTTAATCTCATTCTTGAAGCAAGGATCTTAAGAAATTTTCATCGGGGCATCTTTTACCGTAACGTAATTTCAGATAAGGTAAAATAGAATTGGTCGTAAAACCATACCCAACTTTTTGTTTAACCTCTACAAAAATCTCTTGTAAAACCGAAGTTTTCTCCGCTCTTGAATCTTTTTTCATAAATATTCGTTTTCCCTTTCAATTAAGAAGGTGTTTAAAAATGAATGCTTCGCATTCGTTTATACTTCGATATACTTATGTGGGAAAAATAAACATGAAAACTCCTCTTCCCTCAGGATATGTTTTCGATACGAAATTAATTAATTGATTGATGGTAAAAAGTATTTGCTTAATTAGTTATATAATAAGAATAGATCATCATATAAATCATGCAACGAACACAGACTTGAAAAAGCCTTATCTAATGATCTATCAACTTATGCGTATATATGATTTAAGCATAGTTTGATACCCCTCTGATGAATAAGAAATGGTACCACAATTATTTTTTTAGCTATTGTAAACTTTCTTATTTTTTTTCGTCTAACTACTAATAAGATAAATTTGGAGTCAGGCTAAAAAAAACTTTAAAAGTTTATGCCCAAAAATTTGGAAATGGGTGTCTGAAAATCGTACCATTGTAAAAATGCGATAATTACCACCTTCTACACTTGAATCGCAATTACTTCCCAACCGAAATACTTTTTTTTATAGTCAACACTCGAAAAATGAAGAGTGAAAAGAAAACTTATTCCAGAAAATCTGGATTTAGATCTGCTCATTGAGCAAAACCCACCAGCCATTCCTGGCTTTAAAAAGGAAATTTTAGTTGAGTTTATCAGTTTGCTTTATGAGATTCCCTCCAAACGTAAAAAGTTGGATTATAAGGACGGGTATGTCCCACTATACTCGCCCATTCTAAAAAGAATCTCAAGAAACTATAAGCTGTATATGACTTATCTGATAGACACAGGTATACTCGAGTCTGATAACCTTTACTATTTTAAAAGATCGAAGCATTACAGATTTACTGGAAAATATACTCAAAAAGCAAAGCGAATAGTAACAGAACGAAAGGAGTACGGGAAGAAAAAATATCTAAAAAAATCTAATCATAGTAGACGACTCAGTTCTATAGAGAAGCACAAATACGCCTATTTAACTAAGCCCTTCGATAACCTTACTATTGACCTGGATCTAGCTACCGAGGCTGTAGAAAAAAATTACGATTTTAAAATGAGTGCCTATAAAGTTCTTTCAGAAAAAAAAAGACAGGAATTAGAACACGAAAGGAACTCTAACCTTAGCCTCATACATTCCATCGAAAACAAAACATTCGAGTACTTTCTTGATAAAAGCATTAACAGGTTTCATTCACCTATTACTTTTATGCCTAAATATCTCCGTCATTTTCTTACCTATAATGGTGAAAGTTTAAGCTGTTCTGACATCTGTAATTGTCACCCCTTCTTAAGTACCGTTTTATTTAATCAAAATTTCTGGCACCCATGTACGGATAGCATGCCTTCTAAGTTGTATACTATTGATAAATTACAATGCTTCGAACTACAGCAGAGAATATATCTCTTTATTCTATCGTTTATTACTATGTTTCTCACTTTAGTAGATAATCAAACAAAAAAAGAGTTTCTAACCTATACAAGAGCAGCATGCAGTGGTCAATTCTATGATGTTTTGAAAGATCAACTTTTCCTCGACTTTGGAATGGAAAAAGAACGAGAGGAGATAAAGAGTATGTATTTCGCTTCAATATATTCTCGTACAGGTTCTAAAGCTGCATTAATAGCACCTTTTAAAACACTTTACCCTAGAGTATGGGAACTGTTTACAATTTTAAAGATGTTAGAGCATTCTCACTTATCTATTTTAGTCATGAACATAGAGAGTGACATAATGCTAAACCATGTAAGTAAGCGTTTAGCTGAAGAACATAATATAGAAGTTATTTATACAGTGCATGACTCAATTATCACTTTAGAAAAAGATACTGGCATTGTAAAAAAGGTAATGTGTGATACATTAAATGAATTTATTGGACATCGACCTTCTGTGGGAGTAGAACTATTAACTCCAGCTAACTGCAAGTTTAAGGATGGATCCTACTTTATTCCACATACAATAGCAGCTTGAATTATTGCTATTAACCTCATTATTAATACAGATAAAATGATCAAACAAATGATCAATAATGAATCAACAAAGCCAAGAATGGCTTCCTATTCCTCAATTTGAGGGGTATCAAATAAATCAAGAAGGTAAAATAAGAAGCTCATCGAAAATAAAAGGAGGCTCTTTAATGAAAACGACAGTCGATAGGTGTGGATATGAAAAATTGACTCTTTCTAAAAATGGGAAACGACATACCGCCTATGTTCATAGATTAGTCGCTTTGACTTTCCTGGATGTCGAGGCTGGTAAGTCCTATGTTAACCATAAGAATGGAATCAAAACGGATAATAACCTAGAAAATTTGGAATGGGTTACTCCAAAAGAAAATAGTCTGCATGCATTTTTAAATGGACTTGTAAAGCATCCAGCAAAATCACATCAACAAGTATTGGATAACGAAACAGGGCTTATTTACGATACCATATTAGCCTTAGCGAAAGCTTTGAATAGAACTTATACTGGAACAAAAAAAAGAGTTCATAAAGATGAACGATTTACTTTACTGAATTAATGTAAGGCAGCCCAATTAAGGGCTGCTTTTAGTTTATATAATGACCTTCTTCATTTCTTCAGCCACCTTTAAATCTGTCACTACAGCGTATTGATGAGTAATCTTTGTAGTGCTATGCCCAAGAATTTTCGAAATTGTTTCTATTGATACACCATTAGCCAATGCTACTGTGGTAGCGAATGTTCTCCTACCTGCGTGACTTGAGAGGTTTTTAGGTATGCCACAGAAGTCTGCGATCTCCTGTAAATAGGAATTAAACTTCTGAATTGAATACATTGGAAGGAGCATTTCGGATAAACGAGTACTGTACTCTGGATTGTATTTTAAAATGATTTCCAGAGCTGGAGGCAGCAAGGGAATAGCTGATCTTACACCTGTCTTGGTTCGCTGAATAATGATCCAGCGTCCCTTGTCAATTCCGCTTGTTACATCTGCTCCTGTAAGCTTAGCCATATCAGTAAATGATAAACCAGTATAGCACTGAAATAGGAATACATCTTTTACAAGATTGAGCCTATCGATTTTAAAAGTCTTTCCTTGCAAGGTCTTTAGTTCATCTGACGTAAGAAACACCTTTGGTTTTACTTTATAAGGACATCTAAAGCTACTGAACGGACTCTTTTCCATCCAGTCATTTGCAACAGCCAGGTTAATGATCGCCTTTAGATTCTTACAATGTTTGGTAGTTGTATTCTGATCGTTTTTGTCAACAATCTTCATAAATATGTCAAAGTCTGCAATAAACTTCCTGTCGAGATCCTTTAAACGGATATCGGTTTTCTTATACTGGCTGCTTAAGAACCTCTCCAATTTTCCTTTAGTTACTTGATACTTCTTTAGTGTACCGATAGTATAGTCAATTCCAATACGTTTTCGCATTTCAGAACTATGATAATTTACAAGCTGGATCAGAGTCATGTTGTTTTCATCTTTCCCTAGCATCTTATCGACCAAATGATCAAGGTAAACATCACCCGTCCTGATCATCTCGTTATATATCTCCATGATCCTATTGGAGACATTCCTTATATAAGTATTTATGTTACTAGCCTGATCATCTTTCCCTTTAGCTTTTGATTTAGCTGCATCCCATTTCTCAACTGGTATCGAGACACCAGTATAATGTTGTTTTCGCTGAGTACCATATGAAAGACGTAGAACAAGTGGAGCGTTTCCCTTCTTATTTACACGTGATTTATATACCCAAAATAATATTGTGAGTTTCATTTGCTTTAATTGAATGATGTAGAAATAATTAGAGAAGAATTGTTGCGACCTTTTTTAGTCAGAATTGATACCGATTTGCGACCTTTTATGGAGGAATTTTGGGTCGCAGTAATAATAAAAAAGCCTCTAAATCAATAGACTTAGAAGCAATTCTGTGGGCCCACTCGGGTTTGAACCAAGGACCCCCTGATTATGAGTCAGGTGCTCTAACCAGCTGAGCTATAGGCCCGATACTGCTTTCGCAGTATTTAAGGAGTGCAAATATATAGATTCTCACATATCGACTATGCAAAAAACATCTTTGCCCACAGCAAGCAGATTGGCGGTAAATAGTCATGCTTGCAAATGTTTTAAATCTATATCAGGCTGCTTTGCAATTACTAACTACCGCTTTCTTAATTTAGTCTGATGAAGAAGATATTGTTCACAGCGATTATACTATTATTCACTAGTAACATATATGCCCAGCCAACAATTGACGAGGTTGTAGAGGAATACTTCCACACTTATACGAATGTTGAATATCCAAACCTTCTTCGTTTCTCTAAACGTCCAAACGGGTGGTACGTATCTGAGGTGGATCAGACTCAGCCTGAGACCTACAAGAACGATCAGGTTTTCTGGGGTACTGCAGAACAGCATTATCTTTCATTGAATTATCCCAAAAGAAACGATGCAGATTCTGGCAGCGGATCAGCTGAAGCAGAACAATACCTTAATTACTACATAACAGATTATGATCGTACCCAGTTTAGAAAAAGCCTTTACTATGGCTATACTGGTTGGGATTGGGATGTAATTCAGGCATTAGAAAACAAACAGGATCTTCCAGATATTTCAGTTGAAAACCTGGCAAGAGCTTATGGTACTTATGCATCCGGTTTTTTCCAGGATCAATACGGATTACACTACCTGAACAACGATCCTGACAGGAAGATCCTTCACGATTCGATACCCATCAGTACCTCAAGAAAAGATAAATATGTGCGGTACGAAAGAAAAGCGGTAGACACCTGGAATAAGTTAGCACAGAGAAACCCTGAATACACAACAATTGTTGGAAAGGTAAATATCAAACTTGCCAATGAAAGAATGTATGCATGGAGCACTTTACTTATGGCCGGATATCCAAAAGATGCTGAGACTTTTATTAAAGAGGTGCAATACCCTGACAGCCTTCTTGAGTTATCAAAAGCCTACTTTCCTAAAGCCGCAAACGCCTTGTTCATTTCTGCAGGTGATAACGACACCTATCCACTATGGTATCTGCAGCATTCAGGTTATCGGAAAGATGTGTTGGTGCTTAACAACAGCTTATTGGGTTTAGGACGAATGCTGGATTATCTTGGTAAAACATATAAGCGTACACTTTTTAAAACGCAACGCTCAGCATTCCTGAAACCGGAATATGCTTATGCAATGTATGAACCTGGTGCTTGTAAAAAGCCTATAAACATTCGTGGATTCCTCGCAAGTTTTAAGAAAGCCCAATCGTATAGAAGTTATTCGTGCAATGAAGTGGTGGAACCAATTAATGCAGCACTGGCAGCTAAGATATTTAAAGGCAAAACATTGTTACCTGCTATGAAACTACGAATGACCAATTCAGTTTTCCTGAGCGATTATATGTTGCTTGATATCATTGAAACGAATTTGTATAACAGGCCGATCTATTTTTCGTATGATAATCTGTTTGCTCCCTTACAGCCATACCTTGTTGAAGAAGGGATTACTTACAGGTTAATGCCGTTGCGATTGAAAAAATAGTATATCTGGAAAGTGCATTTAAAAGTTATTAGGTGATGCACACCTTTGCCAGTATTCCATTATAACGGAGATCGTCTTTTCTAGTTCAGCAATCTTGGTTTGCTTTATAAAAAAGCCTTGTACTGATAGGCTATAAGCATCTATAACAGCCCTTTGAGAAGATGCAGTTGTAAAAAAGAGATAAGGAATGCATTTGAGCTGAAGTTTTGCATCCATCTTCACCTTACTTCTTAATGCAAAACCATCCAGCTTAGGCATGTTGATATCAGACAATATCAGAAAGGGAACAACATTAGATGAATCTAAAAAGTCAAGTGCAGATTGCCCATCATTAAAGAATATTGGTTCGTTGGGATAGCCCAGTTTAGCAAATACATCTTTTAAAATCATTTCATCGTCTTTATCATCTTCGATAATGATAACGGGTCCGGTCTTATTCATACTTAATAATTAAAGTAAATGATACTGAGATCGTCTCTAATACCTTAATTAAATCAAAATAAAAAGTATGCCATTCCTGCCGCTGGAAAGCTGATTTCCTGAAAATAAATCAAGGCAAAGTGGTATGCTTTGCCTTGAGTATTCATTCTTTTTATAATGTGAGAGGGATTATTAATCTCTGTAGGATTGTACATAACTAGCCAGCTCATCCCTGCCTGCCTGGGTAGCCAACAGGTCATAAGTGCTACTAAAATTGTTTTTATCCGTGGTTGTTCTGTAGGCAGATTTTAGTAACTGAAGCCTGTTTGCCTCTACCGATACAAATGCAACCAATTGCTTAACCTGGGCAGTAGAAAAGTAGTTTGATGTATTGGAAAACACTTCCTGTATTGCCATCATTTTAGAACCAGGTAACCACTGTGTTTGGATATTGTAAACAACGGTTTGGAAATTAGCATCCGTCATAGGAGTTTTACCCATCTCTGCAGTAACGGTTATCTCACCACCATTTTTAATATATGAAGCAAGATCATTCCTGCTGGCTTGTGTATCCAGTAATTCAGAAACGGTGCTAAAGTTTGACTGGTCAGTTATTGTTTTATATGCCGCTTTGGCTAGTTGTAACCTGCTTGCTTCAGCATCAACTGTTTGTATCAGTTGCCGTGCCTGTGATGCAGTAAAGTAATTCGATCCGTTAAAGGCATCCAATATCATAGACAATTTCGTGCTGATTTGCCACTGGTTCCGTACATTTTGTAATAAAGTAGAGAATGCTGATGCATTCATGGCTGCATGGTTACCTGGGTTACTGTTATAACTGTTGATGTACACCTGCAATTCGTTCCGGCTTGCATCACTGCTTAATAAAGTAGCTACACTGCTGAAGTTGGATAGATCAACAATACTGCGGTAGGAGGCTTTAGCCAATTGCAACCTTGTTGTTTCAGCATCTACCTGTTGAATCAGTTGTCTTGCCTGTGCTGCAGTAAAATAGTTGTTGGTATTTGTAAAAGCGTTATTGATCATTGTTTGCTTTGCACCAGCTTGCCATTGGTTCTGTACTTCCTTCAATAAATTATTGAAATTCGTAACACTCATGCCACCGGTAGTAGTAGTTGGTGGTGTAGTGGGATTATTGAAATTATCTACGTAGATAGATAATTCGTTTTTGCTCTCCTGGCTGTTCAGCAAATTAACTACCGTAATAAAGTTTGACCGGTCTGTAATACTGCGGTACGATGCTTTTGCCAGCTGAAGCCTGCTTGCTTCTGCATCTATCAATCGGATAAGCTGCGAAGCCTGTGAAGCAGTAAAGAAATTAGCTGTATTGGTAAAAGCAGTGTTGATCATATTTAGTTTCGCACCTGCCTGCCATTGGTTGTTAACATCTTCCAATAAGGTATTGAAAGCTGTAGTACTCATACCAGTATTGCTTGTACTTGTAGTAGTAGCAGCTCTTAGTTTTTCTTTGATCTGTACATTACCTGTTCCGTTAACGGTGATGATCACATCATAACCATTTCGTATAGTAAAGGAGGATACTGCTGTACTGGTAGCCTTCGTGTTTCTTATCACCTGTATCGTATGCTGTCCGGCTTCAAGGTTGGGAATAGTAACGTTCTTATTATTTGCCCTGGCATTTGTATTACTCATGGTATAGGTTTTTCCATCCAATACCACTTTCCTGTTTTTATTGCCATTAACTTTTAAGGTAACATTATTATACTGTGCAAAAGACGAGAAGGCTATAAAGCAACCAACCAATAAACTAAATAAGATTTTCATACCCTTGCTGCGGCTAATAACGTACCACGAACGGCTGTGAAAGGTTAATACGCACAGTTAAGGAGTTACAGCGAATGCAGCACGTTTATAGTACGTTCATAAGTGCTGTAGTAATCCCGAAGTGGGTAATACTCAGTTGTTATTCCCCAGTTTTAATGTAATGGACAACTCAAACATAGCAGACTAAATAATTGGCATGCTTTTGCTAATACACATAATGAAGACGAACAGATGAAACATTAAGATAGAAGGTCATTCAGTGAGATAGTTGAGCAGATATGATGAATGATTTTCAAAGGCATTAATTTAGAAAGGCTTGATTAGTTCCCACACACAAGCAACACAATACGGCAGCTTCCCAGGCTGCCGTATTTCTTTTAATTGTCGCTGGTTCTTTATTTCGAAGAAGTAGTCATCTTAATTGTATAGAGCCATCGTTCCACTAAAGCTTCCCAATTTGCAATAGGAAGTTTGTTCCAACCCGGATTATCGAGGGCTGTTTTATTTAACCCAAAGGCATGACCACCTTCAGCATAAACATGATACTCTGCATGTACATTGGCTTTTTTGAGTGCTATATAATACACCAGTGAATTCTGGATAGTGTCAACCGGGTCATTGCCTGCCTGCAAAATAAACATAGGTGGTGTTTCACTATCAACCGGCAGCGTTTTATTTAGTGCGTACGGGCCATCAGCATGAACGGTCATATGCCCCGGAAAGAAAACCACTCCAAAGTCAGGTCTGCAATCCACCCGGTCTATCTCATCAGTTAGGGCATACTTCTTTTGTTTGTAATTAGTACTTACATCAGCAACCAAATGACCACCTGCTGAAAATCCCATTACGCCGATCTTATTGGGGTTGATATTAAGTGCTGCAGCACGATAGCGAACAAGGGACATTGCTCTCTGTGCATCTTGTAATGCAAGGGGTTTTATCGGATCTCTTCCACAATCACAACTTGCGTCGTAGTGATGACCGGAACCTGGCACACGATACTTTAGTAAAATACCTGTAATACCAATAGAGCTAAGCCATTCACATATTTCGGAACCTTCCAACTCTACAGCAAGTTTATTATACCCACCACCGGGGAAAACAATCACCGCTACACCGCTGTTGTTGTTTTTGGGTTGGTATATGGTTATTGTAGGATCGGAAACATTGAATACCATACCGTCTTTATACGTTTCTGTTCCTTTTATTAAACCTGAATCGGGAATCGTGGTTGTCCATATTGGCAGCTGCGTTTGTTGTATCCACGGTTTATGAGATACTGGTTGCTGTGAAGACGACGGTTCTTTTTCTGCTTTTTTATGCTGTTTGCAGCAAGGGACGATACAAATCACCACGGGCAGCAGTAACAAGCCGATAATTAATTTAGTTGTTGAGGTCATATTGTAAAAATAGATAACCTGCTTTTGGGGTTCATGTGGAAATTATGGACTCTCATGAACTATCTAGGAAGGAGACTGGGAGGAACCAGCAAGGAAGCAGCAAGGAAGGTGCTATGAGTATAAGTGGCGATAGGGAACTTGAGACACTATTCACATCTTATCCAACGTGTCTTAAAAGCTACAGGATTTTATTTTCTGCCTGATAGGTTTGCAGAATGTATAAGGCAACAGCAAAAGGATATTTTTCAGGATGTGGAGGAATGGAATTAGGGATGATGCAAGCTGGCGTAAATGTGATTCAATCTTTAGACTTAGATACTGAGGCTACTCAATGTATGCAGATGAATGCACATTATTTTTCGCATTCGGTTCTAAACGTAGATATAAAAGACAAAACTGTACTAGAACAACCCAAAACTGATATCATTGTTGGAACATATCCGTGTACAAAATATTCAGCGATTGCTGACATACATGGAACGAGGACAGGAGATGATTTGTTCTTGCATTTCTTCCGACATATTGCAATAGAAAGACCTGAAATGTACATTGTGGAGAATGTACCGGGTATGCGAAAATTCCAAGTTGTAATGGAAGCAATGACTAAGCTACCAGATTATTGGGTGCATGTGTTTTGTCCTATTGATGCTGCTAACTGGTTACCACAGAAAAGGAAACGTTTGATTCTTTTTGGAACGAGGAAACGATATAGAATCAGTGAGCCTACATCAAGTTCGAGAGTTCGTTTGAAAGATATAGTAGAGAAGAATCCCGAAGTTGAAATCCCAGAATATGTGTTAAGCAGAATCAACGGTAAGTATAGGGATAAGCCGATTATTGTTGATCCTTCTGATCTAAATGCATTAGCTCCAACCTGTGTAGCACATTATGCAAAGGATTTAGGAACACGATTAGTAAAGGATAAGAAAGCAAAGTATGGAGTGAGACCTTTTTCAGTTAGAGAATATGCAAGGTTGCAAGGTTTTCCAGATGATTTTACTTTTCCAGATAAGCGAAGTTCTTATAAGTTGATCGGAAATGCAGTTCCAGTAGATATGGGTAGATGGATTGGAGAAGTGGCAATGAAGTATTTTAATTGAATAGCTATATTTAGGAGGAAAATATCTCCTAATGAAAGAAGGTCAAAGACTTTGGAATAGAGACGAACTTATTCTTGCTGTAAATCTTTATTGCAAGTTGCCTTTTGGGAAAATGCATTCCAGAACTAAAGAGGTGATTCATTTAGCTAATCTCGTAAATAGAACTCCCTCGTCTATTGCCTTGAAGTTGGTCAATTTTGCAAGTTTCGATCCTACATTGAAAGAAAGAGGAATCAAAGGAGCAGCGAATGCCAGTAAACTTGATCGCCAAATTTGGGAAGAATTCTACAATAATTGGGATGCAGCTCTTTTAGAAAGTGAAAAGCTTTTGGCAAGTAAACAGCATGAAACAATAGAGCAACTAAATGGTATAGATGAGATAACTATCACTAAAGAGGGTCTTACAAAAGAAAGGCTTGTTAACACGAGAGTTAATCAGGCAATTTTTCGAAAAGTTATTTTAGCGACATATAATAATACTTGCTGTATAACAGGAATCAATGAATCGAGGTTACTCATTGCAAGTCACATTATCCCATGGAGCCAAGACGAAAAGAATCGATTGAATCCAATGAATGGACTTTGCCTTAACTCCTTACATGATAAAGCTTTTGATCAAGGATTAATAACAGTTGACTCAAAAGATTATTCAATTAGTGTCTCTTCGCTTTTGAAGAAAATTAAAGTAGAAAGCATGAAAGAGTACTTTTTAAATCTTGAAGGCAGAATGATCAATCTTCCAGATAAATTTTTACCGTCGAGAGAATTGCTAAGAGTTCATAATGATTTTTTCAAGCCCTAAGTTTGAGATAGCTAAAACACAAATTATGTTACCAGACAACATAAATCCGCTCCCGAAATGGAAAGAACGATTGGTTATTGATGAAGAAGATGGTGCTTCCTGGAAGTGGAAAGAGGATTTAGCCTTAGCTGAAATAACATACAATCACTGGAGAGAACTTTTCCCTTTGGTGATGGCTTTTGCAGAAAGTCTGCCCGAAAAAGAAGATGAGCACCTTTCAACACAGCAGCTGATCTATGAGAACCTGTTTATGGTAGCACCAAAGATCATGAGTGCTGCGGGTGATACATTGTACCAGATCAAAATGGAAAATGCAGCCATCATCCGTTACAACTGCAGACAAATGTGGGAACAGATTGCTTTTGCCGTTCTCACAAGAAAAGCTGATAAATCCTACAAATTAGCCATCGAAGATGCATTGGATAAATTCAAATCATCATTTCGCAATTGGGTAAGTACTTTCAAAAAAGACGAAGCAGAAGACGAATGGGGATTGTTTTAGCCAATCCTTAATCCTTTTCCTGATCATCACGTAGCTGTTCACAAAGACTAACATAGAAATAAATTGGTGGTTGAAAGAGTACCAAGTTTGCGAAGCATATCTCTTTGTTACTGTCATCTGTAGAACCATTTGCCGCTTTCGTGTTCGAACATTTACCAATTGTGATTGGTAACCGGCATGGAATAATAATTGAAGCTTAGTGCGAAAACACTATGGAAGCAAAGCTACTGAAAGACTACACAGTTGCTGAGCGTACTGCTTACTTACAGTCTATTGTAGCATTAGCTACTGCAGACAGGTCAGCTTCAGATGATGAACAGTACTTTTTAGAAGCCATAGCAGAATCTGCAGAGCTGCCGCAGGAACAGGTAATCTCACTGCTTTCAACAGCAGGAACGCCTAACGGGGATGATCAACTGAAACAAAGCCTGGATACTTTAAAAAGCAGTGAACTGCGTTTCTCACTCATGACGGATCTCATGGCTTTTGCCCAATCAGATCAAACCGTTACACCTGAAGAAAAGCAACGGCTTGAGTATGTGGGCACTTACCTCAATATCAATCAGCAGCAATTATCAACCATCAACCAGTTGGTAGATAAAGCAGCCACCACAGATGCTTCTACACAGGATCAATCAAAACCACAACAGTTTCTTGAATCGCTTGGACTGGGTAACCAATTCAGTAATGCGGGAATGAACTTCGGTAACATAAGTAAAGGGTTACTGGGTATGCTTGCTCCTTTGATCATGGGGAAATTGATGGGTAGGAAAAACGGTGGTGGAGGTCTTGGTGGAGGTCTTGGTGGACTACTCGGTGGATTAACAGGAGGCAGTGGCAGTTTGGGAGGTACGACTGGTACACCAGGTAGCGGTGGCTTGGGATCTATCATTTCCATGCTAAACGGAGGTAGAGGTATGGGCAATATTGGTGGAATGCTGGGAAGAATGTTCGGCAAATAATCTTTAAACAATAAAACAATGATCATGAAAGGAAAATTTCTACAACTACTGCTGGCATTGGTGGTAGGCTCGGTAGTATTGGGTTTTTATGCCTGTAAAGGCAAGAATAAAGACCCCGAGATACAGACTGCATTAAATGCTAAAGTGCAAAGCGATCCAAACCTTGCAGGTGTAACTACTGCTGTACATGAAGGAACTGTTACCCTTACCGGCAGCTGTGCAGATGAGAATTGCAGAACCAATGCAGAGAAAGTAGTAAAAGATATTGATGGTGTAAAGAAGGTCATCAACAATATCCAGGTGGCTGCAGTAGTGATAACAGAAGATGCCACTTTGCGGAACAGCCTTCCTGATATTGCAAAGCGATATGAAGGTGTTCAGGCTGATGTGAACGGAGGTGTGATCACTTTGCGAGGCACTATAGAGAACAGGGAGAAGTTACAAGATCTTATGGCAGAACTAAATGCCCTACGTCCAAAAAGGATCGATAACCAATTAGTGATAAAAAATAAATAATTATGGCACAAGAAACAGGTTCGCTAAGAGGTAAATACCAGCAACTGATAGATACGGCCACAACAAGTGGAGTTACCGATCTGGAAGTGCGACAGCAGGAAAATGTTCTGTATATAGATGGCAGTGCTCCTTCAGATACAGTAAAACAACAGCTTTGGGATGTGTACAACCAGATAGATCCCGACTACAGGTCTGGTGACCTGATCATGAACATTAATGTGAATGGTGAAGCTGCACCCTCTACACAGGAATACACCGTGCAGAAAGGAGACAATCTTTCTAAAATTGGTAAACAATATGGTGTGAGCTGGCAAGAGATCTATGAAGTCAATAAAGACCAGGTAACCAATCCTGACCTGATACAACCGGGCTGGAAACTACGGATACCAGCTAAAAAAGATTAGTGAAACCGTATCATAAGAATTATAAACAACAAAAGGCAGCCAAAAGAGCTGCCTTTGTTGTACCATGCTGGTATGGATGTCACCCACTTAGATTTAGCCTGTTAAGTTGTTCCTTTATTTGATAGTTAAGTACACTCTTTTGCAAAACCTTAGCTGCAATCAGTATGTAATGGAAGTCCTCAAGCCATCCATCAATTATATTTGTAACCCGTGTTAAGAAACGCCTGTTATATATTGATCACCGTATTATCTATGTTGGTAGCGAAGACATCAGCCCAGCCGCCGCATGTGTTGTTTGAACGTTTTAAAGTAGCAGCGGATAACAAGAATCTGCAGGCGGCATTACCACTTGCCGAAACACTGATAAGTGCAGTAAAAAAGCAATATCCGGGAAAGGATGATTCGCTTGATCATTATCTCATACTTACTGGGCATACCTATTACAGTAACAATTTCCAGGAGCAATGTATACCTGTTTACCGGCAAGCAATGGAAGTTGAAAAGAAGCTGTATGGTGAAGATGATTTTCGTTACCAGGGTTCTTTAATCAGTCTCGCCCTAATATGCTTTAACAATCAAAAGTATGAGGAGTCTGCAACACTGTATGAAACACTACTTAACTACCGCAGCAGGAAATATAGTTCGACCGATTCCCTGTATATCAATGGTGCATTTATGTTAGCCAATGTGCGGCATTACCAGGGTAAAGAAAAGGAAGCTATTGTTACATACCGACAGGTGAAACAATGGTATGATGAGAGAAAGATCCGCAGCCTTGATTATGTTGGCGTACTATTATGGCTAGGTGAGGCCTTATATACCATAGCTGAGTTTAAGGAGGCGGAAGTATGTTTTACAGAAGCAAAAATGCTTTCTGCTGCTCTTGCTCCAAAAAATTGGCAGTACTACCAGTCAGTTCATTATTTGGCTCAGGTAAACCAGGAGTTAGGAGCGAATAGCAAAGCAGAGGCATATTATAATGAACTGCTACCTTACTACAAAACCACTTCGGGTACGGAACTTTATTATGCAAAAGCGTTGACAGAGATGGCAGCAGTACAATTGAATGGTGGCATGTATGCACAAGCCGAGGACCTGTTAAAAGAATCACTTAGGATAAGAAAACAGCACAACGCAATACCTGCACAAATTGCCAACTCTTATAATGAGCTCTCCATTTTGTATATGACATTGGGCAATTATCCACTTGCAGAAAGCACACTACGGGAAGCACTTGCACTGCGGGAGAAATACTATGGAAAAGATAAAATATATGCCACCTACCTGCACAATATTGCTGTAACACTTACCAGCCGTGATAATTATGCAGACGCACTACCATTAGAGAAAGAAGTGACGGAAATTTATCGAAAGTTCAATGATAATGATGCAGGTTATATGCAAAGCCTTGCAAATGTGGCTAACGATCTTGTTAACTTGAAACGGTTGAAAGAAGGCGAACAATATTTAAAAGCTGCAATAGAGGTGAGCAAAAAAATGGTAGAAGATCATCCATATCTCTACGAGTTGTACATGCTCACAGGCATATTTAAACAGGAAGCAAAACAGTACAAAGAAGCTGCGACATGGTATATAAAAGGGCATGAATTGAGAACCCGTCTTTACGGTAAGGGGAATGATGAAGGATCTGCATTAAACAGGCTCACCAACTTACACATCCTTGCTGGCAATTACACCGAAGCGTATAAATGGCAGCAACAAAAAAACGAGATGCTCAGGCGTAAAGTGGCTACCGGATTAGAGTTTCTTTCAGAGGCGGAACTGGTAAATCTTTCCGCAGCAAATAATTTTACTGATGGACCTGCGATACTAGCACATCGGGGTAACCTGCAACAGGCAGCATCTATGTTATACGATAACCTGCTTTTTATAAAAGGGCTTGCATTAAATAATAACAGGGCAGTGTCTGATGCTATTCATGCTTCGGGAGATACCGCTCTTATTAACTTATGGGATCATACAAACGAGCTGAAAAAGTTATTGTATGAGCAGGAACAATTGAGCAATGACAAAAGGCAGTTTAATGTTGATTCACTTATGCAGCTGGCAGCCAATAATGAAAAGCTATTGGTAAAACGTTCACAACAGGCAGGTGAGAAAAATGCTTTTGCAACTGCAACATGGAAAACAGTACAACAACAACTGGATGATAAAAGCTGTGCCATAGAATTTGTTCGGTATAAGAATACCGAGAAAAAGAATGACAGTTCATTTTATGCAGCGGTGATCATTACAAAAACAGCGGACTCACCGGTGTTTGTAAGGCTATGCAGTGAAGAGAAGTTGGTACAACTACTCAATCGATTTAACAAGAACGGTGGTGATCTTTATCTCCGTGGTTTATCTATTAAGAACAATAGTAAAGCAAGTTCTTCCACAGCATTGTACGATCTTGTATGGAAGCCAATAGAACAACATCTTGCTGGGGTAAAGAATATCTATTTTTCACCTGATGGACTATTGCATCGTATTGCATTTGCAGCACTTCCGGTTAATGACTCTGTATCGCTCTTACATCAATATAATTTTACACAACTATTCTCCACCAGGAATGTAGGAATTAAAAGTTCGGCAGGTAAGCCAAAGAATATATTACTGGCTGGAGGTATCAACTTTGATGAAGCTGCTAATCATAACAATATTGCAGCAGCGGATCCCTTGGGTTTTGTTTATACAAACAGGAGTGCAGACATGGCGGAATTCAAATTTCTGCCAGGTACATTACAGGAAGTTGCCAGTCTTAATGCTTTGTGTTTTAAGCATAGTGTTACTACTACCACCCTTTCGGGAACAGTTGCTACAGAAGCATCTTTCAGAACATTATCCGGTAAGGCACCTGATGTAATTCATATTTCAACCCACGGCTTTTCTTTACCAGATGAACTAGAGAAACGGGATATGAAGAACAGTTTTTCTTTAGCGTCTGACCCTTTAGTACGTTGCGGACTAATAATGGCAGGTGGTAATACAGCCTGGAAGAACAAACAGTCGGGTAATGCTAATGATGGGATATTAACTGGTAAAGAGATCAGTACACTTAACCTGAGGGGATGTGCGTTAGCCGTACTTTCTGCTTGTGAAACCGGATTGGGAAATATCCGTGGTACGGAAGGTGTGTTCGGGTTACAACGTGCACTGAAAACTGCCGGCGTTCAATCAGTTATTGTATCTCTCTGGCCAGTACCTGATAAAGAAACGGTTGAGTTCATGCAATTCTTCTATACACATTGGTTTAGTACAGGAGATAAAGCAGCTGCTTTTCGCCATGCACAATTAAAGATGCAAGAGAAATACAGTGCCGCATTATGGTCTGCGTTTGTATTGATACAATAATGAATCTCACTACAATCCAAATAGAACATGATTTTCTGAATTCTTAGAACAAATCAAAGCATCTGCGATAGCTTTTTACTACTTAGGCAATCTTTGCGAAAAGAATGTTCTGCTAACTTTTTCTCTTGATAGAAAAAGTTACAAAAAGATCAAGAACGCCGGATATTCAGCACCGGCGTTCGCTACGCCTTGATTTAACTTTGGAACACGTGAGACTTCAACGATATAACTTTAATGAACACGATGACAATTCAAAGAGTTTGGCAATGTGTTGAAACAATACTTTTTTAAGCTTGCTTTTCATAGAAAACAAGACAGTTGCTCTCCTTAATGATGTACTATTCATGCATCTTAATTTATAATTTGCTGTATATTACCATTCCAAAATTCAAATGCCAACTAACTACTTTATTAAAAATAAAAACTCCCGATGATGTACATCCGTTCCATTCTGATTTGTTCAGTATCGTTGATCTTAGGATCAGCTTCATTGCTTGCTCAGAACATTACCGATACAAGACTACTTTGGCAGCCTGCTGTAAGTAAGAACCATATCGCTTTTATTTATGCCGAGGATTTATGGGTTGCCAGTAAAGATGGATCTTACCCAAGAAGGATTACCGTAAGTGAAGGTTTAGAGTCTAACCCTGTATTCTCACCAGATGGTAATACAATTGCTTTTACCGGGCAATACGATGGCAATACTGATGTGTTTATCGTACCAACTGCAGGTGGTGTTCCTAAAAGACTTACCTGGCATCCTGGTGCTGACCTTGTTCGTGATTTTTCGCCTGACGGTAAAACAGTCTTATTTGCATCGCAGCGTAATTCTTTTACTACTCGCTACTACCAGTTATTTACGGTAAACATAACAAGCGGTGCCGAAGTGCAACTTCCAATACCTAATGCATTCTGGGCTAGCTATAATGCTGACGGAACCAGCATCGCTTATACCACTCTACCTGATGCTTTTACTCAATGGAAGAATTACAGAGGTGGTACCATGAGCCGCATCTGGATCTACGAAACGAAAAATCACAATGTTACCGAAATACCAAAACCACAAGGCGGAAGTAATGATACTAAGCCAGTATGGCAAGGTGGTAAAGTATATTTTAGGAGTGACAGAGATGGCGAGTTTAACGTGTACAGTTATGAGGTGGCTAGTAAAGCGGTAAAGAAGGTGACAAACTTTAAAGACTTTCCCGTTTCAAGTCTTGATGGTAATAATGATGAACTTATCATTTCACAGGCTGGCTATCTGCATGCATATAATGCTGCAGGCAATGTAACAAAACTAAAAGTTGGTATTGGTGCAGACCTGTTAGATCAGAGAGAAAGGTATGTAAAGGGAGATCAGCATATACGAAGTGCTCATATCTCACCAACAGGTGCAAGAGTTCTATTTGATTATCGTGGCGATATCGTTACCATTCCATCACAGAAAGGAGACTTGTTTAACCTTACTAATTCTGCCGGTGTGCATGAGAAGGAACCTGCATGGTCACCAGACGGAAGACAAATTGCTTACTTCAGTGATGCATCGGGTGAGTATCAATTGTACATCAATAGCCAGGAAGGTGGTAGTGAACCAAAGGTGATTACATTAAACGGTTCAGGATTTTACGCCAGCCTGCATTGGTCGCCAGATAATAAGAAGCTTGTATTTGTTGACAATGCCCGTCAGTTATTCCTGGCTGATGTATCAACAGGTGCTATCACTAAAATAGATGCTGATGTTCATTATGTGCCAGGAGCATTCAGAGATCTTTTTGGAAGTTGGAGTTCTGATGCAAGTCATATTGCATACACTACAATTTCCGAAACAAATTTCGAAAGGGCTTGGGTGTATTCATTAGCAGAGAAAAAATCATATCCACTAACTGATGGTCTTTCTAATGTTACAGAGCCAACGTTCGATCCTTCAGGTAAATACATCTACCTATTGGCCAGTACCGATGCAGGTCCGGTAGTAAACTGGTTTGATCTTTCTAACCAAGATATGGAGTCAACCAATTCTATATACCTGGTCACACTTCAAAAAAGTGTACGATCTCCACTTGCAAAAGAGAATGAAGTAGAAGAAATAAAAGATACCGCTACAGCAAAACCATATAAAGCAGATTCTGTCCGTACTAAATTAAGAATAGACTGGGATGGTATAGAGAACAGGATCGTGGCCTTGCCTTTACCAAAAAGCGGTTACAGATCACTGAGTGTAGTAAAAGAGGGAGAGCTATTTTATCTTACTGATGCACCACACAGTGCTTCACCTACGATGTTGAATATGTACAGCCTGAAGAAAAGAAAAGAAGAAGCTTTGATGGCAGCTGATGGATATATGATCTCAGCCAAAGGCGAAAAAACCTTATTTGTAAACAAAGGAAAGTGGGGTGTTGCTGCTACTGGGCAAAAGCCTGGTGCAGATGCTATGGTAAATACAGCTGCATTGCAGGTGAAGATTTCTCCGAAAGAAGAATGGAAGAATATATTCAATGAAGCATGGAGAGTGAACCGTGATTATTTCTATGATCCCAACATGCACGGTGCAGATTGGCCTGCAATGAAAAAGAAATATGAAGCCCTGTTACCGGATGTTGCCAGTACTTCAGACCTGTACAATATTATGCAGTGGATGTTCAGTGAACTGGCAGTAGGGCATCAACGTTTTTCAGCATTTGGTGAACGTCGCACCAATCCTGAAGTAGTTCCTGGTGGATTGCTTGGTGCTGATTACGAAGTGAACAATAACCGCTATCGTATTAAAAAGATCTATGGCGGCTTGAACTGGACACCTGCTTTGCGTTCTCCACTAACAGAGCCAGGAGTTGACATAAAAGTGGGTGACTATATACTTGCAGTAAATGGATTAGATGTAACAGCAGATAAAAACTTCTATAGCTACTTTGAAAATACAGCTGAGAAGATCATTACGCTAACTGTATCATCGGAAAGTAACGGTACTAATAAACGAAATGTAAAAGTGGTACCGGTTGCCAATGAAAATGCTTTGCGTAACCGAGACTGGGTAGAAGGTAATATGCGTAAAGTACATGCAGCTACTAACGGACAAGTTGCTTATGTATATGTACCTAATACTACAACAGCAGGTCATGAGTATTTTAAACGATACTTTTTTCCACAGGCAAACAAACCGGGGATCATCATTGATGAAAGATTCAATGGAGGTGGTCAGCTTGCAGATTATTACATAGACATTCTAAAACGTCCGGTACAATCTTACTGGAAGTATCGTTACGGTAAAGATCAGAAAGCACCTGTAGCATCCATACAAGGACCAAAGGTTATGTTGATAGATGAAACTGCCGGTTCGGGTGGTGATTATCTTCCATATCTCTTCAGGCAAGCAAAGTTGGGAACATTGGTTGGTAAAACTACATGGGGTGGACTGGTAGGTATATTAGGCTATCCTGAATTTATTGATGGTGGTGCTGTTACTGCACCGAATGTGGCTTTTTATGATGAGAATGGATATGGTATTGAAAACGTTGGTACACCACCGGATGTGGAAGTAGAACAATGGCCGTCACAAGTGATTGCAGGTCGTGATCCTCAATTGGAAAAAGCGATAGAGATTGCATTGGAGGAGTTGAAAAAGAATCCACCGAAAAAGATGGTAGCTCCGAAGTTTCCTACGAGAGTTAGGAAATAAGTTTCAAGATCTATAAGTGAGAAAGCCAGGATTATTAATTGATCCTGGCTTTCGTGTTTTATTATGCTCTAAGTGTGAAGAAATCAGTAGGTTTAAGTAATCGAAAAGGAAGTAGCGAGGCAATGCATTAATCATTTTAACAGCCTGCAAATAACCATTCACTTACCTTCACCCTCACACTGGAGAACTAAATAATGTACACAGGAACACCGAAGACAATATTACAACACAGAGATCTGAAGATTGAATTGCATTACGACAAAACAGGTAAAGAAATTTATACCGGAACCAGTGAACGTTACGAGCCTTATCAGGCCACAGCCGCTACTGCTATTGATTGTTTCTTCTGCTTTAATATTCAACTCTCTGAGCAAAAGCAATTGGCTGGTTTGATCAAATAATCCCCTCAGGAGATAGCAATTTCCCGTAGAGGCTAAGGGGTTAAAGGCAGAAACGAGTTAAAGAGAGAACTTACCATTTCCTGAGCCTTACTTTGATTGCCTCAACTTTACTACCCTTTAGTTTAAACACTAACACTACACTCCTTTCTTCTTCTTTACTCTTTCAATCTCTTAGCCCCAAAAAGGTTCTATTCCACAAAATGAAAATGCAGTCGTTGAGAGACTGCAAAATTCATTGTTTCAGCTTAGGCGATAAAAAGGGGTGTATAATAAAAATTAGTTGCGAATTCAAAGTTGAGGCTTCAACCCCTTGAACGAAGCAGCACTAATATTGTTTAAGCGTATTATAATTCTTTAATAGCAACAGTTGGTTTGTATTTACGG
The DNA here is from genome assembly GCA_031424775.1 of Chitinophagales bacterium. GTDB lineage: Bacteria > Bacteroidota > Bacteroidia > Chitinophagales > Chitinophagaceae > JAEZDC01. The sequence continues at coordinate 31,400 of JANPIB010000057.1, read as the reverse complement.
TATTGTTATTTGTGTATTTACTTGCTTGGGCTTACAGTCAACCTCTCTTGCACTTATGAATACCTGGGCTACCATAATAGTTCCTTTCTTTAATCCTTTTGTTGAAACTACAAGCTTTTTATCATTAGTACTTCCAATAATAAGGGTAGCAATATTTGGTGCATCTTCAACATCAGACCCATCCTTATTCTGTAAGCTTACCATCCAACTATAATCTAGTTGAGGATATTTACTAGAAGCTGCTGCATTAAATACATACAATTTAGCAGTGTCGGTTGTTTTGAGTTCTGAAGTAATTTTTACTTCGATATTACATTCAGAAACAACCATCAAATAACTTTGAAATTCGCAGCCCTTGCGAATAGGTATATAAAGTACATCAGGTACACCTTCAAACCCGGTATCAACGTAGACAGATGTTTTCTTATAATTTCCGGCAGCCTTTATTTCAGTTGCTTTATGAACTGTCGGTAGTCCATATTTTACATATTTCTTTCCATTGAGTTGTATAGGTTCATTCTTAATGTACCACTGTTCTTTCTCTACATACAAATTTGTGTCTTTTACACATTCCTGCGTTTGAGACATTGCTGTAAGGCTTGAGCATGCTATTATTAATGCGAGGGTAAATTGTTTCATTGTTGTATGCAGTTAAATAGTATAAATTTTTTATTGCAGGGTTAATGATTCTAAAAATCAAATGGTTTGAAGGAGCAATTTATGTTTAGTTTCTTGGATATGCAAGTACAGAGCAAACGCTTAACCTGTAAAATGCTGATATTTGAGCCAGCTGTATGAAGACCTTCTCATTCAAAAATATTCTTCTGTATGCAATTGCAATGGCTGGTATATTGTTGTTGTTGCAATGGATGCAGATAAAGCTGTTGGTGCTGGATCATGCTACGGAGATTTATATTACCGGCATTGCAGTGATCTTTACGCTTGTAGGGATATGGCTGGCTAAGCAACTTACCCGTACTAAAACAGAGGTGATAACCAAAACGATCGTGGTTGAAAAAGAGGTAACGGTTTACAAAACTGCCATGGAAACATTTATACCCGATGATGAGATGATCCAAAGCCTGGGTATCAGCCAGCGGGAACTGGAGGTGCTTAGATTAATGGCAGCTGGAGCCACCAACCAGGAAATTGCTGATCAGCTTTTCGTTTCACTTAATACCATCAAAACACATACATCCCGCATGTTCGAAAAGCTGGATGTGAATAGAAGAACACAAGCCATAGAAAAAGCAAAGCGATTGAATATCATTCAATAACCTTCATACTTTCGTATGAATTTGCCATTGGCAGCCGAAATTCATACTAATGGGTGAACGATGCTGATGACTACAATTGCATCTTTGGCAGCATAAACCAAAACAACATGAAACGACCAGTTATTATCTACGGACTTATCTCGGGTGCAGTAGTATCAGCATTTATGTCAATCTCGATGATCAGCATGAGCAAAAGTGATTCTATGGCTCATGGACCTATGGCAATGGTGATCGGCTACCTGGGGATGCTGATTGCATTTACTTTTATTTTCGTTGCCATCAAATCATATCGCGATAAGCAGAATGGCGGTATCATCAGCTTTGGTAAAGCTTTCAAGATGGGATTGCTTATTGCTTTGATCGCTTCTACTTTATATGTGATCACCTGGGCTATCGTGTACAAGAACTTCCTGCCCAACTTCATGGAAAAATATAGTGCGGCAATGATCGAGGAAGCCAAAGCATCTTCGTCGGGTGCGGCCTTGCAAGATCAGATCGACGAGATCAATAAAGGCAAAGAGATGTATGCCACACCTTTAGGTTTTACCCTGTTTACTTATGCTGAGATATTGCCTGTAGGCATTCTTGTTTCATTGATCGCAGCACTGGTACTTAAAAGAAAGAATCCTAAAGTGATGGTTGCTTAAGGATTTAATTATAAACATTTTTTTTAAATTTCTCTGACAACGATAAAAGCCTAACTAATTTTCGTATAAATATGGGTTCTCATGGCCATACTTCAAAACTCATTATCTTGAGTTAACTAAAACTTGTTTGATGAAATTCGCCTCTTTAGTGCTGTTTTGTGTAGTAGTACTTGTTTCTGGATTAAATGCTCAAATGCAAAAACATCCTTCAAGTATTTGCTGGGCAGCAAGCCCTTTAAAATGCAGATGGGATACTTCCTCAACGAGAGGTCTGGTTGATCAATATTTTATTTGGGATAATAATAAAGAGATCACTTGTAGAATACTTGCCGGAAGTACAGCACTAAACCAACTTATAAAGAAAGCTGCACAGGAATGGGAACAATATGCCAATATCAAGTTCAAGTTTATTAATGATGGTTATTCGCATGTTCGAATCATGCCTACCGAGGGTCAAGGAAATAATAGCCAAATAGGCACACAGGCAGTTATGGTGCCACAGGATCAACCTACAATGTTTTTGGATACAGCAGGATACAAAGCTTCTAAGCCTAATCAATATTTGTATGCATCTATTCTGCACGAACTAGGACATGTACTGGGCTTATTACATGAAATAGCCCATCCCGGTTCTGGTATCAAGTGGAATAAAGAGGCGATTTACAAGTACTTGATGGATGAATATCCTAATGATTGGGCAGGCGAGAACAATGCACCTCGTGAAGCAGCATATAAATCATTCATGGAGCAATTCAGTGTATATTATACCAATGGGTCAGTTTATGATAATAAGTCCATTATGCACTATGCTATACCAGCCCGGTTCACATTGGATGGCTATTTTACCAATTCAAATTTTATTTTATCGCAAGGGGATAAAGAAATAGTAGCTGCACTCTATCCAAAGAATAAAAGAACAGAAGTAAATCCAAGATTAACAATAAAAAAGTTTAAGGCAACCTACAATTATTATCAAAGCAGGAAGGAGGCAGTGCTTGATCTTGATTATACATTAGACTTTGCAGGACCTTCGACAAGATTTTATTTAGCAGCTTTATTAGTAAATGCAGACAATGAATACATAGAGGATGATGATGAATTGTTTAATATACAAGGATCAAAAGGAGTATATGAGCAACGGCTATTGTATTCTACAGACAGCACTGGAAAGTTATCAGCTCAATCACAGATCTGCATACCTGCAGATCAGTTACCAAAAAAACCAGGCGATGTTACCTCCATCCACCTAATATGTTACATCCGTAATGAGCAATCAGCTGAGCTTAAGCGTGTATATACCACAGTTATTACCGCCGGTGAAAACAAGTAATGTTGATATATGTTTATGTAAAGTACCAGTTTGTTGCATCAGATTCTTTTAGAAGGACTAACTTTTAAAAGCAGGAAGATGAAACCTAAAACCCTTTACTTAATTTTTAGTTCGCTATTATGTTTTTCGGGAATATATGCTCAGGAACAGGATACGTCTTCATTTGAGCTTCCGGTAAAACTTTGCAAGCAGCCCATTCCCTCCAAAGTTGATTATCCTAAAAATGACAGCCTTATTTATGACCAGTTTGTTGGAGAAACCATTGCCGGATTTCGTCTTGCTTCAGGATGGAGATCGGATACGATGAACGGAGGATACAACAAAATCCTGTACAGCAATCCTTACCTGGAAGTGCTGGCTTTAGATAAGTTTGAGAAAAAAGATCATCTAGGGAATTTCCAATACTTCAGGTACGAGAAAGGCAAGCGGTTTACGGGTTGGATAAACGATACACTGGTTTCACATTATACTTCAGAGAAATTATTATTTCATGCCTGGTGTGCCAATGGAATGGTGCAGGGTAAAGCAATAATAACTGCGATTCTTACAGGTGAGGTTGTAGCAGAAGCTCAGTTTAAGAATGGGGAATTGGCAGGTAAATGCATCAATCGAAAAAGGACAAAGAAAACGGAGCAGAAAGTCAAATACAGTATAGGGAGTGGGGTTGCAATCAAACAATAGCTTCATTTAAAGTGTAGTAATAGACCTTCCTGCCGGTTATGGCACACTTTTACGGACTAAGCATAAACACTTTTGTGAAAGATATTTTTAAGAAGAATGGATTGGTTATTGTATTCACTACTCTTTTTTTAATTTCCCTGGGGTTCCAGGTATTTACGGGGTGGATTGAATACAACCACGAGTTAGCGGCGCACAATCAAACCATTTCATTAGGAGCTTATTTCACTACAGGGCATTTTATCCAATCTACTTTTGAGAACTGGGAAAGTGAATTCCTGCAAATGGCATTGTTTGTTATTTTAACGATCTTCTTAAGGCAAAAAGGTTCTTCAGAGTCAAAAGGATTCGATGGACCAGAGCCTGTTGATCGGGAACCTCAACAAAAGAAAGATGCTCCCTGGGCGGTGAAAAAAGGAGGGCTTATACTGAAGGTGTATAAAAATTCACTTTCGCTTGCCTTGCTATTATTATTTGTTGTGTCGTTTATTTTCCATTGGTACGGGAGCTTAAAATATTTCAATACAGAGCAACAACTGAAAGGGTTGCCTACGGTTGATGCAACTACTTTCTTAACCCAATCAAGGTTTTGGTTCGAATCTTTCCAGAACTGGCAAAGCGAGTTTTTATCGATTGTTGCCATTGTAGTATTGTCCATCTTTTTAAGGCAAAAAGGATCATCTCAATCAAAACCTGTAGATGCTCCAGATAGTATGACAGGGGATTAGCACATTTTACTTTATTATAAAGTCTTACCTTGTATCAAATTTCAACAAATGTCTAGAGAAAAGGGTAAAGTAAAGTGGTTTAACGACACCAAAGGTTTCGGTTTTATTGAAAGAGAAGGTGGTGCAGATGTATTTGTACATCATTCTGCAATAAAACAACAGGCAGTGAAAACATTGCGTGAAGGTGACCAGGTAGAGTTTGATGTAGCTGCCGGGGAAAAAGGACCAACAGCACAGGATGTTGTAAAATTAGGATAGATATATTTCCACCGAAGTTGGTTTCTCTGACCAACTTCGGTGGATAAAGAAATCGTTAGCTACATGAATAAAAGAACTATCTGGTGGATAGTTGGAATCATCTTCCTCGTTGTCATCGTTCGCTTTATTATCAGATTTATAGATGCCCAGTAATTTCTGATACCTGCTTCTAATTTTCGAAATCTTTAGTAGGAAAAATTTCCCTCATTGTAATCTTCCATCTCTCCTTACTGCATTTTTTGCAGGACATAAACATCCTTTTGAATTAGAGTTAGTTGTAATTTAAATACACAATCAAGTGTAGTACACCCACTTATTATGCTCCAATAATTTGTGCAACATTTTTGTATTATCGATATTGGATGGATAAGTGTACACAATTAGAATATTTAACAGGTAAGTTCAATGAACTGAGCAGGCAATATCTAACAGTTTTGCAGATAGGACAATCCTTGCAGCAGATTAAAGATTTTTCTTATGTCCTGGAATGTCTGAGAACCGAGATTCAAATGCTGGAACGGGAACTTTCTCTTGAGGAAGAAATACCTTATGCTGTTATTCCGATTTATCCAAAAGAGCATCTCCGTTAAGAAAAGATCTTAGAGCATTGTTTACTTTTTCAATCGCTAAGTCATCCGTTTCTAAAGAGCTAAGATCCTGATCTTTAATATTGTCCTCAACCTTCATGCAGTATAGATTAGAACAAGTCATGCTTTTACCGGTATTAGGTGTTTTCATAAGTTAGTTACGAAAATTATAACTAGAAAGTCTTAGATAAGCCTCTTTGTCCGATGGGAGCATTAATAAACTGTTTTGAAACTAAGCTGCATCTGTTTTTCTACTTCGAGAGGGGAAGATTTCAGCAGGTAAAAGCATTTCTAATGTAGAGAACAATTCGTTTCTAAAATGTTTTACATCACCAGGTTTTATAATGTATGGAATGCTGTAATTGCTGAAAAAGCTTACATCAGTCTTGTCGTTAGAAGTAGTAAGTACTACAACCGGTATTTTAGCAATGTCTTTATCAGCCCTCATGCAAACAAGCGTTTCTTTTCCATCAAAGCGAGGCATATTTAAATCCAAAAGAATCAGAGAAGGAAGTGGCTTGAAAGGTTTGAAGTCGTTAAGTAACTTCAATGCCTCTTCTCCATTGCTAACATGAACTACTGAGAAACCTGCACCACTATTTTCGAGGGTAAAATTCAACAACTCAACATCTTCAATATCATCTTCGATATACAATACATACGGTTTGGGATTTCCTAGTTCGTTGAGCATTTTCCTGTTTTTTTGTTCTAATCAAACTTAAAGCATATTAAGCTGTTTTTAAGCTACCGTAAGCCCATTTTAACTCTCACAAAATCAGAATACATTGCAAATCAATGCCTTTGTTCAAAAAAAATTTTTGCTTGTATACTGGCTATCAAACGTCTCTTAAAGAGGCAGATTGTACGTCATCCAAGTAAACGAACTTCAATCTTAGAGTAATTAGAGACTTTAGTGGTTGTTTTGAAATTTTGCACAGTTGTTGTTTTTTAAACCGAATGCAGCAGGAGTTGGTAGCAAGAGGAAGAATGAAATACATAGAACTGAACCGAAAGTTCTTACAGGAGGTTGAAAATGGCACATCCTGGGAAGACTTGCAACCTCTGCTGGAAGAAATGAAATCGCTTGCTATTTACCTACATTATATTCCTGTATCTACTGCAACCATGACTAACATGGAGTCACAAAACACAGCAGCAGGCAGTGCAGCTTAATGTTTACCTAATCAAACTCATCTTTTGGTATTCTGTTTAGATTGATGTTTATGCTTTCCTTGACACATTTATCTAAGCTTTTTGTGGTTCCGTTTTATGGATAAAGATATACACCTGCAGCTTTTAAGGAGTAAGTACATTGAATTGAGCAGGAAGGACTTAACTGAGTTGCATAGGGCAGATCAAGAGAAGCTTTACAAGATCTTGCAGAGGTGATCAGGCAATTAATAAAAATGGAGCGGCCTGAGAAAAAAGAAGGCGAGAATCCTGGTTTTACTTAACAGGATTATTTATTAACCGCTGGTAAGTTTCTCTTTCATAACCGTCCATCTTCCGAGCCTCTTTTAATACAGAATACAGGTTGTTCTTTTTAGGCTCCTCGAAAGTAAATACAGAATCTGCTTTAACATAGAACAGTTTAATGCCACGGCACTTTTCAGCGGTAAGATATTCATAGATAAACTCGGGCATCGATCTGTTTGGGTTTGAGAAGAACACCGATAAATCTGACGGACGGTGAAATCCCAGGTTATACTTCATACGCCTGTCGCCAAAGTTGCTTTTGTTGCCTGTTACTAAACGATATGAATCTTTCGCCTCTCTCCATGTATATCCGTGCATAAACGATTTGCAACTGCAAAAAAAGAATAGCAACATTAGAAGATGGGTGAGTTGAGTTCTGGTCATACAGCAAAATAAGAAATCTGTCTAGAAGCCCTGCAGTTTTCTAATTGAATCACTTTACTTCCAAAGTAAATCCAACTGTAGTACCTACATCCGGTTTGCTTCTTACATGTATGGTTTGCCCATGAACTTCGATGATGTGTTTGCAAATGGCTAAACCCAAACCAGTTCCACCAACATCTCTGCTTCTGCCTCTGTCAGTTCTGTAAAATCGTTCAAATATTCTAGGCAGATGTTCTTCAGCAATACCCATCCCGTCATCACTTATCTCTACCAATACATGCTGTTCGTCAGTTTTATAAATACCAGCAGTTATCGTTCCGCCATATCTTCCGTACTTCCGAGCATTATCTACTAAGTTGATCAATACCTGACGCATCTTTTCTTTATCAGCAAAAACTGTGATCGGCTGCTCACACCCTTTCTTGATAGATATCTGGATATTGGCTACAGCTATTTTAATAGAAAGTGACTCGAACACTTCTCTTATCAGTTCCTGGATAACGAAGCTACTTTTATACAAAGGCTGTTCTCCACTTTCAAGTTTTGATATTTCATCAAGATCTTCTACAAGGTTCACCATCCTGTCAACATTCTTTGCAGCGTTCTCTAAGAACCTCCTGTTTACAGCCTGGTTTTCTAAAGCACCACCTAACAACGTATCTACATAACCCTGGATAGCGAAAATGGGAGTCTTAAATTCATGTGCAAGATTTTGAAGAAATTCCTTCCGGTAAGACTCGTTATTTTTAAGCATCTCAATTTCAGCACTTCTCTGTTCTGCCCATTGCTCTACATCTTCTCTTACCTCGTCAATTCCTTTTTGGGGCAAAATGAATTTATAGTACATCTCTTCCCTTTTGCTGGCCTTTGTTTGATATATAAATTTATAAATGAGTTTGATCTTGCGGTAAATAAACCATTCCAGCACAAACCTGATCATGTAGTAACTACCTGCAAATGTTACAACTGTAGCAATAACAGCGATCTCCCATTCAGGCGAAACAAATAAAAAACCTAATCCAATCGGTATAGAAAGAATAAGTGCAGTAAATAAAGAGAGTTGTCGAGGCGAAAGATTTTTTGCTTTAAACATTCCTTAATCAATTGCCCATAGCCCTTAGACCATAGTGAGTGCAATTTAGTTGTTACGATGGACTATCGTCTATTAGCAATGGACTTCTATCAGAGTTCAAATTTATAACCCACACCTTTAACGGTGGTAATGCAGTCAATACCTAATTTCTGCCTGATCTTCCGTATATGTACATCAATGGTTCTGTCGCCAACAATTACATCATTACCCCACACCTGGCTTAGTATTTCATTTCTTAAGAATACTCTCCCAGGTTTGCTGGCTAACAGGTACAATAATTCAAATTCTTTTTTTGCCAGCACTACTTCAGTCTCATCAATTTTGATAATAAATCGCTCCGGATCAATCGTAAGATTGCCAAGTTTCAAACTCTTTGCATCTTTCTTACTTCTACGGAACAAAGCATTTACCCTGCTCATCAACACTTTCGGACTGATCGGCTTACTTACATAATCATCCGCTCCGGTCTCAAGTCCTTTAATATGAGAAGTTTCATCGCTTAAAGCCGTAAGAAAAATGATGAACGTATCGTGAAAGTCAGGCTGTGATCTCAGGTACTCACATACCTCTATTCCTGTTCTCTTCGGCATCATTATATCCAGGATAATCAGGTCAGGCTTTGAGGCTTTTGCTTTGTCAATGGCTTCTGATCCATCTTTCGCCGTGATAACATCATATCCTTCAGCCGATAAATTGTATTTGATGATCTCCAGAATATCTGGCTCATCATCAGCTATCAGCACTTTTCTCGGCGTATCCATTAACAATTTCTTTTCGCAAATTTAATTTTCGAATCTACTTAGATAAACTCGATTCCATTATGTAATTGTTAACACTACAAATAAGAACTTGCAACTATTCGTCGTTATTAACTATGTGACTGATTGCTTTGGTCGTATTTTTGCCAATAGCACGAAACCTGAAATGTTGATGAAGAGACTTAGTTTGGTGATATCACTTGCCCTGGCTATTTCTGCAAATGCACAGCCTGAGAAACGCAAAATGCCTGATGTGCCTTTAATGCGGCAGATCTTTCATGCCAATATAGATAAGGCGCAGGCTTCCATTCTAAAATCAGACGGAGCCGATGATACCTATTTTGCTCCCTTGAATGATGAGCAGGCAAACAAAGAACTTACAGAGAAGGTTTTTGCCACCATCGATGATATGCAGATCGATATCGAGATCAACAATAGCTTTGATAACAATAACAAGATCAAATTTCTCCGTGGTATCAGCGAAATGCTCAACAGCTTTGATGGGTCTTTTCGTAACAAGAGCATTAAACCTGAATTATTCCCTGCCTTAATAAAAGCATATAAAGAATCTCAACAACTGGAGTTTTTTAATAATTCTATCGCTCCGGTAGTTGAAAAGAATGAGTTGGAAATAGGTGAAATCCTGGTGAAACTCTATCCTTTCGAAAAGAATTCGGGTTTGAAAACTTCTAGAGACCACCTGGTGTTGAAGAACATGCAAAGGAACCCAAAGCAGGTCATGCAGATTCTTGCTAAGAATCCAAATGTTCCTTTTGCTGATAGTGTGATAAGAGAAGTAGCTTACCGTAACCAGGAAGAGCTTTACAATTATGCCAGTGCAGGTAATATACTCAGTCGTAAGATCATTAGCAGCGAAGATCCTTTGGTAAAGATCATTGGAAAAATGGCTGGAATGAAAACAGGTCGTTTATACTTTCCGTTTCTCGATGAGCTATACAAAGGCAATAAAACCTTTGATGACATAACCCCGGCTTTGGAAGACGACGAGAAGTATTATGATCTTTTAGTGAAAACCCAGATTGCCTACTCCTCAAGAATTGCCAAAGGTGAAATGCCATTGGTATATCAAACCTTAGAAAATAAGCTTCGCCAAAAAGCTATTGAGACGTATGTGAATGTGATCAATGGCTTGCACGAAGAAAATGATGATGTACGTTTTAAGAGGATCGAGAATCTTGAACCCGTAGAGTTGTATTACGTGGCAGTAATGGGTGCCGACCAGATATATACCAGTAGCTACCTCGGTGTGTACAAACGGATTTTCCAGAAGATGAAAATGGTAAATGCTGCTGACACACTGCTGAATGCTGTGAGCTTCGATCACTTCAGAAAGTGGATCAAAATTGCCGCAGGATACAATACGCTTGATGATTTTCTCAAGAAAATGGATTCAGCTAGTGCCACAACGTTAATGAAGAACTTTGCTAGCAACCTTGATAGAGCTTCCAGCCTTGAAGATGCTGTTGATGTGGCAGACTCTTATGCCAGTATTTCTAATAACAGCCTTAAAAAATTCATCTTAAATGAAGTGCAACTAAATCAAAGCGAGGTAAAAACCGAGAGAGGTAAGAACATCTATAGTATTCTAAATACCATCTTCCTTTCAATGGACACGACGAATAAAGTTGATATTACTTCAGCTTTAGGAATCCAGCCGGTTCATTTTGTGCCGAATGCTTTATTAAAGGACACTTCTGGCAGAGTTTCTATACAGCAATATTTCTATGGTGATAAAGATGGAAACAATGTTTTTAGTGTATTCGTTTCCCAGTTCAGAAATGCCAACTGGAAAATTGTTGACAAACCTGAGTGGGTGGAAGTGATCTCAACCAAAGGCAGCAAGGTTACTATTTATGCTAACAAACCCTTGAACGAAGAATTAGATCTGGATGCAAAGGCTCAGCAGCATCTGAATGAGTATTTATATAAAAATGAAATTGATCCTACCATTGTTATCCATCGGGGTCATAGCTACTACGTTCGCTACACGATTGAGCAACTGGTGCCTTCAGCAAGAGTGGTAATTCTTGGTAGTTGTGGTGGTTATAATAACCTGAATGATGTACTCAGTATTTCGCCGGAAGCTCACATCATTTCATCTAAACAGATCGGTTCAGGTTTGATCAATGGTCCAATGATCAGTCTTATTGCCGAAAACGTAAGACAGGGGAAAGACCTTAACTGGCCACAGATCTGGAAAACGCTGGAGGCAAGATTTGTTGATCCTACCAGGAAAGAAAGATTCGAAGACTATGTTCCGCCACATAAAAACCTCGGAGCCATCTTTATTGTTGCCTATAACAAATTAGAGCAGAAGAGTAGTATTTAGTCGGCTGCTGTTCTTGTGGCATTCCCGAAACTTCGGGATTGTGTCACTCACTTCAACGTTCGGAACTTTGTTCGGCAACCCTTCGACAAGCTCAAGGGGCAAACTACTGTTGACCGATATTCTGGTTCTTGTCAGGCTGAGCTTGTCGAAGCCTTGATGAGCAGAGAACCCCGTACGTACGGGAACGAAAGATAAATCAACGCTATTCAGACGACGTCACAAATGGATTATTCTTCTTCTCATGCCCGATTGTAGTAGAAGGCCCGTGACCTGAGAACACTTCCGTTTCATCTGGAAGTACATACAATCTTTCCCGAATGCTTTTCAACAGCGTTTCATGATCACCACCCGGTAAATCAGTTCTTCCAATGCTTTCATGGAACAAAACATCCCCACCGATCAGGAAATTTTGCTTTTTGCAATAAAAGCAAATGCTTCCTGGTGAATGACCAGGGACTAAGATCACCTCCAACTCATCTTCTCCAAGCTTCAGAATATCACCATCATTCAAAAAATGAAGCGGACCGGAATAGTTGGTAAACGTCAAACCCCACATTTGACCAGATTGTGGTGCAAAAGCCAGTACTTTTTCTTCCAAAGGGTGCAAGTGAAGTTCCAGCCCGAACGTTTTTTGTACCCAATTATTGCCAAATACATGATCCAAATGGCAATGGGTGTTCAGCAGTTTAACCGGTTTAAGCTGGTGTTCATTGAGGAACTGAAGTAATTGCTCTTCCTCAGCAGTAAAATAGCAACCAGGGTCTATGATTAATGCTTCTTTATGCTCATTGTACAATATGTATGTGTTCTCCTGAACTGGGTTTAGCGTGAAACTTGCAACGGTTATCATAACTTTATTTTTACAATCTCTATTTAGGCTAAATGCCTAATTTTAGAAGCTTTATTATCGGTTAAGAAGCAAACACGTCAAATATCGTATCTTATTTGAAAGTGGTTTGCACGGAATTGCTTCAGAATAAATATTTCGCTGTAATAACTGGGTTAGGTTATTACAGCATAAATCCAACTGACGAACAAATGAAAATTCGGCTTTCGTTCCTTCTTTTTGCGTCGCTGCTAAGTGTTGCGGCAATGGCTCAGGTTAATGCGGTTGAATATGGAAAAAACAGGGTGCAGCACAAGAAATTCACCTGGCGGTTTTATGAAACCACAAACTTCTACACTTACTTTAATGTTGGTGGTAACGAACTGGCAAAACAAGCTGCACAGATAGCTGAAGAAGAGCTGGAGCCACTGGAAAAAGCGGTGGAGTATTCGCTTCAGCGTAAGGGAAGTATTGTGATCTACAACAACTACGAAGATTACAAATCAAGCAATATTGGTCTGGGAACTGAGTTTGCAAATCCCGGCGGTTTGACAAAATTGGTGAACAACAAGATCGTTATTTACTTCAACGGTAATCATGCAGAGTTTCGTCGTCAATTAAGAGAGGGTATCGTAAGATCTCTCGTAGAAAATCTTCTTTTCGGAGATGATATTGGCGAATTCGCCAGCAACCAGGCTTTGCTTGATCTTCCTAAATGGCTGGTTGAAGGTTATATCCGCTATCATTCAGAGAACTGGAATGCCAAACTGGATGATCAGCTGAAAGATGTAATGATGAGTGGTGACTACAAGAACTTCTACCAATTTGCTTTCAAACAACCTGAGTTGGCAGGTCACGCCTTTTGGTATTTCCTTGGTGATAAATACAAGAAAGATAACGTTACCTATTTCCTTTACCTGGCTCGTATTTATAAAAGTCTGAACACGGCTTCTCAAAGAATCACGAAGAAAAAGTTCAAGCCTTTGCTGGCTGAGTTTATGGCCTCAATGGAAGACCGTTACTTCAAAGATATTCGTCAACGTAGAAATGCACCAAAAGGAACAATCTCAGTTGTTGAGGATGTAGAGAAGCAGGATTTCTTCCGTTTCCAGGTGAATCCAAATCCAAGAAACAATTCTTATGCTGCTGTTAAGTACAAGAAAGGAATTTATAGTGTGATCCTTAATCAGCAAAGCGAAGAGCAAGTGCTATTGAAATATGGAGTAAGAGTTTACCAGGGAGACATCAATCCAAATTATCCAATTCTTGCATGGGATGGAAAAGGAACAAGACTACTCGTAGTTTATTGGAAAGATGGTAAGATCTATATGTTTGTTTATGATCTGATCGCAAGAATAAAAAGAGACAAGCAGGAGATAACAGGTTTCGATCAAATACTTGATGCAGGTTTCATGCTAACTCAGAATCAGATTCTGATGAGTGCTGTAAAAAATGGACAGTCTGACCTGTTCATCTACAACACACAGAATCAAAAAACGGAGCAGGTTACAAACGATATCTACGATGATCTTGATCCAACCTTCGTTTCTTTTCCTAACAGGTCGGCGATCATTTTTGCATCGAATCGTCCAACAGGAAATGCCCTGAATGCTGATACAGCTTTGCCGAGCAGAAATCCTTTCAATATTTACCTCGCTGACATCTTTAATAAAAACAATGATTTCCGCCAGGTAACTAAGCTCACCAATATGCGTTTCGGGGATGCTCGTTACCCGATGCAGTATAACGTTTCACACTTTACGTTCATCTCAAATGAAAATGGCATCAATAACAGGTGGGCTGGATTCTTCACTACCCAGAGTGATGGCTTAGATACCCTGTTCTATATTGGAGATGAAATTCTTAGAAATCCTTCAGATAAAGAACTGGATTCAGCACTTGTTGCATGGCAAAAGCCAGAGCCGGATAGTGTGAGTTATTTCAGAACGTATAAAGACTCTACTTACTCGTTCCCTATCACCAACTATCAGAGCAGTTTGTTGGAAACAAGAATAGCGGGAGATCGTGGACAAGTGAGTGAAGTAAGAAAAGAAGGGGATCTGAAGTTTATCTATAAGCTTAGAATTGATTCTATCGCCTTAAGAAAGCGAAATGTAAATGCTCGTCCGACAGAGTTTATGCGTCAACGAATGGCTGAGTACAGAGCATCTACGGGAAAGGCAACAAACTATCCGGCTAACGATAGTACTAAGAAGAAAGTGTTCCAATCAGAGTTTGATGATAAGGACACCAGTGGAGTTGGAACAGCTCCGGATCCTGAAACGTCAACGAATGCACTAACTAAAGCCAAGTTGTTTAATTACAAGCTAAAGTTTAGTGCCGACTTTCTGCAAAGTGGCGTATCAAATACCGTTTTGCTCAACCGATACCAGCCTTATGGTGGAGGTTCAGGACCTATTAAACTGAATAATGGAAACAATTTCAATTGGAACTTCCGGGTAGGCATTAGTGATGTAATGGAAGACTATAGGATCACAGGTGCATTACGTTTCGGATCGAACCTAAAAGACAGGGATTACCTTCTTTCTTTCCAGAACTATCGCAAGAGAATAGATTGGGGATTAACTTATTATAGAAGTACCAATACTAACTTCAAAGGACCGATTTTCTCAAGCCCAACCATAGATTATAACTTATACAGCACAAAGCTTATTACCAGTTTGTATCAAGGTAATGTTTCGTATCCGTTCAATGAGATCAAACGTTTGCAGTTGACGGCAGGGTTAAGAAGTGACCGTGGCATTGTGAAACCTGGACTTAACGATGGTAGCGGCTTCATTATTCCTGATCCTTCCGGTTTATCAAGAAAAGATTCAACGCTGAAATACTTTGTATCTCGATTAGAGTACGTTCACGATAACACACTTAACCCTACTCAGAATATCTGGTTTGGATTGAGATGGAAGGTTTACTTCGATGCAAACACGCAGATCAATAAGAATTCAGCGAACAAAGCTCAGTACACATTTAATGCAGGATTTGATGCAAGGTATTATGTACCCATCGTAAGAAATTTCATCTGGGCTGTAAGAGGTGCTGGTGATTTCTCGTGGGGTAACAGGAAGATCATATATTACCTCGGTGGTGTTGATGGTTGGCTAAATCCTCAATTCAATAATGGCATTAAGCCTGCTGCTGACCAGGAATATGCATTCCAGTCTTTAGCGGTGAACATGCGTGGCTTTGCCCAGAACGTTGCCAACGGAAATAATGCACTTGTATTTAACAGTGAGTTGCGTTTCCCGGTATTTACCACTTTGTTCAATAAGCCGATCAATAATGCTTTCCTAAGAAACTTCCAGCTTACGCAGTTTGTAGATCTTGGAACAGCATGGAATGGCAAGTTCAACGGTATTGAAAGACCAACGAGGGTGTATAATGATGGACCTGTAACAATAAGATATAAAGCTGGTGGAATTGGTCCTTTTGTAGGAGGTTACGGTTTTGGTGCAAGAAGCACTTTGCTAGGCTATTTCCTTAAAGTTGATGCTTCATGGGAAATGAATGGAGTTTTCAAAGGCAAACCATACTGGTATATCGCTATGGGATTTGATTTTTAATATCTCTTTGTAATTAATTATAGAAAATGCCTTGCAATTTGCGAGGCATTTCTTTGGCAGCAACTCTAAGGTTCTACCGAATTCAATCTGCTTGTATTTACTTGTGAAGAAAACTGCTTCAAAGAATAATAAGTAATTGCCAATAGTAAAGAGAAGAGGAAAGTGAAACGCCAGACATGCATGTACTGATGCGGCAAAAGGAAATGCTGCAAACTTTTACCTAGCAGATCTGTTGGATCTGTAACCACATCCCAACTGTTGAATCTTAAAAACCGACCAATGTAAACTCCATAACCCCCAAGTGCCAGGAAAGCAAAAACGAGTAATTGAACTTTTCTTCGGCTAACAGACCTGGTTAAGAATTGTTCTACCTGCAAAAGAGAGATAAACCCAAGCATCAAACCATTCCAGGCTGCAGAGATCACTAATAAAAGGTCGAACCATTTTGGAACAGGAGATCGTTCTTTAAAGTGGATAATATCTGTGATAACATAAGGTGCATTTGGGAAGAACAGCAGCCATCCGATCAACAAACCAACAGTTTTGGTTTTTAGTTGTGAATGGTGCTGTAACTTTCTACTGAACAACAACGGAACCAACGCAAGAAATAAATTCCATCCAAAGAAAATATAAGTAAAGGTTCCTGAATAGATGATGCGAAATGCCATGAGCAACATTGTAAATCCTAACGAAATCATCAGCATTCTTTCAGGGGAACTGATTTTCTGTTTCATAGATTAAGTTTTGAAGTGAAGATCTTGTCTTTCAGCAGATCAGTTGGTACTGGTATCAAACTAAACCAATCCCAACCATGAATTGAAGTGCACCTTCTACCTTTTTTGTACGACTGCCGCATACTTTTCCAATATTCCGGAGCAGTGAACAATCCAAACAATACCGTTGCAAGAACAGGAAATGAAATTCTGCCGTTGCCTAGCATGAACGATTGCAGGCAAAGCTCTCCTTGTTCAGTGGTATCAATACCCAGCACAATATGTTTCATATCGTGCCGGGCATAATGAGTGAGTAGTTGCAGGTCTTTCTCTTCAATGAAATCATACAGATCTTTTCCTAACGTTCCGTTTGGTAGTTCTGAAAGCTCTTGTACGGTGTAGGGAAAAGGTTTTGGTTTCCTGATGTGCTTTAAAAGTGGTAGTGCAATGTTGTGTGTTAATGAAACCAACAATCTGCACCTGATCTGTTTCAGCTTTTTCATAAAATTTCAGTTGAAAGTGGAGTATCGAAAGTTTTGGAAGTATTATTACCATACCAATTCACCTTTCTGCTGGCATACATTACTAAAGCAAGAACGATAAACAATCCAATGCTGCCTACAAGCAACGCAGTATCTTCTAAACGGATCAGTACAAAAATGAAAGCGTATAAACTTGCCAGTACTGCAGCAAATACAGAAGCCACTTTCCAGCTTTGGAAATGACCTTTCGCATACAAGGTGATCAATGAAACGGTAGCCGTGGCTGCAATAAGATAAGCAAGATCAAAAGCCAACACTTCACTAATTGAAAGTAACAGCGTGTAAAAGATGATCAGAGCCAATCCAACCAGCACATATTGCACAGGGTGAAATGGTTTTTGCTGCATCAATTCAATTATAAAGAATAAAGCGAAGGTTAAGCCTATGAAGAGAATTGCATACTTAACACTTCTCATCGTTTTGCCGTATTGATCTGCTGGCTGCAGCATACTCACTCCAAAACTGTTCAACGCCGTTCTAGGTAAACCCTCACGGACCACTGTAGTGAAAGGAAGATTGGCTTCATTGAATTTCCAGGTGGCAGTAAATCCATTTTCATCAACGGTTCTTGTGTTTGGTATGGTGTTTCCATCAAAAGAAGGATTCTTCCACTTTGATTGTAATGTAAACTGACTGTTAGCTGCTAAAGGCAAAAAGTGCAACTGTTCACTTCCTTTCACTTTTACTGAGGTTTCGAAACTGATGGGTTTTAGGAAATCATCTCCAGCAAGATTTACTAAAGCTGAAAGTCCATATTCACTCAATTCCCTATTTGGTAACCCGGGAATTAATGTTGTGTTGGTTCCGTTTAGTTTGATGCTGATCTTTTCTTCGATTCCTTTAAAGTCAGTAATGCCAAGGCAGATCTTTGCTTTACTGAAATCGAGGTTCTCCTTCAGTATATCCTCAGGTATCTGCAGGTTGAATTTTCCTTTCAGCTGAACATCTGTTTTGTACAGCAGTACGTGGTAAATGGAACGATGTGTTTCTTCAGGAATGATCTTACCGTTGGCTATGAGATTCTCCGGTAAAAACATCAGGGTTTTAACCACTTTCAATTGCTTTCCGTTTGCATCCGTTTCAAAAGAGTTGTACGGAATGGTGAAGTAAGGTCCGGCAATGGTTTGAGCTGAAGCCCATTTGCTGCTCACTTCTTTTACAACCTGTTTTTGAAGTTCTTCCCTTTCCTGAACCAGGTTATTTACAAAGAGTGTTGGAATAAGCATGATGAGGATAAGCAATCCTGTAATCAATCCTTTGATCAGCAATTTGTTTGAGTTGTCAGTTGGAGTGTTGGTGTGTTGACTGTTCATATTGTTTATTTTAAAAGTGCTTTGAATTTCAAAGTATTGGTACAAAAAAAATTATTTAGTTGATCTGATCATTTCTTCAAGAGCTGACAGGTGGGATTTAAAGGCTGATATTCCGGCGGGCGAAGCGGAATAAGTAGTGTTGGTTTTTTTGCCGATGAAGCCTTTTTGCACATTAACGTAGCCACTTTCTTCTAAAGGTTTCAGATGACTTGCAAGGTTTCCATCGGTTACCTGCATCAACTCTTTCAGTTCGTTAAAGCTGATATCCTGGTTCGCCATCAAGGCACTCATAATGCCCAGACGGATCCGGTTATCGAAGATTTTATTGAGATTTTCTATCAGATTTTTCATTGCAACTTCCTCTTATGATCTTTCATATTTCCACCACATCAATATCCCATAAACAATATGTAAAACGCCAAAACCTAAAGCCCAGAAATGTATTCCGTAGCCGATGTTCCAGAGATTGATCAAACCCAATATGATCTGTCCAAACCCAAGGTATCTCACCTCTTTCAAAGTGTATTTTCCGGCATTTACCAATGCCAGTCCATAGAAAATAAGACAGCCAGGAGCGATCAGCCCGAAAATGCCTTCCTGTACCATCTTCCACAAATAAATTCCGCCAACTATCATCGGAATTGCCACGTTAAACATCAACCTTTTTGCCTGGTTACCCCAAAGTGGTGTGTTGGTTTTTTTGCTACGGAGGTATGTAAATAAGAATGCAAGTATCAATGCTGCTAGAAATGTGAGTACGGCAATTTGAAACAGCCTGTTACCCATGAATTCAGATAGTGAAATCTCATTTCCAGTTGTTAGATCTGTACCGTAATCACCTTTATATCTGTTATGACCAGTAGAATAAGAACGGTCGCTACCATAAATAATATCGTAAGCAAACCAGGCACCTACTAAAGCACAGCAACCTGCTGCAACACCGCTTAAGCCGCTGAGGCTGATAAATCGGCTACTGCGTTCCATCATTTGCTTGATGTCTTGTAACGTTTCTAGTGGTTGTGTTTTGGCTGACATAGAAAAAGCACTTTGAAATACAAAGTAATGAAAGAACCTTGATTCCATCCAAATTTTTTTCTGTTTCAGCAGTTTAATCTACTCTGTTTTTGATAATGGGTTCGTGTAGTTCCACAGTTTTTGCCTTTGCTTTTTTACGTAAAACCATGTTAAGCATTTCAACGCCAAATGAGAATGCCATGGCGAAGTAAACGTAGTTTTTCAGGTGTAATTCGTGAGCTTTATCGCTATTCCAACCTTCAATCAGCAAGGTTACAGCTACCAACACCAGGAATGAAAGGGCCAGCATCTTAAGTGTAGGATGTTTATGGATAAAACTGGATATTTTTTCGCTGAAGAGGAACATCACGAACATGGCAATCACAACAGCCACGATCATCACGGAAACCTGCTGGGCTATCCCTACAGCTGTGATGATACTATCGAACGAAAAGATCATGTCTATCATAACAATCTGCACGATAGCATGTGTAAATGTTTGGATGGTACTGGTTACACCTGCTTCCAAAGCTTCTTCGTCCCCTTCCAACTTATGGTGGATCTCTTTTACCGTTTTGTACAGCAAGAATAATCCTCCGCTAAGCATAACAATACTTGCAAGGTCAAAGCCTTTATCGAAAATGGTAAACACCGGAGTTCCTTTTTGTTTAACAAGCCAACCAATGCAAAGCAACAGTATGGTTCTAACTGCAATACCCGTTACCATCCACATTCTTCTTGCCTTAAGCCGCTGTTCTTTTTTTACTCTTCCAAGAATGATGGAAACAAATATTACGTTATCAATTCCCAGTATGATCTCTAAAATGGTAAGAGTGAGCAAGCTTATAAGTCCATCAGTAGTAAACAAAGCGGTAAAATCCATTAGTTCTAATTTTCAGTTCTTAATATCAATTATTGTGCTGTGAATGAGCGATCAAGTGTCGGCAAATCTTTTTTGCAATGGCTGGTCCTTCGTAGATAAAGCCGGTCCAAACTTGTATGAGTGATGCTCCAGCCTTAAATTTCTCAACTGCATCTTCACCTGTAAAAATTCCCCCGCTGGCGATAATTGGAATACTTCCGTTGGTTTGCGAAGTGATATACTCAACTACTTCAGTTGATCTTTGCTGAACCGGCTTTCCACTTAATCCTCCAGCACCGATCTGTTCAATAGTACCCGAAATGGTTTTTAAGCCTGAACGGCTGATGGTGGTGTTCGTTGCTACTAATCCATCCAGTTTAACTTCCGCTGAAAGCGAAATAATATCGTCTAGCTGCTCTTTGGTTAGATCCGGAGCAATTTTTAGCAGCAGCGGTTTTCTTTTATGTTTTCCTGAGTTAATATTTTGCAGGTTGGTGAGAATCTTCAGCAAAGCATCCTTCTCCTGTAACTCTCTTAAGCCAGGAGTATTTGGAGAGCTTACGTTCACAACGAAGTAATCTGAAACATCAAACAATTCCTGGAAGCATATTTCGTAATCTTTCCAGGCATCTTCGTTAGCCGTGACCTTATTTTTTCCAATGTTGCCACCAACGATCAGCTTTTCGTTTGTTGTATTGTTTCGCCAGTTTTCTAATCTTCCCCTGATCGCTTTTACCCCATTGTTGTTAAATCCCATTCGATTAATCAGAGCCTTGTCTTCAGGCAAACGAAACAACCTTGGTTGATCATTTCCAGTCTGAGGTAAAGGTGTAACCGTTCCGATCTCAACAAAACCAAATCCAAGTGCTGCCAGTTCGTTCAGGTAAACTGCATTTTTATCGAAGCCTGCACCAAGTCCTACAGGATTGGGAAATCTCAACCCAAACACTTCTTTTTCTAAAGAAGGATGATGAGTGGTGAAGCTTTTCTTCAGCAGCTTTCTTGCAACAGAAAATTTGTTTGCATCCTTCAGGATGTTCATTGAAAAATAGTGCACTCTTTCAGGAGGGAAATTGAAAAGCAATTGCCGAAGCAGCGAATACATCATGCAAATGTAGTCTGTTGATCAATAATATTTTTTCATCAGCTGGTACAGTACTTTCTTCTGATCAATGTTCAATCCTCTAGTAGTGTCTTGCAGCCAATGACGTTTGAAAGCTACGATTGCAGATGTGGTATCCTTCATATCAAATCCAACAATTCTGAGCGCTTGTAAATGATCAAAGTTCTCAGGAACAGCGATATTGGTTGTATCAGCATACCAGTTACCAAAGCCTTTATCAGAAAGCTGTTTCCAGGGAAATCTCCAGTTGGGATCGTTTTTTCTTGTAGGAGCAATATCTCCATGACCTATAAAATTTGCCGTTGGAATTCCGTGACGTTTCTTAAGTGTAGCCAATAATTGCATCAGGCTGTTGACCTGGGCTTCTGAGAAATATTCAAATCCATTATTATCCAGTTCAATGCCAATGGAGGTAGAGTTGATGTCTGTTGTATTGCCCCATCTTGAAATTCCACCATGCCAAGCTCTTAGATAGTCGTTTAACATGTGGTGAATGATTCCATCTCTGCATATCACATAATGAGCACTCACCGCAGTTCGAGTAAGGGTAAAAGTTCTCAAAGTTTGCTCACAACTATTCTGTGCTGTGTGATGAATGATAACGAAGTTGGGCTTACGCATGTTGAAGTTGGTAGTGCCTACCCATTTGTCGGCTAGCATGAGTCCGGAGTCTGTTTTGGTTGGATCTTGCCTTAGTTCTTTTGAATAAGCCTTTGCCTGCTTTTTATATGATTTGTTTGTTTCGGCATATGGAGCTTTTGAACAGCCCCAGATCATTAAACCACCAAAAACAGCAATTGCAATCCTGAACATAACATACTTCATGAAGTAAAGTAACGGCAAAAACCTAAATGAAACGGCTTACTATTTGATTGATTATTGCCAAACAAAAGCTGATGCCTGAAGGTCCATCAATTGTGATTTTGAAAGAAGCGGTTGCAGAGTTTAAAGGTAGAAAAGTGACTGAGGTGTCTGGAAATACCAAACACGATTTCAGCAAACTGGAAGGCAAGAAGATCACTGACTTTAAAAGCTTTGGTAAGAACTTTTTCATTTGCTTTGGTAAGAAGCTGTCAGTGCGAATTCACTTTATGCTTTTCGGTACCTACAGAGTAAACGAACGAAAAGAAACTCCTGCAAGGCTTAGCCTTACCTGTAACAAAGGTGAGATCCATTTCTATGCTTGTTCGGTTCATCTTGTTGAAGAGGATCTTGATGAGCTTTACGATTGGACTGCTGATGTAATGAATGAAGACTGGGATGCTGCTAAAGCGAAGAAGAAACTTAAAGCTGTTCCTGAAACTTTAGTAGTTGATGCTTTACTAGATCAAAATATTTTTGCAGGAGTAGGTAACATTATAAAGAACGAAGTGCTATACCGAATTCGGGTTCACCCAAATAATAAAGTAGGTGATCTCCCGCCAAAGAAACTTACAGAGATGATCAGGCAGGCAAGAATTTACAGCTTCGATTTTCTTGAATGGAAAAAGCAATACGTGTTAAAGAAAAATTGGCTGGCACATACAAAACGAACTTGTTCAAGAGATGGAGAAAAGCTGGTTAAAGAATATCTCGGCAAGACCAACAGGAGAACATTCTATTGCAATAAATGCCAGGAGTTGTACAAGTGAAGGGTCGGCTGAATAGAGAACAGGAAGTAAAAGTGAGTGACACAACGAAGCTGATATTTGTACTGTTGCCGGTTAAAAAATTTCTTTATTGATTTTCACGCTTCATTAAAACTGCTGTTTTCCGGTGGCATGGTTACTGTGCTTGTTCAGTAAACAATTGATTATGTCAGGAAGAGGAGACAACAACAAACATGGAAGTGCCGGACGTGGCGCTTCTAATCAGAGCAACCAGCCGTTTATTACAAGTGAAAATGAAAGCCCAGCTTCAAATAACAACCGGCGAGATTTCAATAATGCAAGAAGGCTGGAGATCAACGTAGATATGACTCCGTATATTTTAGAGATCACACCCTCCAGGTTTAATGAAGAGGTTAGGTATCATGTAAGTTATAACGGAAGCCCCGACATTATGTTTGCATGGGATAATACGGTAGGTCATTTTGCCGCTTTTGGAGATGAGTCAGCGACACTTCCCGATAATCTTGAATTAGCAATTGCAGAAAAACTGAAGCAAATGATGAAGAAGGATCTTGTGTCATAATTATTTTTGGAGGTCAGCTGAAGTGCTACTATGATGCTTTACTTGCGTCGCACTCTTGTGCAGAAACAAATACTTCAGCTGACCTTTAATACGTGTCATTATTTTGGAACTTATTTTTTCTATATATTAGTAAAAAACCAAAACATGCAAATTGACACACTATCCCCTGAACCAATTCAACCAATTGAAGTAAATCTGGTTCCTGCAAGTACAGGAATACGATTTGCCAATTACATCATCGATTTCATTTCATTTTATATTCTAATTTTTTTCTGGGGAATCATCCTTGCCGTAGTAAGTCCCAGCACCGTTGAGTCGTTGGATTATGAAAGTAGTGATGTAGGAGCCAAGCTACTTGACAGACTTGTTACCTTAATAATTTTTGGTTTATACATCGGCTTTATGGAAGCAATATTCAACGGTAAAACACTTGGGAAATTTATAACCGGTACTCGAGCTGTTAATGATTATGAAGGCACAAATATTTCTGTGCTTACAGCCTTCAAACGTGGTTTTTGCCGTATGGTGCCGTTTGAGCCGTTCAGTGCTTTTTCAGGTTATCCATGGCACGACAAATGGACGGATACAGTTGTAATTAATGAAAAAGAATCGACAAGATTTTAAAATAAAGGCTCCGATTCAGGAGCCTTTATTTTTACATATTCCTTCTGTATTGTCCACCCACTTCATACAAAGCATGAGTGATCTGACCTAAAGAACAATACTTGACTGTTTCCATTAATTCTTCAAACAGGTTGCCATTGTTAACAGCAACTTCTTTTAAACGTTTTAAAGCCTCTTTATTCTTGCTTTCATTACGTTTCCAGAAGGCATGCAGGTTTTGTATCTGCTGTTCTTTTTCTTCGGTTGTTGAACGGATAACTTCTGTAGGCAGAATAGTTGGACTTCCTTTTTTGTTTAAAAAAGTATTTACACCTATCAATGGTAATTCGCCACTGTGCTTTTGATGTTCATAGAATAAACTCTCTTCCTGTATTTTATTTCTTTGATACATTCTTTCCATTGCACCGAGAACACCTCCACGATCTGTTATTCTGTCGAACTCACTTAACACAGCTTCTTCAACAAGATCAGTAAGCTCCTCAATTAAGAACGAACCTTGATTCGGATTTTCATTCTTAGCCGTTCCCAATTCCCTATTGATGATAAGCTGAATTGCCATTGCTCTTCTTACACTTTCTTCTGTAGGTGTGGTGATGGCTTCGTCGTATGCATTGGTGTGAAGCGAATTGCAATTATCATAAATAGCATACAAAGCCTGTAAGGTTGTTCTGATGTCGTTGAAGTCAATCTCCTGTGCATGTAATGAGCGACCTGATGTTTGAATATGATACTTCAACATCTGGCTACGCTTATTTGCTTTGTATTTATACTTCATGCTCTTACTCCAGATCCTTCTTGCCACTCTGCCAATAACACTATACTCTGGATCCATTCCATTGCTGAAGAAGAAAGATAAGTTGGGAGCAAAATCATCTATGTTCATTCCCCGACTCAGGTAATACTCAACATAAGTAAACCCATTTGATAAAGTGAAAGCAAGTTGAGTGATCGGGTTTGCACCAGCTTCTGCAATATGATAGCCACTAATAGAAACACTATAAAAATTCCTCACTTTCTGATCAATGAAATATTGCTGCACATCACCCATTAGCTTCAATGCAAACTCAGTTGAGAAGATGCAGGTGTTCTGAGCCTGATCTTCTTTCAGGATATCAGCTTGCACCGTACCTCTTACCTGGGTTAAAGCTTCAGCTTTCAGCTTTTCATAAACATCTTTTGGCAATACTTCATCACCACTTAATCCAAGTAGCTTCAATCCTAAACCATTATTGCCTTCCGGTAAGTTTCCAGGTGTAGAAGAGTCAGAATAAATAGGTTGAGATGTGTTTTTATACTTCATCTCACTTACTTTCTTCACATCATCCCACATTCCATTTTTTTCAATATATTTTTCGCACTGCTGATCTATGGCTGCATTCATAAAGAAAGCCAGCAGCATTGGAGCAGGACCGTTGATGGTCATACTTACTGAAGTTTTAGGATCGCAAAGATCAAAACCACTGTAGAGTTTCTTGGCATCATCAACAGTAGCTATGCTTACTCCACTGTTTCCAACTTTTCCATAAATATCCGGACGAGGATCTGGATCTTCACCATAAAGTGTTACACTGTCAAATGCAGTTGATAACCTCTTAGCTGGCTGACCTTGAGAAACATAATGAAATCTTTTGTTCGTTCTTTCTGGTCCACCTTCACCGGCAAACATTCTTGTCGGGTCTTCACCTTCTCTTTTTAATGGGAATACTCCTGCTGTAAAAGGAAATAAACCCGGAGCATTTTCTTGTCCCTGCCATCTTAATATGTCACCCCAATCTTTGAATTTTGGTAGAATAACTTTTCTGACTTTAGTACCGGATAAACTCACACTCGTCATCGGTTGTTTGATCACTTTATCACGAACCTTATACTCATAAAAGTCTTCTTCGTAAGCCTTGAGTTTTTCTGGCCATTTTTGAATGAGCTTTCTACTTACAGGTGTTAATTGATCTTCCAGTTTTTTTCTTACGTCTTCTAATGATGAAAGATTTTCGGTCTTACCGGCTATCTTCAATACTTCAATAGCACCGCTAACCTGGTAAAGCTGTGAAGCAATAGTACATTGATCAATTACAAGTTGATTGTACTCTCTTATTGTTGTAGTGAGCTCACTTAAATAACGACCTCTCGATGGTGGAATGATAAGTGATTTGCTGACGGTATCTTTTTTATGAGCATGATGCTCCATATTTCCAAACTGTGCATTTGTTTTTGTTGCTACAGCTTCGAATATCTTTTCAAATAATTCATTGATGCCACCATCGTTGAATTGGGATGCAATCGTTCCAACAATTGGTAGTTCCTCATCTTTTGCAGTAAACTTCTGGTGATTACGTTTGTACTGCTTTCTCACATCATGCAAAGCATCCAATGCACCGGCTTTATCGAATTTGTTGATGCATACCACATCAGCATAATCCAGCATATTAATTTTTTCCAACTGTGATGCCGCTCCATATTCAGGAGTCATCACATACAAACTCACATCACAGAAATCTAAGATCGAAGCATCACTCTGACCAACACCTGCACTTTCTAAAATGATGAAATCATAACCTGCACTTCTGCAAATGTCAATGGCATCCTGAACAGCACTACTCAAAGCAGTATTGTCATCTCTTGTAGCAAGACTTCTCATGTAGGCTCTAACATGAGAGATAGAGTTCATCCTGATCCTGTCACCTAATAATGCTCCACCTGTTTTCTTTTTAGATGGATCAACTGAAATAACTGCGATCGTTTTATCTTCAAATGCATTCAGGTATCTTCTAACGATCTCATCTGTAACAGAACTTTTTCCTGCACCACCAGTTCCTGTAATTCCGAGAACAGGAGCCTTTATAGTTTGTTGATCGTTGGTAGTTGAGGGTTGGCCGTTCTCCACATTCGTAATTTGTCTTGCAATGGTTCTCACATCTTTCACCTCACCTAAGGTCATCGGGTTTTTATATTCACCATTACCATTCAGATTAAAATCACATTGCTTCACTACATCTTCTATCATTCCTTCCAAACCCATTTGCCTTCCATCGTCTGGAGAGTAGATACGAGTAATACCGTATTGATGTAGTTCGCTAATCTCTTCAGGCAAAATAGTTCCGCCACCACCACCAAAAATTTTGATATGACCACAACCATTTTCATCCAACAGGTCTTTCATGTATTTGAAAAACTCCACATGCCCACCCTGGTAACTGGTGATGGCAATTCCTTGAGCATCTTCTTCAATTGCACACTCAACGATCTCTTTTACAGACCGATTATGCCCTAGATGAATGATCTCAGCACCTTTACTCTGCAGTATCCGTCTCATAATATTAATAGCTGCATCATGACCATCAAACAAAGAGGCAGCTGTAACGATTCTAACTTTATTTTGAAGCGTGTAACCCATATTGCTAATTTCAGAAGGCTAAAATTAATGTTTACGAATCAAAGGTTAACAGATGTTAGTTTTAGTTTGACGTATTCAGCCTTGCAGAATGTCGTTTTTGCACATCACAATTACATTTTAAACAGATTAGGTTTGTAAAAAGCATTCAAACACATGGAAACAAATGCAATCACAGTTCAAACTACAGTAAACGCTCCGGTTGAGAAAGTTTGGCAATATTGGAGTGAACCTCAACACATCACCCAATGGTGCCAGGCATCAGATGATTGGCATGCACCTAATGCCGAGAATGATTTGAGAGTTGGCGGACAATTCAAAACAACGATGGCAGCAAAGGATGGCAGCTTTAGTTTTGATTTTGGAGGTGAATACACAAAAGTGGATCATCACCAGGCTATTGCTTATACGTTAGGAGACGGCAGAAAAGTAGTAATTCAATTTGAGAAGGATGGTGACGGAACTAAAGTGACCGAAACTTTTGATCCTGAAAGCACTCATTCAATGGAAATGCAACAACAAGGATGGCAGGCCATCCTGAACAGCTTTAAGAACTACGTTGAGACCAATTAACTAAAAAATCACAACCCAATAAAACTTCAATCATGCAAAAAATCACACCGTTTCTTTGGTTCGACAGTAACGCTGAAGAAGCTGTTAATCTCTACACCTCTTTATTCCCAAACTCGAAGATCATCTCTGTAGCAAGAAATCCGAAAGGTGCCCCTGGACCAGAAGGTGGTGTGTTGGTGATGGAATTTGAGCTTTTTGGTCAAAGATTTTCTGCCATGAATGCAGGACCAATTTACAAGTTTACCGAAGCAGTATCTTTTATGGTAAGCTGTGAAACTCAGGAAGAAGTTGATAAATACTGGGATGCTTTACTTGCTGATGGTGGAACAACTCAAGCCTGTGGATGGCTGAAAGACAGATTTGGGCTCTCGTGGCAAATTACGCCAACGATCTTACCTCAACTGCTCTCGCAAGGTGGAAAAAAAGCCGAAAAAGTAATGCAAGCCATGATGAAAATGATCAAACTGGATATTGCTGAATTGAAACGAGCAGCTGAAGAAGAATAGTATGAAAGCAGTTGCACCTAAATCAGTTGATGAGTACATGCTGAATGTTCCAGCGGATGTTTTGCCTTTGCTGGAGAAGGTTCGTGCATCAATAAAATCGACTGCACCAAAAGCTGAAGAAGTGATCAGTTACCAAATGCCGGCTTACAAGCAAGATGGAATGCTGGTGTATTTTGCTGCTTTCAAAGATCATTGTTCATTGTTTCCTGCAAGTAAAAAAGTGCTGGAGGTGTTTAAAGAAGAGTTGATGCCATTCAAAACCTTCGGTGGAACAATTCAATTTACATTAGCTAAACCATTGCCCGTTTCGTTAATAAAGAAGATTGTCAAATACCGGTTGAAGGAAAACGAAGAGAAGAAAACGGCAAAGAAACTCAAGCCCTGATCACACTTATATTTACCAAAAAACAGCATGGCAAGTCATAACCTTGGAAGAAGCTCGTTTGGTGATCCGAAAAATATAGGCAACCTAATTAGCCTCGAAGAAGCAAATCAGCTCTTAAATGAATGGGTGCCAAACGAACGTTTGCGTCTACATATGAAACAAGTTGCTGCTGTAATGAAAGCCTGGGCTTTGGAAAAAGAAGGTGCAGATGAACAAACTGCAACGAAGTGGGAATTGGCAGGTTTGCTTCATGATGCTGATTGGGAAAAATCTCCGGATGATCATTGCAGAATTATCATAGAAGAACTTGAACGCAGAAATGTCGATCCGGATATAATTCATTGCATTGCCTCACATGGTCCGAGATATTTTGGAGTTGAGCCGGTAAGTAAGATGGATAAAATGATCTATGCCTTTGATGAACTATCCGGCTTTATTCATGCTGCTGCATTGATACGTCCAACTCGCTACGATGGAATGGATGTAAAGGGTATTCAGAAGAAACTAAAAACCCCTTCTTTCGCAGCACAGGTGAGCAGAGATGATATTACCGATGCTTTTTCAAGAATAGACCACTCATTAGATGAGGTGATCCAGTTCATTATTGATCACCAGAAAGATGTGCAGTAAAGCAGCTGCTTACTGATGGCACATTATTTCGGCCTGCATCAATACCTGCTTAGTAACATTGCTTTAACAATTTGTAAAATTCTTGAGGAACAATTTGGTTCATTAAAGCTGCATGAAGATGTAATCTTTAGTAAACTCTCAACTGTTAGAGTTGTGTACAGGGTGGTTATTCCGAGAATAAAAAACACAATAAAAAAATTGCCAACTAAGAAAATAACTGCTGCATCCGAATTGAAAAACAAAGTTCTCCTGCAAAAGCGAAATGATTTTCAGTTATTTAGAATGGCCGTTGTATATGTAAAAACTGTTTGGCACAGTTTTGTAAATATATACTTCGGAACAATGAATCAGAAGATATAAAACATCGTTCATGGCAGAATGGAACCGACGAGATTGTGAATGATGAAGGCTTTAGTAACAGATTGGCTTTAGTAGTAGGTTTCTGAAAAATCAAAGCAGCTCTAACGAGCTGCTTTTCTTGTTTGATCGTCACCTCGACGATAGGAGAGGTCTCTAAATATAAACCTGCTTAAGTTTCGGAGATGTCTCCTATCGTCGACATGACGTAGTGTCTTTTATTCTTCACTTTGAATTTTCTCAGGTCGCATTTGAGGGAAAAGCAAAACATCTTGTATTGACGGTTGGTTGGTCATCAACATGCAAAGCCTGTCGATTCCAATTCCAATTCCTGAAGTTGGCGGCATACCATATTCAAGTGCCCTGAGAAAATCATGATCAATGAACATAGCTTCCAAGTCACCTCTTTCCATCAACCTAACTTGTTCTTCAAATCTTTCACGTTGATCTATTGGATCATTCAACTCAGAGTATGCATTCGCAATTTCTTTTCCGTTGATCATCAATTCAAATCTTTCAACAAGCCCTTCTTTGCTACGATGTTTTTTTGTTAGCGGACTCATCTCAACAGGATAATCAATAATAAATGTTGGCTGAATAAACTTCGCTTCAGATGTTTCACTGAAGAGTTCATCGATCAACTTTCCTTTACCAATATTATTGGGCACAGTTATTTCCAATTGCTTACATACGTCTCTTAAGCCAGCTTCATCCATTTCGCTAATATCAATGCCGGTATTCTCTTTCACTGCATCAAAAATGCTGATGCGTTTAAATGGTGCTTTAAAGCTGATGGTTTTATCACCAACCTGCACATCAGTTGTTCCATGAAGTGCAATTGCGATCTTTTCCAGCATCTGCTCAGTGGTTTCCATCATCCAGAAATAATCCTTGTAAGCTGTGTACCACTCCAGGATCGTAAATTCAGGATTGTGTGTTCTGTCCATCCCTTCATTTCTAAAGTTTCGGCTGAATTCATACACCCAATCAAATCCACCAACTATCAAACGCTTCAGGTAAAGTTCGTTGGCTATTCTTAAATAGAAAGGAACGTCCAATGCATTGTGATGTGTTATGAAAGGTCTTGCAGCAGCTCCACCGGGAATTGATTGCAACACAGGTGTGTCAACTTCTAAAGCACCTCTTTCGTTCAGAAAATCCCTCATTGTATTAATGAGCTTAGATCTTTTTACGAAAGTATCTTTTACATTAGGGTTGATGATCA
>JANPIB010000056.1:0-26762 GCA_031424775.1 Chitinophagales bacterium | reverse complement strand
TTCATCTAATCCACCACCTAACAAGGTCACATTATGTTTTGCTAACTCATTCTTAAGTGCATTTTGAGTGATGTTGCTCAAAGCTTGCGTTCGGCTCATTTGTCTGCCAGCACCATGAGATGCAGAGTTGATTGAAGCTATGTCACCTTTACCTTTTACAATAAAGCCAGGAGCTGTCATGCTGCCTGGAATAATGCCAAGCACATCTTTACCAGCAGGTGTAGCACCTTTACGGTGAACGATAACTTCTTTACCATCATGCATTTCCTTCCAGGCAAAGTTGTGATGGTTCTCTACCATCTTCAACGGTTTACGTCCGAGCTGTTTTGCAAGTTTAGCATGTATCACATGATGACATGCAGATGCATAATCACCGGCAAGGTTCATGCTTAGCCAGTATTCCCATCCTTCTTCTTCACTCAATAAGAACCATGCAAGATTAGAAGCCTCACCAGGTAACTTACGTTTGGCTTTTGCAAGTTTGGTGTAGTGCTGTGCAATGTTTGCTCCCAGTGCTCTTGATCCGCTGTGAGATAATAAGCCAAGATATTTTCCCGGCTCAACACCCAACACTTCATCTTTCTCGGTAATCTCGACAACACCAAATTCTACAAAGTGATTTCCTGAACCGGAAGTTCCCATTTGCTTTGCTGCTCTTCCATGTAAACCTTTTAGTAAAGGCAAACGATAGAATAACTCATTATCTAACACTTCATGATCTGTGGTTGATTTGAATTCCTTTCCTCCACCAAAAAGAGTTGCTTCATTCAGTTCTCTTACAAAGAATGCTTCACGTTGTATCAGATCTTTTGGATCTATGTCGAAGATGGAGAGGCACATTCTGCAACCGATGTCAACACCTACACCGTAAGGAATAATGGCATTTTCTGTTGCCAACACTCCACCAATCGGTAATCCATAACCATGATGTGCATCTGGCATTAACGCTCCGGCAACACTAATCGGAAGTTTAGCAGCCTGGTACATTTGGTGCATGGCACCTTCTTCGATATGCTCACGACCAAATACATTAAAGTGAATACCTTCTTTGTTGAGACTGACCTCACCTAAATCCTCTCCAAAGGAGAGGACTTTAGGAAGCAACATTTTTGCTATTGAACCTAATATTTCATCTTCTGTAAATGTTGCAGGGTCATTCAGCACTTGTTTCAGGAGATGCAATGCACCAGCTAAGGTTTCGTGTTTGAAATGTTTTTCCATTGTTGTGATGGCTACAGACACTACAGGACCTTCCGGATATCCGATAGCTCTGATGTCTTTGCCACGTATTGATAATTTCTTTGCCATTTTGTTTTGCTTTTGTGAGACGAGCAGAAGTATATTAATGATACTTCTGTTGCGTCGCACTCTTGTACTTTTAATTTTCCATGATCAATGCTTCTCTTCTGAATCCGATCACTTGTACCTGTTTCGTTTCGAATTCCATATCGTTCTGGTTACTGATCTCTGCTACGGTCATTGGTTTCGTGAGCTTTGTTTTAAATCCCAAGTGATCACTTAGCCTTTGAGCCTTAGCAACACTGAGCTTACCAAACTCATATTTGGCGATCAATCTGCCTTTTCTCATCAAGGCACTGTCAACCATAGTCAAAGCACTGTTGAAAGTACAGATCAATTGCACGTTCAAAAAGTCAGCCAGCAAGCCGTCTGAAATATTCAGCAGGTTTGATACAGATGAGTCATTACTGTTTCGCCTGTCCATGATTATATTCTCTGCGTCTTCAATAATAACTACAGTATCAGGATTATCAATCAACAGATCCAGAAACTCCGGATTCATGAGATTACCAGCGACGTTAGGAGAGAGAAAGAGTACTCTTTTCTTCAACTTCCCAATTAGGTAACGTAGGTAAGTTGTCTTTCCTGTTCCAGGTAAACCATGCAGCAAAACAATTCCTTTGTCTTTCTTCTGGTTTAGCCTTTGTCGTATTACTTCATCTACAGGCTTGAAATCGTCTTCATAGAAAAGATCAAGGTCAAGCTTTGTTCGTTTGATCTCCATTGATTTGAGATAAAGATTCCTATCTCTTACGATCAGGTTGATCTCCAAAGGCTCTTTCTTTTTTCTTTCCCTGAATTTAAGTGCAAGAGCAGCTATCTCATCAATGAATGAAAGGTTACTTCCATCATGAAATATTTGACAGTAATAATCATCGAACTCCAGGATGATATTGTTCTTGAGTACTAGTAGAGTTTCGTCAAACTGGAATTTCTTTTTATCTGGTTTGTACCACCTGTACTGATGCTCGTGATTTATTTCTGAAGCATACTTTTCCTTTATTGAAAAAAATAACTTCTCGCCGTCAATGCTGTTGATATAATGCACACTAGGCAGCATATTGAAGTGATAGAGATATAGGGTTTTTGCATGTAGTAACCCATCTCCGAACAGTTGATTTGTGTTCAGTACTTTCTGGTTATATAAGTTGTCCATGACTGTTTTATTAATAAGTTTAAAATTCTTAATGCCAAACAAAAGCCCGGTTCAGAAAATCTGACCGGGCTTACCTTCTTAGTTAGAGTTGCTAACTAATAAGTTTATTATACGGTCGTTTGGATAGGTATGGTTTGCCCACAGCAAAATCGAAATGATCTTGTTCCGGGTTAAAGCAACCTGTGTGACTTAAATTATTTATTCTGGTTCTCATCTTTTTTCATTTGTGTTCTATAGATGCAGGTTCGTTGTTTTTGCACAAGCACCTAAGAAGAATATTATGAAATAAAAAAGCCCCACAATTGCTGCAGGGCTTTTAAGTTTTTTGCTCTGTTGTATTAAAACACAGCGTAACATGCCCTACAATTGGTGTAGCCCAAAGGACTAAACCCTTTTGCTGTTTCAATATTTATAATACGTTGTTGCATGTTGCTGTTAAATTTTTTTATTGCGTTGCAAATATGAATTTATTTTTGTGATGCTTCCAAATTTTAATCAAATATTTTTTTGCAACAATGTTGTTATACGTTCCTTGTGCCTCGAACTATACATCAAACAGCTTATTTACTAATTGAAGAATTGATTATGTCAATTGTCTTAAGTAGAAAATCCTGAGACACCTTGTGAGATGGGTCAAGCTTAACACATTTCTCGAATTGTTCTTTTGCCCTAACATACTGACCAAGTCGAAAATAACATTCGCCAATTGAGAATTCTGCCAAGAGGCTATCGGGATTTATTTGTAGCGATAGTCTAAAGTCTTCCATTGCCTCATTCCATCTTCCCAGATCCATTTTGCAGAAAGCCCGATTATCGAATGCTTCATAAAATGTAGGCAATAATTCTATTGCTTTAGTATATGCTGCAATGGCTGCTTCGAGTTTACCTTCATCTGTAAGATTATAACCTTTCTGGTAGTATTCTGTTGCTTTTGCTATTATAGTATCAAAATGAGCATCCATTTGCTTCTGATATTCAAAAAAGCCAATCAGTTCTTCATCTGTTAC
Source organism: Chitinophagales bacterium (assembly GCA_031424775.1). Taxonomy (GTDB): domain Bacteria; phylum Bacteroidota; class Bacteroidia; order Chitinophagales; family Chitinophagaceae; genus JAEZDC01. The sequence goes on along the minus strand of JANPIB010000056.1, from coordinate 23,300 downwards.
AGGGATGTTGATGAGAAATGTGGTATCTGAAAAACTTTCCTGGTGAATAGGAGCATGGAAGAAATTTATTTCCAGCTCATTCAGCTTATCAAGTGTAGGCTCTTCAGCTAATGACTTATAACCTAATACATGGAAAGTTTCTGCTGCTTCTTCTTTTCTAAGGAGCTTATAAATATGAAATTGACCGTCGTACTCGGTATAGAAGATGTCACCTTTTCTTAGTTTGGTGGTTTCATGTTGAGCCATGTTCCAAAAGTACAAGTGAGTGACACAACGAAAGCCAAATAGTAGTAGGAAAGCTGGCTTCCATAAAAAAAACTAAATTGCGGCTCTTAAAAGATGTCTGATGTAAGATGTCTGATGTAAGATTACTTAAATCAATCTTGTTATGAACTTAGGATATTTCTCTTACCCGTTACCTGCTAATGAACCTGTACTTACCTATGGACTAGGAACTGCTGAAAGAAAGGCTTTGAAAACTACATTGAAGGAGCTGAAAAGTGAGCAGGCTGACATTCCAATGTACATAGGTGGCAAAGAAGTGAGAACGGGAAAAACTGTTGATATTCATCCTCCACATGAGATTGCATATACCTTGGGACATTTTCATGCGGGAGATGAGTCTCATGTGCATGATGCAATTAAAGCTGCTCTTGCTGCAAAGGAAAGCTGGGCTGCAATGAATTGGGAGAATAGGGCTAATATCTTTTTACGAGCTGCTGATCTTATTGCTACCAAGTATCGTATGCACATGAATGGTACAACGATGTTGGGGCAGAGTAAAAATGCTTACCAGGCTGAGATTGATGCTTCGTGTGAGTTGATAGACTTTCTACGATTTAATGTTCATTTTTTAAGTGAGATATATAAGCAACAACCTATCAGCGGAGCAGGAATGCACAACAGGTTAGAGTGGAGACCGCTGGAAGGATTTGTATTAGCCGTTACGCCTTTCAACTTTACTGCAATTGGTGGAAACCTGCCAACTTCTGCTGCAATGTGCGGTAACGTAGTTGTATGGAAACCTGCTAACACCCAGATCTATTCTGCACAAATGTTCATGAGAATTTTGAGAGAAGCAGGATTGCCTGATGGTGTGATCAACCTGATCTACGTTGATGGACCAACGATTGGTAAAGTGTGTATGAATCACAGAGAATTTGCCGGAGTGCATTTTACTGGATCAACCGGTGTGTTCAATCAAATGTGGAAGACAATAGGAGAGAACGTGGGAAATTATCGTTCTTATCCAAGAATCGTTGGTGAAACAGGGGGTAAAGATTTTGTGCTGGCTCACAAAAGTGCAAATGCAGATGTGGTTGCTACTGCTTTATTGAGAGGAGCTTTTGAGTTCCAGGGGCAGAAATGTTCTGCAGCATCTAGAGCTTATATTCCATCGAACATTGCAGAAGCAGTTAAGCAGAAGTTGGTAGAAGGGGTGAAAAGTTTTAAAATGGGTACCGTGGAAGACTTCGGCAATTTTGTGAATGCAGTTATTGACGAGAAATCTTTTAAGAGCATCACGAAGTATATTGATAATGCTAGGAAGGATGCAAATGCAGAGATATTAGTTGGTGGAAACTATGACATGAGCAAAGGCTATTTCATAGAAGCAACTGTGATTGAAGCAAAAGATCCCAAGTATGTTTCTATGTGTGAAGAGATATTTGGACCGGTACTTACGATCCATGTTTATAATGAGAATGAGTTTGAAAAAGCCCTTGAATTGGTTGATACAACTTCTCCTTATGCCTTAACGGGAGCTGTGATTGCCCAAGACCGTTATGCAGTTGAACTGGCTACTGACAAACTAAGGAATGCTGCAGGTAACTTCTACATAAATGATAAGCCAACAGGAGCTGTTGTTGGTCAGCAGCCATTTGGTGGGGCAAGAGCCAGTGGAACGAATGATAAAGCCGGAAGTATGCTAAACCTCTATCGCTGGCTAAGTGCCAGAACGATCAAGGAAACGTTTAATCCGCCAACTGATTATACGTATCCGTTTCTGCATACTGGAGAAAGGGAATAAGTTAACACGAATGCTGCGAATTGCACTTATTACACGAATTGAGCTGGACTAAATGTTCAGCTCTTTTTATTTTCCAGACAAATAGATCAAGAGGCACAAAAATATTCCTGTAACTATCGCAAATAAAATTTTGTACTTGTTCCAGAAATTTTCTCTGTTATGGCTGTTAAGAAATTGATGCACTTTTTGCTTTGTAACATCATCGGCCAAAGGCATAATCTTGCCGGAAATATGTCTGAATTGTTTCGGCGAAAGTGGATTGCATGCATCTAACAATTCCTCTACGAATTGTTGAACAATTTGTTGTTCTTCAGTTGAACGAAGGGTACCAAGGTTTCTTTCTCTGATCAGTTCAGTGATGTCGAATTCCAGCCTGTCAAGATCCATTCTTAGTGGATCGGCTTTACTGATTCTGTCTTTCAGAGCCTGCAACTTCTGTAGAATCTGGTAAGGTGTAAGCTGTTCTGCTTTTTTATAACTCAGGTTGTCGAACGTTAGGTTATAGTTTTTTCGTTTGACGGGATCTCTCAATACCTCGTAAGCTTCCTTTACCTCAGCAAATTTTGACTTGAGGAGTTCGTTATCGGTTTTGTCGGGATGATAGAGTAAAGCAAGCTTGCGATAGGCAGATTTGACCTCAGCTAGTGAGGCGTTATAATCAATATTCAGTGCTTTATAATAGTTCTTTTTCAGGTTGGCAAAGGTAGTTAAGCTGAAGATTAAGATCATGTTGAAACATGACAAAAATCATTATTACGGCTGTGAGCAAGCTTGACATTTGTGCTACAAAACACACCACTTATGAAAAAGAATTATACACATGAAACCCTTCCTGCAGACTATGAAATCTGCGGTATTGGTGCCGCTCCGGAAGAAGATAGCCTTGTAGTAATGTCTTCTGGAGCAATACAAAAATTGAGAAACAGTAAACCTGGATTTTTCGCCAAACTGTTTTCCGGACCATTTGAGTTGTGTGGTACTGGAGCTAGTTCTGAAGAAAGTGGATTCATAGATCAGGAATTAGTGGAACGTGGAAGAAGATTGTAATATTTAATCCAATATCCCCTTGAAAAAAAAGATCTCGACTGGCGGGATCTTTTTGTAGGCGGATTTTCATTCGTGGAATCAATACTTCGCCGGTTGATTTGGTTTCGGCAGTGTTTTTTGAATAAAATCTCTCAGGTCATCATTGCTCACTTGCAAATCTGGTTTCCGTAAATACATCATGTGTCCACTTCTGTATCCTTTCCAGCTAAGACGGTCTTTCATTTTTCCGCTGGGATCTAACTGCCACATGCTGTACTTGGCATTAAAATAATCACAGGCACCATCATAATATCCAGACTGGATCAGCACATGCATGTAAGGATTCTCAGCCATCGCTAGCCTAAGATTTTCGCCTGTTCTATCGTTTGTATTATCCCAGGGACGAACAGGACCGAAAACATAGTATTTCAAATCTGTTTTGTAACCAAGTTCATTTCTTAGATAATCGTTCATGGCAGGAGTGAAGGAATGTTCCCAGGAAACCAATTCCTGGTTATAGTCAGGAGATTCACCTCCTTGCTGACGATCAATTCCACGATAACGTGAATCAAGTCTTCCTACTGTGTACCCACTATCTCTTAGTAACTCCTTCCAGAAAAAATTAGGAGCAATATTCAGGTTCCTTTGTAAGATGGATTGTTCTGATAAGCCTGAGTACCTGGAGATTCGTGCTGCAAGACTTTTCTTCTTTGCATCATCCAAAAAACCACCTCTGCTCAAAGCCGGAACAAGTTCGTTGATTGTGAATTCTTCGATTTCAGGAAGTAAGGCAGTAAGATCTTTGTTTTGCAAATCTGAAGGCAATTTTTTATGATACCATGCTGTAGCTGCATAATATGGTAAACGAAGTGCGGCATCCAAAGGACCATCTCTTTCGATACCCAAGGTTGTTGGAGAAACGAGGATCACTCCATTCAAGAACATCCATTGGGTGTTTTGCAATTCTAAGGCAAGTCCGGAAACCCTTGTTGTTCCATAACTTTCCCCGATCAGGTATTTTGGAGAAAGCCAACGGTTGTTGCGGCTAACGAAAGTATTGATCCACTCAGCCAGGTATTTTACATCAGCATTCACTCCAAAGAATTTTGAAGCTTGCTGATTTCCAATCATCCTGGAATAACCGGTATTCACCGGATCAACATAAACGATGTCAGCAATATCTAAAATAGAATGCGGATTTTCCTTTACGCCATAGGGTTGAGTTGGAAATCCTTCATCATCAATATTCAGGATTCGTGGACCAGTGTAGCCGATCTCCATCCAAATAGAAGTAGTTCCAGGACCTCCGTTGAAAGAGATAACTAACGGTCTTGTGGTACGATCTTTCACATCACTTCTTTCGTAATAGGTATAAAAAACGCCGGCCATCACTTTTCCTGAATCACTCCAAACAGGAATGCTACCTGTAACGGCTTTGTAGGGAACTTTTTGTCCTTTGATGGTAACAGTGTGTTCTGTGATAACTGAATAATCAGGATTGAGTTGGTTAACGGTAGATGAATTTGAGATCACTTTTACATCCGAACCTTTGTCCTGTGCAAAAAGGGGTGCTGCTAAGATGAGAGCAGCCAGCAAGCAATAAGTTTTTCTCATATAACTGGTTGTAGGGGTTGAAGATAAGTTTTTTGGAAAATTAAATGAATGCACATTGTGTAAGTGGTGGGGCTTTCTCTGTTTCTTTGCTGTGCTTATGAGTCTTTTTATCACATCTCTGAACAGTGGTAGCAATGGAAACTGCTACTATGTTGGCAATAGCAGCGAAGCTGTTTTGGTTGATGCCGGCATTAGCTGTAAAGAGATTGAAACACGAATGAAAAGGCTGGAACTTGAAATGCAGAAAGTGAAAGCCATATTCATCAGCCATGAGCACTCAGACCACATTAAAGGAGTGGAAGTTCTAAGCAAAAAACACCAGATACCGGTTTACATAACTGATGCTACAAGAAGAAATGGGAGAGTTAAACTGGAAAAGCATCTTTCCTATACGTTCATGGCCTGTTCTCCTGTAACGATTGGTAACCTGACAATTTCAGCTTTCAGCAAATTCCATGATGCAGCCGATCCCTACAGTTTTATGATCTCCTGCAATGATGTGAATGTTGGCGTATTTACTGACATCGGCACACCTTGTTCAAACCTCATCCATTACTTCAAACAATGTAATGCAGCTTTTCTCGAATCGAATTATGATGATGAGATGCTGGCGAAGGGAGCTTATCCGTCTTACCTAAAAAACCGTATTGCCGGAGGAAATGGACACTTGAGCAATGCTCAGGCTCTTCACCTTTTTAAGGAGCACCGTCCTAAACAGATGACGCATCTTTTGCTATCGCATCTGTCCAGCAATAACAATCGTCCGGAAATTGTGTCTGAACTGTTTAATAATCATAGCAATGGGGTTAAGATGATCATTGCATCACGATATAACGAAACAGATGTGATTCACATCACAAAAGAGGTTCAACTAAAACCAATTTCTTATCAATCCTCTAAAAAAGCTGCACAATTGCAGTTGGCATTTTAATCGTTTATCCATTCTTCATTACCAGCAGATTAGGTATAAAATCTATTTATTAGTTTTATATTCGTCCCTCACAATCATTCCATACCTACGAATTAACCAGTTACCTAACTATGAAAGCCGTAATTATTGGTGGCGGAATCGCCGGACTTGCATCCGGAATTTATTTGCGAAAGCAGCACGTTGATGTTGTTATTTGTGAACGAACCAATGAAATGCCGATACAGGGTCATGCATTTCTAATGCACACTGAGGGAAAGCAAATTCTGGAAGAGATCAGGCATGGAAGCACGGCAAAGTTGCCTGGGGGAAAAGTTGAGACTTTTAGCCTTAGACGACCATCAGGAATTGAGATTAAACATCTTAAATTAGACCACTGGAAATGTATTAAAAGAGCTGATCTCACCCACTTTCTATATGCTCAATTTCCAAATAATTCTATCACTCACGGAAGAATTTTTTCTCATTTTGAATATGACGGTGAAAAAGCTATAGCGGCGATTTTTGAAAATGGGGATGTAGAACCGGGTGATATTTTTATTGGAGCTGATGGAAGCCAATCTAAAGTAAGGCAAACCATTTTTGGTGATGTTTTCTATTCACCTGTTACCGTGAAAGAGATCGTAGGAACAGTTAAAATTAATGATAGTGTTGTTGGTATGCCTGCAACGTTTGCAAAATATCAGCACGATAAAAAGGGTTTGGCATTTGGTATTATTCCAACAGGAGTGAATGAGTATGTGTGGTTTATGCAATTTAATCCCGAAGAAGCTGATCTTAATGGAAATGAAGCCATCCACTTAGAAGCATTTTGTAAAAGCCAATTACAAGGTTTTCCCGTAATGGTTAGGGAAGTGATAGAAAGAAATGATTTTGGTACCAGCTATGTTTGGAACACAACTGACTTTGACCTGCTACCAACTTTTCATAAACAAAATGTAGTGTTGATTGGAGATGCAGCTCACTTAGCTCTCCCTTTTACCAGCACAGGAACTACGAATGCACTGCTGGATGCTAAAACCGTAGCTAACTGTATTGCAAATGAGGCTGATGTGGAAAAGGCTTTCACCAGGTATTACAATTTACGATCAACCGATGTTTCTAAGCACATAAATGCTGGCAGAGAATTAAATGAGTTATTTCGTTATCCTCAACGTTTAAGTGATGACGAGATACCAGTTCCTTTAATTCCGCCAAAACATCAGCCAAACAATATAAAACCATTGCAGGTTTTATATTTTACTGATCCGGTTTGTTCTACCTGCTGGATCATTCAACCGTTATTGCGAAAACTCCATCTTGAATACGGTAAATATCTTGAGATCAAATACTGCATGGGAGGCTTATTGCCTTCCTGGGATGGATACAATCGTGGTATGATAAAACAACCTTCCGATGCAGCACAGCACTGGGAAGATGTTTGCAAGCAGCATGATATTCCGTTAGACGGCGACGTTTGGTTTGAAGATCCGCTGCCTTCTTCTTATCCTCCATCTATTGCTTTTAAAGCAGCCCAAATGCAGGATAATGACAAGGCTATCCATTTTCTCCGAAGGATAAAGGAAATGTTGTTCCTTGAAAAAAAGAACATCATTAAATGGGAGTACCTGGAGAAAGCAGCTTTCGAAACCGGACTTGACTCTGCCAGATTGGAAAGAGACTTTAATGGCAAAGCACAGGAATTGTTTAAGGCTGATCTGGAGTTGGCTGCTGAGTTGGGAATTAAAGTTTTTCCAACACTCATCTTCTCAGATGGTAAAACTCAGTTATCAAGATTGGCAGGTTATCATCCCTATGATAAATTCGAGAATATCATTCTAAAGCATGTTCCTGATGCATGTAAGGAACCCATTGATGCTGATCCTCATAAACTGTTTGATACTTTCTACTCCATGACGGATAAAGAGTTCTCAACAATCTCTGATCTTTCTGCAGACGAAGCAAAAAAACAACTCATGGCTTTGTTTGAAGATGGGTTGATCGAACGGCACGACAGTAAGAACGGTACTATCTGGACGAAAAAGTTGATCGAGACCTAACCATTTTTTCCAAATGCTGTCATAAAGATCGCTCCCAGGTTTTTGTGAGGTGGAACGTAGTCTTCGAACTTATCACGGCTGGCTTTATCCTTAAACTTTGCATTTAGCTCCTTCCACATGGCAGGCCAGTTCAGGTCTTTACCTTCTCTAAGATCATCCGCCATTATATTAATGATTGGCTGAGTTACCATTGCCGTTCCAACTTGTTTTGTAGCGATGATATGCGATTGAGGACAAGCTTTAAATACATCATTCAGGTTCTGATATCCACCGCAACTTCCCAGCAACACAACTTTCGCTGAAGAAGGAAGTTGCTCTATCGTAGAACGAACATGATAACTGTGCCCACGATGAATTGCAATTGTTGGATGCAGATTGTTCTTCACTAAATACTCGTTCAAAGCTGCCTGTGCTTTTGCATCTAGATCTTTTTTGTTATTGAGCGGTTTGTTGGCATAGATCGTTACTTTCTTTCCTTTTGTTGAACTGACCTCTACCCACTGAGGTTTGCTAACGATCTTCCAGTTTGAGTTTTTAAAAGTGCTTAGGAATGCTAGGAAATCTGTAGGACCAATCTCATCACCATAAATAAACTGCTCGATGATCACCCTGTCGGAAGCATCAGCCAGACGGCTAAATGGCATGTCGTAAACTGGTGGAATACCTAATTCAGCTGTGATATCAATTTTATTTGCCGGATCTTTTGACAAAAAAATGGTGTTCAGTAAACTGTAAATACGTTTTGCACGTTCACTGGTAGCAGTATTCATGTTTTCCTGAACCTCTGTAATGATGAGCAGTTGCAACTCAGGATTAGAGATGCTTGCATAGGAATCAGCTACATCAACAGCATCTTCCAGGCTTGCAGTTTTATCCAGATCACGAACAAAGTTTCTGATCAAAGTATTTGCACTTTCTGAGCTCATGTTCTTTAGAAAGTCATCCAGTGTATTGTAGCTTGCTGCTAACCTCAACCATTTTTTAAAATAGTCATAACCAACTGTCTTCAGAATTTCATCTCCAGCAGTTTTGCTGTTTACTTTATCCATCAATCTTTTGTACACACCCAGGTAGCTACTGGTGTAAATATTATCTGCACCCATTACAGCCAGGTAGTACAATTCAACAGGAGTGAGGTTCTGTATTTTCCTAAATCTAACGGCATCTGGCGAATTGTGCAAACCGTTGATTTCATTTACATATATCTCAATTGCTTTTTGCTTCAACTTTTTAGTTAACGCTTCATTTTCTATCGGTGTATCGTTCTTTTTCAGCCGTTCAGCATAATCCAAGTGGGTTGAAACCAGTAATTTGTAGTACTTCTCGTCATTCTTTAATGCCGGTTCAATAGAACCGATTGTTTGTTTACCTGTGTAGAGATCATCCAGGAAGGGGAAATACATCCGTCCGGTTTTCAGCGTTGCAAGTTTAGCTATGATACGAACCAAAGGATCGTTACTTGACCTGATTTTGAAGCTGAGGTTATTATTTGCCGCAGCGTAAGTGTATATTTTATCAGGATCAACTCTTGCAACATATTTTATTAGGCTGTCAGCAGTTGGGGAATATGGATTTCGGGAAAGTGATTGCATTACCTTATCAAGGTTCTGTTGATTTTTGCTGCCCTCACTCCAACTTTTGTATATGACTAATTGATTTTCACTTTCTTGTCCAAAACTTATTTGGGTAACCAAAAGGAACATCAACACAATTTTCCAACCTTTTATACTGTTCATAGCATATAGAAATCAAAAATTCTACCAATAGCGGCTTGGGGAATTTTGTTGAATTAAGTAATTAGGGTGATAATTAAGTATTTAGATGATGAGTTGAACCAGATTGATCATCTCTGTAGGTTCAAGTAGATGATTTTTTTTGTATTTGTTAACCATACTTGATTACTGTTCATAAAAAAAGAGCTGAAACCAGCTCTTTTAAGTCACTTTAGAAAGTAGATCAATTGAAATCTTTGCTTTCTTCTAATTTCTTGATTCCATTCTCAACAACGGTTTTGTTGCCGGCATTTGGAACTACGTTCAAAGCCAGCTTTGCATACTTCAATGCATTAGTGTAATCAGCATTTGCAGAATAACCTCTAGCCAAACCAAAGAGCGTAGTGAATTCATTTGGATACTTTGCGTTGTTCTGTTTAAATACTTCAAGTGCTTCTTTCTTTTTACCAAGTTGTAACAACTGTCTTCCATATTGGTGAACTTCCTGCATGTTAGCCAACGGAAGATATTTCTGCATGGTCTCGTCAGCCTCTTTTCCCCTTCCCAGCTTTTGCAAAACCTGTGCTTTTGCACTCCAGGCTGAGAATTGAGAACTGCCACCGAAAACAGGTGAGGTAGCTGAATCTGCCCAAAGTAATGCTTCTTCTAAGTTGGTATTATTCTGTACACAGTACAAAATAGCCTCAACCCAAGGCTGCCACTGAAATGCTTTTCTTGTTCTTAATTCCTGCCGGAAGCTTGCAAGTTGTGTTTGAATCAGGTCAACTTCAATTTTGAAAGGGATCATCATTTTCTCCCACTGCAAAGCCACAGTAGCACTATTGTTCGTTTGATTTAGGAATTCGTACTTTAACCACTCTACGTTGTTATCGATAGCAACAGGCTTTACCTTCACACGTAAAGCATCTTCAGCCTCATTGTAAAAGTAACTTCCCCAGCTACCATTGCTTTTAGAGAAAATAATAGTGCACTCATTTGGATCCCAGGCTATGAAAAAGCCATACTTACCAGCTGCAAGTGATTTGCCTTCGATCTTAACCTCAGTTGAGAATTCAATAGTTGTGTTTTCATTTGCACCAGCTCTCCATGGTGATGCTTTGCTGCTTCCGAATCCTAGGTTCTTGAAGCCTTCATGTACTAACTGACCCCAAATTTTTCCTTCTCTTCCTTTTACTCCAGGTCTGTCGTAGTTGATGGTAACCTTAGTTAAACCTATCTGTTCACTGGTGGAAGCCTTTCTATCGTTACCCGGAACGACTGTTGTTAAAGTTTGTGCATCGGTAAATAAAACTGAGGCAATGCCCAGCAGCAGGAACAATTTCTTCATGTAGCATTAATTTAGAATACGAAAGCTACAAACAGGTAATAAAAACTTGCGTAGATATTGGATGAGTGGTGATAATTAGGTTAGTTGCCTCTTATACATCTGGATAGCATTGTGGTAGCCTATGTATAAGGCATCACAAACAAGTGCATGACCAATAGAAACCTCGTCTAATTGCGGAATATGTTGCTTCAGATACTTAAGATTTTCAAGATCAAGATCATGACCTGCATTCAACCCTAATCCTAACTCTGTGGCTTTGTTTGCAGCCTGAACATAGGGAGCTACGGCAGCTTCTTTATTGCCTGCTGCAAACTGTTTGGCAAAACCTTCAGTATATAGTTCGATGCGATTTGTACCTGTTTTTGCTGCACCTTCTACCATTTCTAAAATAGGATCAACAAAAATGGAAACTCTTATCCCTGCATTCTTAAAAACTGCAATGATTTCTTGCAGATAGCTCATGTGCTGAATTGTATCCCAGCCATGATCACTAGTTAACTGGTTCAAGGCATCAGGCACTAATGTTACCTGGTCAGGTTTTACCTCCAGAACAAGGTCAACGAATTTCTGTTCACGAGGATTACCTTCTATATTAAATTCTGTAGTTATGATTTGTTTGATTTCTCGAACATCATTGTACCGAATGTGTCTTTCATCTGGTCTTGGGTGAACGGTAACGCCATCTGCTCCAAATAATTGAGCATCCACGGCAGCTTTTATAACACTTGGATTATCTCCACCACGACTGTTGCGAAGCGTTGCAAATTTGTTGATATTTACAGAGAGCTTTGTAATCTTGGCCATATGGCAAAATTACTGGCAAATATTTTCTGCTGATGGATGATCTCTCTAATATATTGCACACTTACCTGATCGTAGTAGGTATGTGGCTGATCGTAGCTGTATTCAGCCTTATTTCCATAGTAAAAAAGAAAGACATAAGTCTGTTGCTGAAAGTATTCTGGTGTGCAGTGATCATTTTAGCTCCAGTGATTGGACTTATTATCTACATAGCTTACAACACTAACAAGGAAAGAAGAATTTGAGGGAAAAAGAAAAGCTGTAAGAAATCCCACAGCTTTTTATCAATTTTTATTGAATTAGTTCCAGTTGATAATTCTATCTCCACACTGCCATAATAATACTGGCAATTGTTAAACCGACAACATGGTATAAGCCATCAATCAGGTGAATCGAAAATGGTTTCTTTAAATAAAGACTCGTGATACTCAAAGTAGTTACCGCATATCCGAAACCTACAAATAAACCCCATTTTATACCCATTTCAACAGTTCTTGCCATAGCAAAACGCAATAGCACTTGCTGAGCAACGCAGATCAGGAAAAAGAGAACAAATGAACCTATCATTATTGCTGCAACTCCTTTTTTTGCATCCGGATCGTTGATGTTTACTTTATGTCCTTTGATCCAGGGCTTGGAAAAGAGAGGACCATACCAAATTGCACCAAGTACAAAATAGGCAATGGCTGCAACAAGTACATGCAACCATGGAAGATTAGAAATCATCTGTTGAAACATAAAAGTAGTTTTGGTTTGTCTACAAGGTATTGAGTAAAATCGTTTTCTGCAAGATGTGCCGAAATTAGTGTGGATAAACTGGTAATGATCTTTCTTAACTAAGGTGTTTTTAATATTCTAATGATGGTAAAATTCTCAGCCGAACTAAAACAATTTGCTGAACAAGGTGAGAAAACTGGCTGGACCTATATTGAAGTTTCTGCTGATATTGCTCAGCAACTAAAGCCTGGCAACAAGAAAACCTTTCGTGTAAAAGGAAAGATAGACACACATGAAATAAGTCGGGTTGCATTAATGCCGATGGGTAGTGGTAGTTTTATTCTTGCAGTGAATGCTGAAATGAGAAAAGGCATTAAGAAAAGAAGAGGAGCTACTGTACAAGTGCAGTTACAGGAAGATAAAGAACAATTACAACCTCCTGCAGAATTATTAGAATGCCTGGCGGACGAACCTGAGGCGAAAGCTTATTTTGAAAGCCTCACCTATGGACATAAAAACTACTTTGCTAATTGGATAATCAGTGCTAAAACTGAGCCTACAAAAACAAAACGCCTTGCTCAGGCTGTAGATGCATTGAGTAAACAAATAGATTTTGGTACGATGCTGAGAAGCCTGAAAGAGGATAAACAAAAGTTAAGGTAACCTACAAAACTGAAGACTTTGCAAATCCCTCAATCCTGGTTTTAAGCCAGCTATCTTTTACAGGTATCAGCCAGTTGTTCAGCAGTTCTTCCTTGTTCTTTACCAGGTTGTTGAAGTAAAGTGTATCGGGGGTGATGAAACTATTCTCTACTGCATACTTTAATTGATTGAGTGGCAGCATTTGGATTTTATCTTTTACCACAAACGCTAATAGCTGACGATCGAACATGGTTACCTTAAAGCGTTCTTCGATCGACTTTACCACACGAACAGAGCTGTCAGTACTACATCCACTTACTCCTGCAGCAGTTTCATCTGCAATAAAAATCAGGAATTGACCAAAGAGCAGGTTGGCATAACCTTTAACGGGTGTTCCGTGACTATTCCAGCCAGTTAGAAATTCATTCAGAATATCCTCAATCTCAAAGGCTTCACTGATCATGAATAACCTGTTGGATTGATACACCCAAACTTTTGAACTTGCATCAAAGTCTTCAGGAATAAACTGTTCATAACTTATATTCATGGTTCAAAGTTAAGACAACATGGATCAACAAACGAGGACAGGAGGTATATGGCTGGAACACAAGAAAGGGTCGAAGTACAGAAGAAATACGTGTACCTGTGCCAAAGGATAAACTTGCAGAAGCAAAAGAATTGATTAAGCTATATTAAATCATACTCGCTGCAACAATTTCTGCAATATCCAATACAGCCACTTCATTTTCTTTTTCACGATTTTTCACACCATCTGTAAGCATCGTATTACAAAAGGGACAAGCTGCTGCTATAACATTTGGTGAGAGGCTCAGGGCTTCATCGCTTCTTTCAATATTAATGCGTTTATCACCCGGTTCTTCTTCTTTAAACATATTGGCTCCACCGGCACCACAGCAAAGTCCGTTGGTTCTGCAACGTTTCATTTCCACTAATTCTGCATCGAGTGCTTCCAAAACTTTTCTGGGTGCCTCATAAATATCGTTGGCTCTGCCTAAGTAGCAGCTATCGTGGTAAGTGATCTTTTTTCCCTTGAACTCGGCAGCGTCTTTAAGTTTTATCCTTCCTTCATTTATCAGCTGTTGCAGTAGTTCGGTATGATGGATCACCTCATAATTACCACCCAGCTCGGGATATTCATTCTTGAGAATATTGAAACAGTGAGGACAAGCAGTTACGATCTTCTTAACGCCATATCCATTGAGAATCTGGATATTATTGTAAGCCATCATCTGGAATAGGAACTCGTTTCCGGCTCTTCTTGCAGGATCACCTGTACAGGCTTCTTCCTTTCCCAGAATTGCGAACTTGATACCCACTTTATTCAATATAGTGGCAAAGGCTTTTGTTATTTTTTGAGCTCTTTGGTCGTAACTACCTGAACATCCTACCCAAAACAATACATCCGGTGTTTCTCCTTTCGCCATCATCTCTGCCATTGTAGGAACAAGCATAATCAATCGTTTACGCCAAAAGTAGGGAACAAAACTGTTGTAAGATGTGCAGAGTAGATTTTAAACAAGCTAGGTTAGCTTTTTTTGGCACAGGTTTTAATTCTTATATAGTGGACGTAAACCGATAGAAGATGAAAAAGATGGTGCTGGCAGGAGTTGTAGCGTTCTTGGGCTTAACAGCAAATGCACAGGTATATAAGAAAGGAGATGTAGTAGAATTGAAGAAAAATCTTTCAACAGATCTAAACTGGATCAATGCAAGAGTAGTAGAAGTCGATAATGAAGCTAAGAATTACGTTGTACGGTCTACTGATAATAAACTCTTCAATATTCCATTTAGTAAAGAAGATAATTGGTTAAGAAGACCTGTACAAGCATTAAATACAAGTATGGCTGTACAAGCACCTTCATCATCCATTTCAACTTTACAATTAGTAAAAAACAAGATTGCTTCAGAATTTGAAAATGATTTTTCTGAATACGATACAGTAGCGATAACATTCAATGAAGTTGATCCTCAAAAAACTTTCGTCAATACTAACGTTGATCTTGGAAAAATGGGGCAGGAAGTTCGTCCTTACAAAGTTGACCTTACAGTAAGATTGGTTTCAATAAATAAAGACGGCACTCAGAAAAAGATTAACTGGAATTTTAAACGCAAATACATCCTCTTTCAAACTAAGACGGGTGAGTATGAAATAACAGTTGTTGATAAAGAGGAAAATCTGGTAAGCACTATATAAATGTAAAAGCCCTGAAAATTCCAGGGCTTTTACATTTAAACTTTATTGATCAGCAAAATCTTTGATCTTTTTACCGGCAGCATCCAGTGCTTGTCCCGTATTATCTAGTATCAAAGTATTTACAAAGCTGTTCTTAGAACTTTCTTTCACATTCACTTGCACAGAGTAAACTCCCTGGCTGAAACATTTTGCTGGAGCACCTTCCTCATTAATATAATATCCAAAAGAGCGTGGTACGATAAAGCTTTTGCCGTCAATCTTCTTTCCTTTCAGGTTGTCATAGTAAGCTGTATACCCATCGGAATTCTTATCCAGCGGAGCATCACGAAGTAGAAACACAAACTTTCCTAAGGTGATATTATCAAACAAAACGCCTTGCTCATTCACATAAGAAGTTTTGAAGTTGATCTCAAAATCCATGTTCAAGGTCTTCGGTCCGTTTTGAGCAATCTTGGCTTTGGCAGCATTTAGTTTAAAGCTTTTCAATTTCAGACGGAAAATTGAATTGTTCAATATCTCGTATGGATTTGTTTTATCCAGTTCAAACTCTGCAACCAAAGCCGTATCTGTTCCGCCATCATTGTTTTTAAAGGTTCTCACAAGTGTAAATCCATTGAACTGCATTCCAACAGGGTCGAAGGCACTCTCTTTTGAAAGTTGATCATAGAAAACGAGATCAGTAAGCCCCATTTTGTAGTCAGCCATGTATTTTTTCTTATCGTTGGCTATCATCTTTTTCACAGCATCTGTTCCTAAAGAGATCAGGGAACCTGCGATTGGAGCAAAGAATGCTCTCGACTGTGCTCTTTCCTGGTAAGTGCTTATGTTTTGTGCTTTAAGTTGTGCAAAATCGATGGCATCTCGCTTTTCAGCAAGGATCATCTTGCTTTGATCTGTTTTACCTACAGAAGAAAATTTCGAGGCAGTGCAGGATGCAAAAAGAGAAACAATTAACAAGGTTGGGACAAATCTCATCAGCAATGTTTTGGATAAAGATATATGCTCGATGTAAAATCCATAAAATAAGTTGTGAAAAATTATGGAGACAACTTTCACCTCACTTGTCAGCTTCGTTGTGTCACTCACTTGTACTTTCTTTCCGCTATTCAGCTTAAGAAAACCTTTATGGCAGTTGTGTTCCCAAATTTTCTTCTGAAAAAAGAATTGGAACGGTGTTTGGAAAGAAGGGGCAACTGAGAAATTCAATTTAGCATTCTACAGCTACTCAGTATTGCTTGCCAGCAGAAAGGAACTTTTAATAGACAGAAATTATGAAGATGGAGATGAATGTAACGTCCAAAGTACGTGTAGCCCCGAGACTTTTAGATGAGATTAAGACACAAGTGGTAGAAACGGTTGCCTACGACTTAAATCTTGCCACAAGCAGAGGTAAGAGACAATTTTGTGCAGCTGAGTTGTGGAATATCCACAAACAAAGACAAAGTGTTCGAAGAAGATTTCAATAGACTTTCTATGGCTTTAAAGTGGCATCCTAGTGATGCCACTTTCTTTATGAGCCTGAATTAGTTTTAGCATAAGCACTGCTGCTTTCTGTTTCATTATCAAGCAGCTATGAATTTACCTTCTATTTCCATGGCATTGTTTTTCGGGACTCAACAATACTCATTGCAGTTGCATTGAGTATTATTAAGCTTTAAAAACATAGCTATGTTAGCAATGAATTTTCGAGGACCATTCAGGGTTCGATTAGATAGAAATAAACCCGATCCTGAAATACTTCATCCCCAAGATGCAATTGTACGTGTAACAAGATCCTGTATTTGTGGATCTGATCTCCATTTGTATCATGGACTTGTTCCTGATACGAGAGTTGGAATGACGTTCGGTCATGAATTTACGGGTGTGATAGAACAAGTAGGATCAGAAGTTCAGAATCTGAAAGCTGGGGACAGGGTGTTGGTTCCTTTCAACATCGCTTGTGGAAGTTGTCCATTTTGTCAACAAGATCTCTTTGGTAACTGCCATGAAAGCAATTCCCAGGCTACCGCTGTAGGAGCAATATTTGGTTATTCTCACACCGCAGGTGGATATGATGGTGGACAAGCAGAATATGTTCGTGTGCCGTATGCAGATGTAGGTCCTGTAAAAATTCCGGAATGGATGGATTTGGATGATGCAGTTTTATTAACTGATGTTGTACCTACAGGTTACCAGGCAGCCGAAATGGCTGGAATAAAAAAAGGAGATACTGTTGTGGTTTTTGGAGCAGGTCCGGTAGGAATTATGGCTGCCAAATGCTCATGGCTTTTTGGAGCTGGTAGAGTTATCGTAATAGATGAACTTGATTATCGCCTGGAGTTCGTTAAGAATTTTGCTCAATGTGAGGTGTACAATTTCCGTTCGATGAAAGATCCGGTTCTATTTATCAAAAAACTTACGGGTATTGGTGCTGATGTGTGTATCGATGCTGTAGGTTGTGAAGCTTCAGGTAATACTTTCCATACGATCACTGGGAGAAAAACTTTGATCCAGGCTGGTTCACCTACAGCTTTGGAATGGGCAATCAACTCAGTTAAGAAAGGGGGTATCATTTCAATTGTTGGAGTTTACGGACCAACAGCCAACTTAATTCCGATCGGTAATGTGGTGAATAAAGGGCTAACAATAAGAGCTAACCAGGCTTCAGTAAAACGTTTACTTCCAAGGTTGATCGAGCATGTGAAAAATGGCATCCTCAAACCAAGTGAGATGATCACTCACCGAATACCGTTAGAAGAAGTATCTGAGGCATACCACATCTTCTCAGCTAAACGAGACAATTGTATCAAACCTATTTTAATTCCACCAAGAGCAGCTTAAAAGATATATCATGGAAAGAGTAACTGAACAAAAAACACGTGAATGGGCTGTAGATAAATCAGAAGCTACAGGAAAAGCCACAGATAATATAGATGCTAAATTCGCTCACATTAAAGGATGGGGTATTGATGCTGATCCTGAAAATGAGCCCACCTATCCGATGAAACACTATACTGGTGCAGATCATCAGCGATTGAATTATGAGAGACCAACGCAGCAGGTCAGAACAGTTGAAGTGCTTCATTCGAATGAACGGCCAAGTATCACAGCCGTTTTTGGAACATCAACACCTCCTTCAGGATTGAGTGGCAAATTGCGTCGTCATGCTTTTAAGTATAGCGAAGGCAACTGGAATCACTGGCTTACTTTGCTATTGGCTGACCGAATAAATATGGTTGAGGGAATTATTGATGACATGAAAAAAGGGCATTTCCCAAACATAATTGCCGAACGTGGATGGACAGCAGAGTGGAAGTACAACAAACAGAATGTTATTAAAAATGTGGCGATAGGAGTTGGAGTAGCTTATGTGGTACTCAAACTCGTATTGGGTAGTAGTAAAAAGAAACACGCTTAATATAGAGCCGGCTTCGTGCCGGCTTTTTTAGTGGTTGTTCCACCAAACATCCAGTCCCCAAATTATTTGTTATCAACTATTTCCGGTTTTATTATACCCCGAAGAAGTAAATCTTCTAAATCGTAGAATTTACCGATATATCTCAACTTACTTTTGAATAATGGAATTAGGCATTTACACTTTTGCTGATGTTGGAACACACCCTTTGACCGGCGAAAAAACTACACCTCATCAAAGATTACAAAATCTGTTAGAGGAAATACGATTAGCAGACCAACTAGGCTTAGATGTATTTGCATTGGGTGAGCATCACCGTTCAGATTATGCCGTTTCCAGTCCTGCAGTAGTATTGGCAGCAGCTGCCGTACAAACAGAGAATATAAAATTATCAAGTGCTGTAACAGTACTTAGCTCCGATGATCCGGTAAGAGTATTTCAGCAGTTTGCAACTCTAGATCTGCTTTCTTCAGGTCGTGCTGAGATCATGGCTGGCAGAGGTTCTTTTATTGAATCTTATCCTTTATTCGGATATAATCTTGCAGATTACGATGGTCTCTTTTCCGAAAAGCTGGAGATGCTTTTAGAAATAAATAAACAAGAGAAGGTCAATTGGAAGGGTAAAAAGTTTACTCAAACACTGAACGATCTTGGAATATATCCACGACCTTATGAGGATCAACTTCCAATCTGGGTAGCTGTTGGAGGATCTCCAGAATCAGTTGAAAGAGCAGCACATCTAGGTTTACCAATGGCTTTGGCAATTATTGGTGGAACACCTGATCGTTTTGTACCCTTTTGTAATTTGTATAAAAGAAGATGGCTGGCAAACGGACATTCTGAAGATCAGCTCCAATTAAGTATTAACTCACTCACCTATATCGCTGATGACTCACAAAAAGCAAGAAACGAATTTTTCCCTGTGTATGCAGATGTGATGGGAAGAATTGGAAAGGAGAGAGGTTGGGCTCCAATTACACGTCAGCAGTTTGATGTGAACTGTTCGTCTCAAGGTGCTTTGGTTGTTGGCAGTCCACAGGAAGTAATAGAAAAACTCCTTTATGAATACGAGCTTTTTGGACATACTCGTTATCTCGCTCAAATTGCCTTAGGAGCTTTGCCACACAAACAAGCCATGCATGCAATTGAACTATTCGGTACCAAAGTAGCACCCGAAGTAAAAAAACATGTCAGCAGTAAGATTGCAGCTTAGTTTTTTAAAGAGGTTGGAATTCTGTATTGGCGATTAGCACTTCTGAAATAATAAATGATAAATGCGGTTACTAACAGAATGGCCGTGGCAACGGTAGAGACTACGGTAAAAAGCCCTACATATACTAGCAAAATGCTTTTTAGAAGATTTTGCTCAGTTTGTGGCACAAGCCTACCCGTATTTTGTTCTTCTGGGTCAAGATAGTAATGGTGTAGGTTCTTATCCAACTTCAATTGATGAAATAGAACAAGAACAAAAGCAAATACCAGAATTACGATCCCGGTAATATTCACATAGTCATTATTTAGCCATTGAATAGGGATTAACAGCTTTTGACCTAATGGAAAATAAAAATAGATCACGGATAAAATGATAAATGCAACCAGGATAACCCTGTACCCAATATTAATTCTCTTCAACCGATCATATTGTTGACGGGCTGCGGCATATTTTGAATTGTTTAATCCAAAAGTTCTTTTGAAAGTTCCCCAACCGGTAATTACAAATAAAAACAGCCCTGCTAACCCAACCAGAAATATGGATTGTAATCTTTCGCTCATAAGTAGATAAGTAAGTCAAATATAGTTTCGGTGAATCGGTTTTTATATCGGGTGAAAAGATATTAAGCCAGATATAAGGCGTTTTAATATTAAAAAAAGGAACTCCAAAAATGAAGCTCCTTTCAACCCTAAACCCTTAAAAAAGTATCAATATCTAAATACTATGCCATAGAGCATATAAAATCCACATTTCATGCATAAAATATACTTCCAGAACTGCCAGGCATTGCACTTCTGTTGAAGAGTGCGCAACGGAAGCCAAATAGTGTTCTAAGCTGGCTAAATAAAAAATCCCACCTTAAGGCAGGATTTAAAAATTATTAAAACAAAGGGACTAGAATCTTTCCAGCTTAGAGAAGAAGAAATCTCCTTCAATAGCTGCATTTTCATCACTATCGCTACCGTGAACTGCGTTTTCACCTACAGAAGCTGCAAATTGCTTACGGATTGTACCTTCCTCAGCCTGAGCAGGATTTGTAGCACCGATCAGCTTTCTGAAATCTGCCACTGCATTCTCTTTTTCCAGGATGGCAGCTACAATAGTTCCACTGCTCATAAACTCCACCAATTCACCGTAAAAAGGTCTTTCGTTGTGTACAGCGTAAAATTGGCCAGCTTGCTCTTTAGTTAATTTTGTCCACTTCATGGCTTTGATGCTGAAGCCAGCTTTGATGATCTGATCTAAAATAGCACCTGAGTAACCTTTAGCAGTTGCATCAGGCTTGATCATGGTAAACGTTCTGTTGCTCATATTTGAAATTGTGGCGGCAAACCTACATCAAAATCATCTACCTTCCGCAGCTCTGATGCAATAGGCTTTTTACCAAATTCACATCAAATATCATTTGCGTACCATAGTTATCATACTGTACATTGTTTGCTTCAGCTGCTATGTTCTATTTACCCGTCAGCCGGATTATTTTGATGGAGAATTTACCTCTGGAGTTATTGTAAACCAATCTGACAAGCTAATTGCAGCGTATTCACATGCTGGTAAAAATTTTTCTGTAAATGTTCCGTATAGTTTTCTACATCAACCGGGAGAAAAGGTGCAAGTGATCTATGAAGCCTCAGATCCATCCAAAGGTCAGGTTTACGGTTTTTGGAGTTATTGGGTAACTTTTGGTGAGTTGATTGCTTCGCTGGTGATTGTTGGGTTATTGTATTGGATCGCTACATCTGTAACTAAGAATCCAACGCCAGAAGCTTTGCTTGAGGAGCTTGAATCGGCTAAGAAGAAACCACGAAAGCCGAAGTACGAACTATAGTTTTTAAAGAATTGTGTCGCCAGCTTTCGTATTTCAATTTCGCTTTAGTTCCCGTACGTACGGGACTCTTGTACTTTCAAACGCTTCTCATCTTAGATAATCATTTATTATTACTCCTCTTTCTTAAAATGTATGTCATCCATGTGCTAATGAGAAGAAGCATTGCACCTAAGCTGAGCACAATTACAGTAAATGATTTTGTGTGTATGCCTGAATAATTATTGTCCAGCAAGGTCATAGCCAGAATATATAAAGTACAAAATGCGAATAAGCATAGTAACAAGAAAATTAGTGGAAGTATCAGTTTTAGCTTAAGTAGAGAGGTACCCTTAATTGAAATTAGTAATACCACAATCAATATAAGAAGAGAAGACATACTTCTATATTAGTTTTCCAATTCTTCCTGTTCCTGCAAAGTAAACAGCTTTTCCTGTTTTGCTTTTTGCACAAACATTAAAGCCGTCTTTTCCTTTAGCTCCATCTCCATGAATCAGTTGCCAGGTTTTACAACTGTTGAAACTGATGTCAACTCCATTTGTACCACAAGTGATAAAGGTTTTCTTACTTACTTGAATTATGCAACTTCTATATCCATGAACGGAAGATTGTTTCCAGGTTTTTCCTGCATTCGTGCTGTAAACAACATTGGCGGAATCTTTCCAGTATTCTGCATAATCTCCTCCGGTAACATAAAATTTTTTATTTCGATTAGTGAACATTGAAAAAGGACCTGTACTGTTTTTCCCTTTCATTAAAGGAATTAGCTCCACTTGTTGCTCCAACTTTCGTCCTTGTTGAATGACGATTATCTGAGATGCCATACCTCCAGTTATAAAACTATATTTCCTGTAAGCATTCGAAGGATGATTCATTCTCCAGATATTCGTTCCGCTACCCGCAAAAATTGATTCACCTGAAACAGCTACAGGGGTATTTAGAAGATAATACCATGTATTACCTGCATCAGTTGTTTCAAGTATGAATATTTGTTTCTTAGTTGAATCTGTTAAAGCAACTGGATCCCCTATACATAATCCTTTTTCACCCACAAAATCCATGGCATCCAAAAACATCCCTTCTTCCTCTTTATGAAAAACTACTTTCCAGTTCTTGCCGCCGTCCATTGTTTTTAAAATGTCTGCAGGATTATCTACAGCCATAATGATTGCTGTTAAAGAATCAAAAGCTTCAATATCCCTGAAATCTCTTTTTTCAAAACCCGGAACTGTCATCCATTTCCATGTTGTGCCTGCATCTGTTGATCTTCCAACGGTTCCATTACTGCCACTTACCCAAACCACCTCATCTGAAGGAACCGATAAACCTCTGAAACTGGAATTGATACTGTCCTCTAGAATCTGAACCGAAGGAAGTTGTTGTGAATATCCCGAAACTGTAAACAAGCAAAAAAGAATGACAAATAAAAGCTTCATGCAAGAAAGTTACTGATTATGAAAATTCAGTTCCTCTTTGAGCCTTTCTACTACGTTGAAAATGATTGGGCAACGGTCGTAGTGCATGAAAGTCGTAAATAACCTTCTTTTAAAATGCGGTAAGTGCAAGGCTGGAAATTCTTTACAGCCTTCGAAACGGTACTCGTAAACTGTACATTTATTGTCAGACAAAAAGTGGCAAGGGATAGAGTTCAGGATCATCATTCCACTACTGCCTTTTTCCAGGTATTTCTCGTCGAAGGTTTCCCGGGAGAGTTGCAAATGCCCCGAAAGATTATCAGCTTCTGTTTCGTTGATGTTCACCATCAGGCTTTTACAGCAATTTCCACAAGCTGTACAT
>JANPIB010000055.1:0-39659 GCA_031424775.1 Chitinophagales bacterium | reverse complement strand
AAATTCGATATGTCAACAGCAACTATAACAGCACAAGACATCAACAAACTTCGCCAGGCTACTGGTGCAGGAATGATGGATTGTCGTAAAGCATTAACAGAAACCAACGGTGATTTTGAAGCAGCGATCGATTGGCTTCGTAAGCAGGGTCAAAAAGTAGCTGCTAAAAGAAGTGATCGTGAAGCGAAAGAGGGTGTTGTTATTGCAAAAACTACTGCAGATAACAAAACAGGTTTTATTGTAACCATCAGCTGTGAAACAGACTTTGTTTCTAAGAATGCCGACTTCGTTGCATTTGCTACATCAATTGCTGATGCGGCAGTTGCCAACAACGTAAAAAGTGCTGAAGAGCTGAACGAAGTAACAGTGAACGGTGCAAAAGTTTCTGACCTCATCAACGATAAACTTGCTGCAATTGGTGAGAAGATCGCTGTTGCAAAATTTGAAAGAGTAGAGGCTCCTTATGTGGCTTCTTACATTCATGGTGCCAACAGAATGGGTGTGTTGGTTGGATTGAATAAAGAATCTGCCGAAGCTGGTAAAGACATAGCGATGCAAATTGCTGCTATGAATCCATTAGCTGTAGATGCAGATAGTATTCCTGCTGAAACAGTTGAAAGAGAAAGAACTATCGTTGTTGATACAATGAAAGCCGATCCTAAAATGGCTGGAAAGCCTGATGAGATGATCGCTAAGATCGCTGAGGGTAAACTGAATGCTTTCTTTAAGGAAAATACATTAGCTGCTCAGCCTTTTGTAAAAGATGGCGGCAAAAGTGTTGCCGAATACTTGAAAAGCGTAGATAGCGATCTTAAAGTAACTGAATTCAAGAGAGTGGCTTTAGGATAATTCCTATCAAATTATAGCTGAGTACAAATCCCGCTTTTTTGCGGGATTTTTTGTTGCTGCGACTAAACCAAAAAGCTATTTCTTTGCAACGAAACTTCTTTCCTATGCTTCCAAAGTACAAACGCATTCTTCTTAAACTTTCCGGTGAGGCTTTAGTTGGTAATCAGAGAGACAGTTTTGATCCTTTTGATCCAAAAGTGATAGAACAGTATGCTCAGGATATAAGAACTGTAACCGATCTTGGAGTTCAGGTGGCAATTGTAATTGGCGGAGGAAATATCTACCGTGGAATGAATGAAGCTGAGACAGGAATTGAAAGAGCTCACGGAGATTACATGGGTATGCTTGCAACAATGATTAACGGAATGGCAATGCAAGCCATGTTAGAGAAGATAGGAGTGTACACAAGGCTTCAGAGTGCTATACAAATGGAGCAGGTTGCTGAACCT
This sequence comes from Chitinophagales bacterium, assembly GCA_031424775.1. Lineage (GTDB taxonomy): Bacteria > Bacteroidota > Bacteroidia > Chitinophagales > Chitinophagaceae > JAEZDC01. Next base: position 38,361 of record JANPIB010000055.1, on the reverse strand, counting down.
TACATCAGGAGAAAAGCCATTCGCCACCTGGAAAAAGGAAGGGTAGTAATTTTTGCTGCCGGAACAGGAAATCCTTACTTCACTACCGATACTGCAGGTTCTTTAAGAGCCATTGAAATGAAAGCAGATGTTATTTTGAAAGGCACAAGAGTAGATGGCATCTATACTGCAGATCCTGAAAAAGATCCTTCTGCAACAAGATTTGAAAAGATCAGCTTCCAGGAATGTATATCCAAGAATTTGAAGGTGATGGACATGACTGCTTTTACGCTTTGCATGGAAAACAAACTTCCGATCATTGTATTTGACATGAACAAGCCAGGGAATCTTTTACAGGTTGTTCAAGGCTCAAATGTTGGAACGTTGGTGAGTTAATTCGTTTTTAACGTCTCTTCCCAATTTGAAATACCCTGGAAATATTAAATCCAAAATGGATATCGCCCTTCCCCCAGTCTCCAGGGGTTTCGGTAATAAACTGCCTTTCAGTCATTCCTCTCGAGTTAGTAAAGTGAAGCTGAAACACGTGACCTCCGGTTTCAATGTCGAAGCCAATGGATAGAGAGTTATGTACTTTTTGCCCTCCAATTGCGTCTAGTTTGTTTAACTGATAATAGTATTCGAGGTTAATGCTTGTTCGCTTTGTTAGTTTAAGCCTCGTACCAATTCCAAGTGAGTATAAGTCGTTAGGGTCACCTGCTTTTGGAACAAGGTTGCTATGAACCATGGTAGGCATCAACTGTAGAGAGAAATCGTTGCTGAACTTTCTGGCAATGATCACTTGTGCAACATAAGCCAACTTATCTTTACTATTAAGCTTTCTGTTTAATGGAATATTGTAATTGTTTTTAACCGAAGCTGTGTCAGCAGCATAAAACAGTCCAGCCATTATGCTTAACGATATTGGCGTAATTGATTTTCCTGTTGACTGTCTCAAAACCCTGTACTTGAAAAAAGCATCATACTGTTTTTGAAAAGTACTTCTGCCAATGCCAACCATCAACTTATCTGTGATGCCATAATCAAAACCCATTCGCATTGTGGCATTGTCTAAGCCAAACATCTGGTAAAAACCGGTGTTTAATGTTCCAAAGCGGTGTGATATCTTAAAGTCCAGAATACCACGTTGTGTATTTTCAATTGAGTGACCATTGATGATCCTTGACGTTTTAAAAGTAGCCTCAACCAGTTCAGATGAACCTTTCTTTTTATCAATCTCTTCATCAATAAGCTTATCGATATCCAAAGTGTCTTGAGCAAAAACACTTCCTGAAAGAAGTAAACTGAGTATTGTGATTTTAAACTTTCTCATTAGTGTTGTTTTGGTTTAAGCTTCCTGGCTACTGGGCATCGTTCCTTCCTGTACGTACGGGACTCTTCGGCTAATCAATTCCAGCTGAGGAGGGTTCTATCTCTTGTTGTACGTACAATCAATATTCAACGTAATCACCTGCCCGATCTTCTTTTCGTGAACCGCTTCACCTTTCACATTATAATCAACTCTTTTTATCTTGAACTCAGACTTGGCGGTAACTTTTCCACCTGTAACCGTTATGGTTGCCGAAACTGATATAGGCTTGGTAACATCTTTGATCGTAAGATTTCCTGCAACTGTAACGTTATAAGTACCGTCTTTCTTAAAATCAACTTTGGTTAAGTCTGTGATCTTGCCGGAGAAACTTGCTTTCGGATACTTTTTAGAATCCATGTAAGTGTCTCCGTTAAAATGATCTTTCATACCATTTGCATCGAACTTGAATCCAAGTATGGCCACTGCAAAATTGAACTGACCTGTGGCAGTATTTAGTGTGCTTACTACCTCATTGTTTTCAGCATCAATATCTTCAATTGGTGTGCTGGAATGGATAGCGATCTTTCCGTTTTTAGTTAAATAATCTTGTGCAACTGCAGATATCGTAATTGCTGAAAGAATCAAGATGGTGGTTAATATTTTTTTCATGTCTGATTGTTTATGATGGATTTAATTAATTATTTGGTGCTCCCCTGTCTACCCAGGCTTTTATCTTATCAATAGTACATTGTGGTAGCTTGGGCAATTGATAAGGCATTGGTGTTGCTCCGGATGCATGTGAAATAGATTTTACAAGTTTGCCACTGTTTACATAGGGCATAAGTAAATTATGGGCATCGAACTTTCTTCCAAAACTACCTGAAGCACTACCTGCATGGCAAACGTAACAGTTGGCTGTGAGTATTGGAACAATGTCGGTACTATATTTCATGTTAATGGTATCGCAAACTGGCGGCTGAGGATATACAAGGTCAGCTTTGTTGTAAACACAGCTTGAATAGGCTAAGCCGATTACCAATGTTATTACAATGAGAATAATAGTTTTTTTCATACAAAATTTTTAGAAGAAGGTTTTTGTAGCTTCTTCATGAGTCAACAACTGCTATTTTTTAATAATCACACCTTCGATTATTGGAATACTAACCATTAGGTAGCCTGTACAAATGCCTTTAAAAGTAATGGTGTTACCTTGTTTTATCTCACCCGGATCTACCTTGAACTTGCAATTCACCGTTACGCTTGAGTCAGATGTTTTTAACTCAACTGAAGTTTGGTTGTTATCGTCTTTACTCACTCCCAACACTTCGCCAGAAACTTCAATTGCTTTATTGGTGTAAAGACTGTCAGCCATAGCTTCGTTAGTAGCATATGCCTTATAAAGTGAATCTGCAGTTATGCCAATGCCTTGCTCTTTTCTTACATCCCGGCCTGGCTGGTTTCTCATATAGTATTTCCCTACATAGAAACCAAGTAAGGCAATTATTGCTATAATGGTAAAAATGAGCACCACTTTTCTTTTGGTTGATCTGGCATATATCAAAGATCCTAAAAACGGGATCAATGCTATTGCAAACCATTTTAACTTAGTTTGACTGGTAAGATCTTTACGAAAAAGGATATCTAGTAAGGTTACCAGCAACACAAATCCGTAAGCCAAAACAGGTATCAATAATTTACCTAGAGCTTCCATATCTATTAATTTTCAGCAAATTAGCTTATTTCTTGACCCGTAGAGAGTCATTATGATGCTCCTTTGACACATTTTTGGTTTTCTCCTTCATAAATGAGCGATAACCTCTAGCAATTCCAACAGTAAGAACAAAGACTACCGTTAGCCACAAAAAAGCCCGTTGCCATTTTTTCATTATTGGGAGTTTGGTAATTAAAAATACGGATAGCAGGCAGGCAAGGTTTTCCAAATCTTACTGAAATGAAAAATAACAACCGAAACAGGAACTACCCTGCTGATCAATGGTTTGTAGTACAAGTGAGTGACACAACGAAGTTCAATTGAAAGGTGAAGCGGGCTAAAAAATTAACCCTTTACATACTGCTGAACTGGTAAACGATTGGTGATGCTTCTTGCTAAAGTCATTTCATCGGCATACTCAAGTTCCCCACCAAAAGCAATTCCACGTGCAATTGTAGTGATGCGACAAGAAGATGGCTGGAGCTTTTTCTGGATATAATATATAGTGGTATCGCCCTGGATATTTGGGTTGAGGGCAAAGATGAGTTCTTCGGTTGCTTCTTTTTGAATTCGGCTGACCAGTGATTCAATATTGAGCTGATCTGGTCCGATGCCATCCAGCGGAGAAATAATTCCGCCAAGTACATGATATGTTCCGCTATACTGTTGAGTACTTTCAATAGCGATCACATCACGAATGTTCTCTACCACACAAATGGTTTGCTGGTTACGAAGTGAGTTGGAGCAGATGGAGCAGATATCTCCATCGCTGATATTGCAACAGCGGTTACAGAACTTTATCTCAGCTCTCATCTTCGAAATTGTTTCGCTGAAATGCTGCACATCGTTCACATCTTGCTTTAGCAGATGAAGCACCAAACGTAAAGCAGTTTTCTTTCCCACACCCGGAAGTTTGGCAAATTCGGCCACTGCATTTTCTAGAAGCGAAGAAGGGAGCTGCATTGAGCGAAAATAAGAAAAGAGAAGAACGTGTTCGTTTATTTTACACGTTTAAAGAGAGATGTCAACTTCATTGTCCCAGTTTGCTTTTACCATGAGTTTTCGCTGAATTGGTTGAACAATTTCCGGCTGTTTTTTCAACCTGAAACTTCCTGGATCCCAAATGCCGTTTTTGTTGGCATCATATAAAAGGCGAAGCTCATACTCACCTGGCTTGAAGAGATTCTGCTTGAATTCACGACTGGTTAACGGAACAGATTGAATGATAGATTCGTTTTGAACAATAAGCAGCACCGGATTTTTTGAAAGATCAATATTTGTGAATCGAAGTCTGACAGAACCGTAATCTTCAGCACGTTGAGTGTTGATAGTGATCGTATCAGATTTTGTTAGGGTAATCCCTTCAGCATCTGCAACTCCATCTTTTGAAATGATCAGTTTATAAACCGAACCCAGTTTCCATTGGTGTTGAACGATAAGTCTTGTATTTGTTGTATCTAACCTTACTGAATAATTGTTCAGACGATTGAAATTAGTATCCGTTAGTGTGATTTTAGTACTATCGAAAGTTTTTAGTTTACGATTGAACAGGAGTTCAAATGGTTTAAAAATGTCTTTTGGTCCAGCTTCAGTGTTTGCATAACGCAAACGTTTGTCAGTTGAATTTGTGTTGGTTGAGGTAGAAGTTGAAGGTTGTTTTTTCTTCTCCTGAACATAAGCATACAAGGTGACCGGTTTTGTAGAGTCTGATGCTTTTACTGGTGAGTTGAGAAAAGCAAATAAGGCTGTGCTATCGTATTGACGAAAAGATTCTTTTGGTACTACAAAAACGTTGAAGTTTTCGTTAGGCAGATTGTTGAAAGTAAAATTGCCTAAGCCATCTACCGTTGTATAATAACGAGGTCGCAGTTTTACAATAGCAGTATCAGCAAGATTCCTGTGCAACACAACTATTAAGGTGCTGTCAACCTTTCCATCTTCAGCTAACACCACTTTTCCACCAATTCTGCTGTTATCAATTTTGTTACCGGTTGAGAAAACGTAGGTAAAATCTTCAAGGATATTACCTTCATTCACATCTCTTATCGCATTGCCAAAATTGATAGAGTAAGTTGTATTCGGCTCCAGCGTATCCTGAAATTTTACATTAACGGTTTTTAGCCTGCTATCAATAGATGGGGTTTTTTCTAAGGTAGGAGAGATGATAATGTTCTGGACATTTTGAAGCTGAGCAATGTATTCGTTGAAAGTAAGTGTGATGCGTTTCGGACTAACTCCTTTCGAAGAATCAGGAGGCGAGGCAGAAATTAGTTGTGGCGGAATGCTATCTCTCGGTCCACCAGCAGGGGGAATAATATTAGCACAGCCACCACCGGTGATTAGAAGGATTGATAAGAATATGCAACAGGATATTAATTGTACAGCTGATCTCATGATTCTGCTGCAAACATAACTGCTTTACCAACAGCTGAAAGTGCTGAGTTCCTAATAATCTTTTAAATCGGCTTCTTCAATTGCTTCAGGTTCAGCTTCGTTCAAATCATGAAGAGCTACAGCAAGGTTATTGGTCTTAACAAAACCACACCAATGGCATTCTTCTTTACCACAGCCGATATAAAATTCCTGGTTTTGGATCTTTTGCCACACATCCTGAATTTGCTGAGTGACAGTTGTTATGTCTTGTGGAGTGATTACAACCTTTGACCTTATATAGTTCTTCTTTTTGTCAGGTTCAATAAAGTCGAACTCACTGCTTACGACATTCCATTTGTTGTTGGCATTGTCAACAAGTATTTTGTAGAAAACAGCTTGTCTCCAATAATCTCCACCATTTGGTTCTTTCTCGTTCGGAGCCAGAAGCTTCGGTTTTGCTTTCTCCGGATCACCGGTTTTATAATCAACTACGTTCACTTCTTTGCCATTAAACTCGAGTTTGTCTAGTTTTCCTTTTAATGGAACACCATTCACCACTACGTTACGAATGTTACGCTCAATTGAAACGATCTTGTTCCATTGATTGATGTACTTGTGGTAATAATTGGCAAGCACTTCCTGACCATATTCCATTCTTCTTGCAAACTGTTCTTTAGTAAAGCTTTCCCTATGTCGTTTCATGAACCATTCGAAGTCAGCTACAAACATTTCTTTAGAGGGAAATTGTTCAATACCACCATCCTGCATTTTCCTGAATAGTTGTTCCAAAGCATAGTGAACAGCAGAACCAAACTCTGTTGCTTCATTTTTTGGAGAAGGAATTCTAATCAGGTTCTTAAAGTAAAACTCTAACGGGCACTTTAGATAGTTGTTCAAGGCTGTAACGTTCATAACAAACTTGTCGAGCAGTCTTGTAATCAAATCTTTTTCAATCTGATCAATTTCAGGAGCAATTGCATCGCCAAACTGCAATGCCTGGAACTCTGCAATGGCTTCAGGTGTTACAACAATCTTTTGTATTGCAAGATCGTGTTGATCTAATATCTCAGCAATGAACATGGAAGGCTCGATTTCCTTTCCGTCATTCTTGAACTTGCTGAAGGAAATATATAAATGCTGCTCAGCTCTGGTGAGTGCTACATAGAATAACCTTCTCAGTTCTTCCTCTTCAAGATGTTTGGGTTGAGATGTGAACATGGTATCGGGGAAAGTGTAACCACCACCCGGCTTTCTTTTCTTTTCCCAGAAAGATGCATTACAACCTGCAAAGAACACATGCTCAAACTCTAAACCTTTCGAACCATGAGCCGTTAATAGATTTACACCTTTATCATTTCCACTCACCTGGACCAATGGAATGGATAAACCCTCTTTCTCCATCAGCTCAAAGATGTTTACCAATTCCTGCAGCTTCATCGTTTGATTTCGTGCAGTTTCAGATTTTATAAAATCGAATAAACCCGTGAGTACCTGTAACAGCCAATGTTTTTCTTTGCTCTGCATGATGAGTTTCAACACACCAGCTTCTCTGATGATGCTTTCAAATAATTGTTGAAGTGTTATGTTGGGAACTTGACCGATCAGGTTTTCTATAACAGCACTTGCACTTTTCAGATTCTCATTGATGCCTTGACTAAACAAATCTTTCGCAGGGGCATTTGCTTTTTCAACCAACAGCTGACGAAGTGATCTCTTATTTTGGCTGAACTGTGTTTCTGCAGATTCAATACTTAGCTTTGCGATTTCAATTGGTGGAATATTGAACCAATCGAAGTGCAGAATCTCAAACAGCATTTCATCACCACTATATGGAATGTCATGTTCTGTACAGAGATAACGCAGCATCAACACTAGCTTTTGAGTAAACGGAATATCCAAAAGATTCAGGTTTCGTTTGCTATACACTGGAACATTGCGAAGCTTGAAATATTGACTGAGCTCTTCTCCGTATTTATTTTCTTTATAGATAATAGCGATTCGTCCAGGTTCTACCAGTTGTAATAACTTCTCAACTTTCAGAACGATGTCAATCATTTCCTGTCGCTGCGTTTCGTATTCTTTTATTTCAGGATGATGGGTTAATCCACTGATCTTAATGTTTGCAGCCAACAATTCTTTGCTTAATCCAGCGATCTGTTTTACCAGCCTTTCATTATTTTTATCAATAAGTGCTTTGGAGATATTAAGTATTGGTTGGGTTGAACGATAGTTATTCGTGAGCACAACAGTCAGCAAGTCTTTCTCGTATTGATTGGCGAAACCAAGCATGTTCTCTACGTTAGCTCCCTGGAAACGATAGATACTCTGATCATCATCACCCACAACAAACACATTTGGCTTTTCCCAGTAATTGATCAGTAACTCAACCAGTTTGTTTTGTGTTCCGCTGGTGTCCTGGTATTCATCAACGAGTATATAAAGGAACTGTTCCTGGTAACGGCGAAGCAGTGTTTCATTTTCACTAAAAGCTTTGATCACCCAATTGATCATATCGTCGAAATCATAGCGATTTCGTTTTCTCATCAGTTCCTGGAACTTACCAAACTCACAAACAGCTGATTTCAGCTTTTCCATTCGTTCAATCTCCTCTCCGATCTTATCTAACCGAACATCACCTTTCTTAAATTCCTTTGTTGCTCTTTTAGCGATGTATTCTTCTCTTGTATGAAGTGAGTCTATGTACTGCTGAATTCTATCGCAGATCCAATCACCTGTCCAGCCTTCACGTTTCATAGCACTGAAGAGTGACTGAAGATTGTTGATCTCGTAATACACATCTCCACGATATCTTTTTAGTGGATGATCTTTCGGAAATGCATCAATGAGTTGCTTGAAGAGTTCGATCTTTTCCAAGTCGGAGATTGGATCAAGTGAAGTCTTCTCGAACAATGAAAGATTCTCCTGGATCACATCATTGCAAAACGCATGAAAGGTGTAAATGTTTACTTTGTAAGCATCTGCTCCAATAAAGCTGAGCAGCCTTTTTCGCATGGCAACTACACCAGCATCAGTGTAAGTGAGGCATAGAATATTTTCAGGGTTTGCATCAGTTTCAAGAAGGATCTTGCCAATTCTTGCACTGAGAATTTGTGTTTTACCAGTTCCGGGACCTGCGATTACCATTACCGGACCTTCAATTGCATCAACAGCACGTTTCTGTTGTTCGTTAAGGCTGTTGTAGATCTTCTGAAAATTCTCATGCAACTTCATAGCTTGTAAATGTACTGAAGAGGGTGCTAAATCGATGTTAGATTTGAAGTGAGATTGAACTAAACTTAGTTGACAGATGTTTTATTGATATGTCAAAGACTTACGCATTAAAGTTTGTGCAGAAGATACCTTGCTCTTTAGATGAAGCCTGGCAATTTTTCAGCGATCCGGCAAACCTTACAAAGATCACACCTTCAGATTTTGAGTTTAAGGTTATCAGCCAACATCATGGTGCGAAAATGTATCCAGGACAGATAATCGAGTACAAGGTGAAGCCGCTTTTAGGAATTCCTGTTTATTGGATGACGGAAATAACCCATGTGAAAGACATGGAATTTTTTGTTGATGAACAGCGGTACGGTCCATATAGTTTATGGCATCATCAACACCTGTTTAAGGAAATAAATGGCGGGGTGGAAATGACTGACATTGTACACTACAAAATTCCATTCTGGTTTATTGGAGATATCGCCAATGGATTATTCATAAAGAAAAAGCTTGAAGGCGTTTTTCAGTACAGATTTGAAAGGGTGGAGGAGATGTTTGGGAAGTGGAAACTAGGTTCTTGATGCTGGATGGTTGCTAGTTACTTGATGCTGGTTTCTGGTCTTCTCCAAATCAAAAATGTATAATTAAATGTTTGATACTTAGCATTTCAACAAACGAGCATCTAGCATCCAGCATCTGTTCAGTTTTCAACAAAAAGTACAAGAGTGCGACGCAAGTAAAGCTTAATAGCAGCACTGGCTTCTGGTAAAAAAATTATCCAGGTATCCTCGAAATGTATTTCTCGATTTCTTTTATTTGATCAACCACCTGCTTTGTCTTTGGCTTGCAGGCTTTGGCTCTACGGAAATAGTCTTTAGCAGCACGGAACTCTCTTTTGTTCATGAAGATCTGGCACATACTCAGGTAAGCAACAGCCTCACTTTCTTTGTCAGGAATTCCGGCTCTAAGTGCAGCTCTGATGTAGCCTTCACCTTCTTTCATGTTGCCTTTTTGCAAGGCCATCATCCCGAGCTGGAGCTTATTAGCACCTTCAGCTTCTTTCATCGGAGCACCAAGGCTGGAACTCTTCTTCAAATGTTTTTCGGCTGAGTCAAAATCCTGCTCCATCATAGCAAGATTACCTTTCACGGTGTAGTATGTAGAGCGAATCGGCTTTATCAGCAATCCGGGAAACCAAATACTGTCCATGATTTTTTTTACTGCCTCAATATTGCCTGATTCCATTGGTTCCTGGATGAGACGCATCGGTCCAATCAAAAAATGACTGAGCAAACCGATCACACCCAAAAAATAAAGAATGAAAGCCGGCCAAAAACCACTGTTATAATGAACAAGCACAGCCAAAGCAATTGCTACAATGCTGAGCCATAAACGATACTTAATGATAATGTTGTAAAACTTCATACTTCACATTTGCAAGGCGGCAAAAGTAACGATATAAGCCAAAAGAGTTTACTCGATCTTGAGAGCAGTTTTGAACCTCTTCAGTTCCTGTATCTCGGCAGGAGCAAGTAATTGATCTTTCTCGTATTTAGTTCTGAGGAAAAGAACCCTTTTGTGTTCAGGATATTTTTGAAGGATGGAGTTGATCAATAAACCAGATATTTCATCTTTTTCTATCACAGGCTTTGAAATTGGTAACTCACTTTTTTCCCTGTTTGGCATTTTTTTGATAATGGCTTCTAAACCTGCAAGTTTTTCTGTCGGAATGATATGGTTTTGAGCTGATGCAGCTTTTTGGTATAAACCTTCCAACTGCTTTTTGGTGAGCCAGCCTCTCTGCTGGTATTGTTTGTACAGGCTGATAATAAATGATGAGATGGGGTAAGCCAAAATGCACTCTTCCAGCACCATATTAATTACATCCACTTTTGGTTTTTGCTTATCCATTGTTGCAAGATGTTCAATTAAGGGCACAAAAAAAGGGCTTGGATGGAAATCCTACCCTTTTTAAATCCAATATCCTATGAAAAACCTTTGCAAATATGGCAGCTTTGATTGAGTGAGAGTAGCTGCTTTTCGGCAAAAAATATCTTGTAATCGTCAAAATTTTTTTCCTTATGCTTCATTGTTTCTCCACGAATGCTTCGTTGTATTATCTTGGGGCTATGAAAAGAATACTCCTGGTTGTTTTGCTGTCTGCAGCAGCTGCAGCATCATTCTCACAAGAAAAAAAGAAATGGGATGTAAACAATCCCGGTGGTCCTTACAAAGACGTGTCATTCTCAGTTAATGAAGGAACCTGGATGAACGTAGATATTTCTCCTGATGGTCAAACACTTGTATTTGATCTTTTGGGTGACATCTATACAATTCCGGTAGCCGGAGGATCAGCAAAACCACTTAGAACAGGGTTGGCTTTTGAAGTTCAACCTCGTTTCTCTCCTGATGGCAAAAAAATTCTCTTTACCAGTGATGCTGGTGGTGGAGATAATATTTGGACGATGAATGCTGATGGAACAAATGCCAAGCAGGTAACCAAAGAAACTTTTCGCCTTTTGAACAACGGAGCATGGACCCCTGATGGTCAATATATTGTTGCCCGTAAGCACTTTACCAGCGGCAGAAGTCTTGGAGCTGGTGAAATGTGGATGTATCATGTGAGCGGTGGAAGCGGATTGCAACTTACCAAACGTAAGAACGATCAGCAGGATGTAAACGAACCTGTTGTTTCGCCTGATGGTCGTTATGTGTATTTTGACGAAGACATGTATCTCGGAGGATTTTTCCAGTACAATAAAGATCCCAACAAGCAAATATTTATAGTTCGCAGGCTGGATAGAGAAACTGGAAATGTTGAGAATGTAACCGGGGGTGGTGGAAGTGCCATTCGTCCGCAAATAAGTCATGATGGTAAAACACTTTCTTACATCAAGCGAGTAAGAACTAAAACTGTTCTCTTTTTAAGAAACCTGGAAACCGGAGAAGAGTGGCCGGTGTACGATAACCTGAGTAAAGATCAGACTGAAGCTTGGACAACGTTCGGAGCTTACACCAATTATGCTTTCACTCCAGATGATAAGTCTATAATAATTTGGAGTAATGGTAAGCTGAATAAGATCGAGCTGAGTAAAGTGAACTCAAGTGTTGCAATTCCTTTTACAGTACAGGTAAATCAAAAAGTAGCTGATGCGGTTCGCTTTCAGCAGAATATCAACCCAAGTGATTTCAAGGTAAATGTGATCCGTCATGTAGTTACTTCTCCTGATAGCAAGATGATCGTTTTCCATGCACTTGGACATCTGTACAAAAAAGAATTGCCAAACGGAAATCCGATTCGATTGACAAGCTTATCTGACTTTGAGTTTGAGCCTGCTTTCTCAGCCGACGGCAAAAAACTGGTTTTCACAACCTGGAACGATAGTACAGCAGGAGCTATGTACACATTAGATCTCACAGCTAACGCAATGCCGGTGAAGATCACTCAGAAAAAAGGAATTTTTAGAGAGCCTTCTTTTTCACCTGATGGAAATCGTGTGGTGTATGTAATGGAAGATGGTGATAATGTTCTTGGACCTGCTTTTACTGCTCAGCCTGGTATTTATATCATGCAATTGAATAATTCTGTTGCACCACGTTTTGTGAACGATAAAGGGAGTACACCACGTTTTAATAAACAAGGCAATCGAATATTTTATACAGTTGGAGATGGAATGAACAGAACTTTAGCCAGTTCAAAACCAGATGGAGATGAAGAAAGAGTTCACCTGAAATCAACTTACGGTTCTCAGTTTACTTTAAGTCCTGATGAGCAGTGGATCGCTTTTGTTGATCTGCACAATGTTTACGTAGCAAGTTTCCCGATGACCGGCAGAACAGTTGATCTTGGAAGTACAACTACTGACTTTCCGGTAAAGAAAGTTTCAAAAGATGCTGGATTGAATTTGCATTGGAGCAGTAATAGTAAGAATCTGAATTACAGTTTAGGAGATCAATATTACAGCATCAACCTTGATGATCGGTTTGAATTTTTAGCCGGCAAGCCGGATTCTGCTTTTGTGATTCCGGAGAAAGGCATCAGCATCGGACTAACCGCTAAAGCTGATAAACCAACCGGAACGATTGCTTTCACTAATGCAAGGATCATCACCATGAAAGGTGACCAGGTAATTGATAATGGAACAGTTGTGGTGGAAGGAAACCTGATCAAAGCTGTAGGTAAAACGGGTGAAGTGACAATTCCCGCAGGAGCAAAAACAATTGATGCTTCGGGTAAAACCATCATGCCTGGATTTATAGATGCCCATGCTCATGGAAATCATTTCAGGTCTGGTATCACTCCACAAAAACATTGGCCATATTACACCAACCTTGCTTTTGGAGTAACAACAATGCATGATCCTTCAGCAAATAGCGAAATGGTGTTTGGACAAAGTGAGTTGTTGAAAACTGGTCAAATGGTTGGTCCAAGGGTCTTCAGTACCGGAACAATTTTATACGGAGCAGATGGAGATTTTAAAGCAGTGATCAATAGTTTGGATGATGCAAGATCAGCCCTGAGAAGAACAAAAACTTTTGGTGCCTGGAGTGTGAAGAGCTATAATCAACCAAGAAGAGAACAGAACCAACAGGTGATTGCTGCTGCAAGAGAATTAGGAATTGAAGTAGTGCCTGAAGGAGGTTCTTTCTTCTACCATAATCTTGCAATGATCGTGGATGGACATACAACTATAGAACACAATTTGCCAATTGCTGAACTGCATGATGATGTGATAAAGCTTTGGCAAAAAGCTGGAACGGCTTACACTCCAACATTGATTGTTGCTTACGGTGCAATGAGTGGTGAGTATTATTGGTATCAGCATACCAATGTTTGGGAGAATCAAAGATTGCTTCGCTTTACGCCAAGAAATATCATTGATCAACGTTCAAGGCAGAGAATAATGGTGCCTGAAGAAGAATATGTGAACGGTCACATTCTTGTTTCTAAGCAGTTGAAGAAATTGAGTGATGCTGGTGTAAAAGTTAACATGGGTGCTCACGGACAGATCCAGGGAATTGGAGCACATTGGGAAATTTGGATGATGCAACAAGGCGGTATGAGTAATTTCGAAGCCTTGAAAACAGCTACAATCAATCCTGCACAAAGCTTAGGATTGGATCAGTGGATCGGAACGTTAGAAGCAGGTAAGCTTGCAGACCTGATCATCATGGATAAAAATCCATTAGAGAACATTCGCAACACTGAAAGTGTTCGCTACACAATGGTGAATGGCAGATTGTATGATTGTGAAACCATGAACGAGATCGGCAACTATATGAATGCTCGTGGCAAGTTTTACTGGGAACGTGGTAAAAATGCCGGGGCTTTTTCTTGGCCAACTGATGTAAACACAACAATGAAAGAAACACACACGGATTGTGTAGTTGATTAATTGTTTGCAGGTATTTATAAAGCCAGCCAATAATGGCTGGTTTTTTTGTTAAGGGGCAGGAATTTTGATGGTTAACTTGCATGGAGTATTTAGCAAAGCTTCTAGTAGCTTATGTTTTTGCAGTGTGTATTCTTTCATGTAAATCAAAAGATCAGGTGCAGCAATCGGTTACTATTCAACATTATGCTTCAGGTTCTGCAATTGCTTTTAGGGAAAACAAGATATACTTGATGGGAGATGATATGAACTATCTGTTAAGCCTCGACAAATCATTAGCAGTGGTTGATAGCATTCTTTTAGAAGATTCAGCGAAATATCAAATTCCTAAGCCATTGAAGCAGGATATTGAAGCTGCCACATTTCTAAATAACTCTGATAATCTCTTAATGCTTGGTTCTGGTTCTTTGTCACCACATCGGAATTCCTGTTGGCTGGTAAATACTACAACAAAAGATAAGCAGACGATTTCTTTAGAAACTTTCTACAACCGGATCAAAGCTTCAGGCATTACGGAACTGAACATTGAAGGATTAACTTCTGTAAAGGATCATCTCATTCTGTCGAACAGAGGAAATAAAGGTTTGCCATACAATCACTTGATAATAACGGCTGCCGACTTCTATCAACAACAAGTCGAAGCACCAATAACGAAAATTGAGCTGCAAAATCCCTCTACAAATTTTAGTGGCGTTTCCGGCCTGGAATACTCCAGCAAACATGATATGCTTTTGCTTAGTGTATCCACAGAAGAGACTTATGATACACATGCAGACGGAGCAATTGGTAAGAGCTATCTCTGGATCATTCATAGTTTTTCAACTAAGCTGCATCAACAGCAGCTGAAGCCAGACAGAATAATTGATCTTACCTCTTTAGGTTCGCAATTCAAGGATCAGAAAATTGAGTCAGTTTGTATTCTCTCCGAAACAACAAAGGAGCTGGAGTTGGTTTTTGTAGCCGACAACGATAATGGAAGCTCCACTTTGTTTAAGGTCAGTTTGAAATTGTGAAACTCGTAGTCCTTCTATAACATTGTGTTTTTTCTAATGGGGGCATTAGCTATTTTTAACAGATAAAGCATTTTCAATGAAACAAGTCGTACTAAAATCAGCTGTAGTTGGTTCTGCAGCATTATTAATTGCCATATCAGGTTTTACCCAGGCAAAGAAAGAAGTGCTGCCTGCTTCAAATCCATTCAGCAGTGCAAGCAAACTGCCATACCAGGCTCCTCCTTTCAATAAAATAAAAGATGAGCATTATCGTCCGGCATTGGAAGCCGGTATCAAACAACAATTGGAAGAGATCGAAAAGATCGCTAACAATTCTGCAGCACCAACGTTTGAAAATACATTAGTTGCTTTAGAAAAAACGGGTCAGCTTTTGGCACGAGTGAATAATGTTTTCAATATGGTTGCCGGAGCTAATAACAATGATGAGCTTCAGAAGCTGCAGGAAGACATTGCTCCTAAACTTGCAGGTTTAGCAGATGCGATATACCTCAACAGTAAATTATTCAAGAGAGTTGAGAATATCTACAACAAAAGAAATAACCTGAAGCTGGATGCAGAATCAAGAAGATTGCTCCAGGTGTATTACACTCAATTCCTCATTTCAGGGGCAAAGCTATCAGAGGTTAATAAGTCTGAGATGAAAAAGCTGAATGAGGAAGAAGCTGGTTTAAGTGCCAAATTTGCGAATCAATTACTTGGTGCAGCCAAAAATGGTGCCCTGGTTATCAGTGATGCAAATGAACTTCGTGGATTATCAGAGGATGAGAAAAATGCCTACGCCAAGAACGCAAAAGAAAGAGGGCTTGAAGGTAAATGGTTAGTCCCTTTGAAGAATACAACACAGCAACCGGCTTTGCCTTCTTTAGACGATAGAGGTGCTCGTGAAAGATTGTTTGAAGCTTCATGGACGAGAGCTCAAAAAAATGATTCAAATGATACACGCACAACGATAGTTCGTCTTGCACAAATCAGGGCACAGAAAGCAAAATTGTTGGGCTATAAGAGTTATGCTGAGTGGAAGTTGCAGGATCAGATGGCAAAATCTCCTGAAGCAGTAAATAAGTTTTTCGCACAATTGGTTCCATCTGTTACAACTAAAGCAAAGCAAGAGGCTGCTGATATTCAGAAGCTGATCAATTCTAAAGGTGGGGATTTCAAACTTGCTCCCTGGGATTGGGATTATTATGCTGAGCAAGTTCGAAAAGCAAAGTATGATCTTGATGAGAATGAGGTGAAGCCATATTTCGAGATGAATACGGTTCTTGAAAAAGGTGTTTTCTATGCAGCAAACCAGTTGTATGGGTTAACATTCAAAGAAAGAAAAGATATTCCTGTTTATCATCCTGATGTTAGAGTGTTTGAAGTATTTGATGCAAATAAAAAGCCGATGGCTTTGTTCTATGCAGATTTTTACAAGCGAGATAATAAATCAGGTGGTGCCTGGATGAGCAATGCTGTAAATCAATCTTACCTATTCGGCACAAAGCCGGTAATCTACAACGTTTGCAACTTCACAAAGCCAGCAGCAGGTCAGCCTGCTTTAATCAGTTTTGATGACGTTACAACAATGTTCCATGAGTTTGGTCACTCATTACATGGACTTTTTGCAAGTCAGAAATATCCGTTGTTATCTGGAACAAACACAGCAAGAGATTATGTTGAGTTTCCATCTCAGTTCAATGAGCATTGGTCACTCGATCCAAAGGTTCTGAAGAACTATGCAGTTCATTATAAAACACAACAAGTAATTCCTGCTGCTTTGCTTGATAAGATCAAGAAAGCAGCTTCTTTTAATAAAGGGTATGGACTTACTGAAGCAATAGCTGCAGCATCGTTGGATATGCAATGGCATAAACTTTCTCCTGAAGAAGCTATGGCAATTACAGATGTAGATGCATTCGAAAAACAAGCACTAATCAACACGGGTTTAAATATTGCTGAAGTGCCTCCACGTTATCGCTCAAGTTATTTCCTTCACATTTGGGGTAATGGATATGCAGCAGGTTACTATGCTTACCAGTGGACCAAGATGCTTGAAGAAGATGCTTACTCATGGTTTAAAGAAAATGGTGGAATGACAAGAGCAAACGGCGATCGTTTTCGTAAACTCATCCTAAGCAAAGGGAATACAGAAGATTATAATACAATGTTCCAGCGTTTTCGTGGACATGCACCTGATATTAAAGCTCTTGAAGAAGAACTTGATCTGAAAGGAACTAAGTAAAAAATTAAAGCCCTCGTTGGAGGGCTTTTTTTATTAGTTAGATGAAGGAGCTTCTACGTTGAACATGTTATTGCCTTCTTCTTTCTTCTTAATGCCGAAGCTGTAACGAAGGTTAATGCCGAATCTTCTTGAATCGCCATAACGAGTTCCAGAGGCTTTGATGTTTGCCTGGTCTATACTGAAATCATTCTTGTTTGTATAAAAGATATCGTTCAAACTTAATGTTACTACTAGTTTTTGTTTGAAGAACTGCCGATTGATCGTTGCTGTTAAAGAGCCAAAGTTTCCCAGTTCATAGAATTGCTGCAAGCCTTTGAAACGAACAAAACCGTTAAGGGTGAACTGTGATAGTTTGCTAAGTTTCAACTGATGATAGGTAAACAAGGTCCATGTACCTCGCTTATATGATAACGGTTGAAGATTGTACAAGCCTTCAAAAAAACTATGATTGTATTGAGCTCCAACTACGAAGAAATATTTTTTGCCTGGCGGGATGGCACCAAGTCCACGGAGGTATAGCTCTTTATTCGAACCCAGGTTGTCGTAAGTTCTTACAAGTCTTCCACTATCGGCAGGATAAACCACATTCGTAAAGATGTCTTTCGTTTTGTTATAGCCGATAGCTAATAGAGGTCTTTCATCTACACTAATGTTTGCTTCATAGTTATTCGTGAACTGTGGACGAAGTGAAGGATTTCCCGATTCAAATAAATACTGATCAATATATCTTGGGAAAGGATTGAGGAACTCGTAGTTAGGTCGGTTAAGTGTTCTACGATAAACCAGGTAGGCCCTCAGTTCGTATCCTGCAATTGCCATAACTTTTTTGCTCAGGTATAAATAAGGAAAGAAGTCTGTTCTACGAACGTTAAATGAAGTGTCTTTGGGAATGAACTGATCTCCGTTCATGTTTGTGTTCTCAGCTCTAACACCAAACTTGACTACGAAGTTTTTGCCGAGGGTTTTTGCTCCCTGAACATAAATGGCGTTGATATTTTCAAAGTAATCAAATCCATTTGAACGGTTGGCATCAGACTTACGACTGCTTCCATTCTGAAGATAGTAATCAGCAATGCTTCTAAACTTCAGAAAAGAAAGACGGAAACCCCCTTCAAATGTGAACCTATGCTTCATCTTTAGTTTCAAATCTGATTTGACTACACCATAGTTTCTTTTTCCTGTGTTTGTTCCATCTCCACCAAAAGAGATTGTTGCAGGATAAGTGAAATTGTTTTGATAGAGCTGATTATTTACGTTAGATGAATAAGAGTAGAAAAGATTGGTTGTCCACTCTGAACCTATAGTGTCCAGTTTCAGCTTTCCATCAACGCCATTTCCTGTGTAAAAACCATGACCTGAGTTGTTTACCCGATTTAGATTGTTACTCAATAGTGTAGAAGACGAGTTTTTATTTACTGTATTTAAATTCCAGGTGTTGTTATCTATTGTGTTATAGCTGATATTTCCTGAAAAGTCAATATCAAAATTTTTCGACAACGAATTGGCATATCCATAACCGAAGTAGTAAGATGGAGACGAATATTTAGTGAATGCATCTTGCGAAAGAGAAGTATCGGTACCTAGCCTTCTGTTACTTATAATGCTTTCATAAGAATTTCTTCTGCCAACATTTACATTGATGTAAGTGCTTTTCTTTCCATCATTATTATTCAGCGTAAAGCCCAGCACCTGGTTTCCATAAGTTCCCTGTTGTGCTGCAGCAGTAATGCTTCCTGTTAAACCTGGCTTAACGCCTTTCTTCAAAACGATGTTGATAATTCCTCCAGAACCGGAAGCATCATATTTCGCTGAGGGAGAACGGATGATCTCAATTTTGGCAACAGCATTCGGTGGTAGATTCTTCAACATCGTAGCAATATCTGCGGTACTCATTTTCATTTCTCTGCCGTTGATGTAGATCACCGATGGTGATGTACTGCTGAGATAAACATTACCATCCTGGTCCAGAAAAACACCAGGTGTCTTTTCCAATATCTCGTAAGCATTAGTAGATGCTGCAGCAAGTTGCTCCGGCTCTATGATCGTTTTGTCATCTTCCTGACGCATCAAAGGTTTTGTAGAAGTAACTGTTACATTTCCAATATCTCCTTGAACTGCTTCGGCAATTAATGTAAATGATTGATCGGTTCCTTTCACTACAATTCCTTTCTCAACTGGTTTATAGTTCAATGCAGTTAGGATGATCTTATACTGCTTTTCTGAAACAAGTTTCAAAACACATCTTCCTAGACTGTCAGTAAGTTTCTGAATCGGACGAGAACTGTCTTCAATTGGAACAGCTTTTAAGGTTGCAAATGCAACAGGGCTGTTGTTTTTGTCTGTAACGGTAAATCGGACATTTGTCTGACCCAAAGAGTTGAATGAAACCGAGAAAAAGCAGCAAATTATTAGCAGCCTAAATGATTGTAGTAGAGTTGGCATGAGGCTAAAATATAGGTTTGAATACTATAGAATTGTTAAACGCTTTATAATTAGAATTGTTACTGTGGTTCAAATAAGAAAAAGCCAAGCAAAAAAGCTTGGCTTTAGTAGTCCCAAAAATGCAGCTATCGAATAAAATGTTAGGATATTTTTAAATGATATATAATAACTTAGTACAGGCGAATCTATAAAAGAAAGACATTGGGTAATTTGTTTGGCAAGGCTAAATAAATCCTGTTCATTACTTCCTACTCCATGTAGCAATATGATTGCTTTTTTCTTTTCAGATTTAACCTTTGGCTCCCGTACAAAATATTGTAATACCATGCTATCGGTTGTTGTGCTGGTTATTTCTTTTATAATTGTGTTCGTCATTTTGATATTCTTAATTAAGTAACTGTTGAAAGGAATTAGTAGTAAAAACAAATATTTTAGGCTGGTACTCATTTATCCAATTTTTACCGATGTCATTGTAACCTCTTTTTAAAACTGCAGAACAAAAAATTCTGAACTGTGTTGAAAGGTGTTATATGGTCTTCATGAATGCATTTAATTCTGTCAAAATCTATATCAAATCTTGCTGACATTGAGGCTTCTGAATATTGCTTAATTTCTAAGCCACTGCATTTTTTAGGACCGTACTCTGAAAATGTACCAAGTATTAAGTAGCCGTCTTTTTTTATTGCATCTGCTGCAATTGAACCGTATTTGAAAATCTCATCTTCTGTTGTGAGGAAATGGAATGCTGCTCTGTCATGCCAAAAATCAAACTGTACAGGTGCTTCAAATTCTGTAACGTCTGAAACAATCCAATATACTTTTGAAGCTCTTGCACCTAATCTTAGTTTCGCTCTTTCAATTGCATTTGCGGAAATATCAAGCACCCAAATATTTTGATAACCTTTATCAAGCAACGCATCTACGAAGTGACTATCACCGCCACCGATGTCAATAATGTTTGCATCTAGCGGAAGTTTGAATAATTCAACAAACTCCATTGAAGTTTTTGGGTAAGGTTGAAACCAGCTTACTTCATCTTCTGTTTTGGTGGTATATACTTTATCCCAATGTTGTTGTTCAGAAATATTCATGGCTTTTCTTTATTGAAACTGTTTAATTTCTTCGCCCAAATCAAAAACTTTTATAGCACCATTCAATTGAGCATGTAATAATGAACTTGCTGCTGCACTCCGGTAACCCCCTGCACAATGAACAACGATTGGTTTATCGGTCGGGATTTCATTCACCCGATTCCTGATTTCTGCTAAAGGTATAGAGATGCTGTTTTGAAAGATCTTTCCCTCTTTCACTTCCGAAGTATTTCTAACATCAACTATGGTGTAATCCTGCTGATGATTTTTAAATTCATCTACATTTATCTTTTCTTCTTTTACAATGCCACTATCAATTACAAATCCTTCTAAAACCTGATTTTCATAACCTATAGCTGCTGTTCTTTCTAACATTGTTTTTAGCTGCTCTTTGCTGTCGCTTACTAAATAATACTTTTCTCCCGGTTTAATAATGCTGCCTAACCATGTTTCAAATTTTCCTTTTTCCATCAGGTTAATGGAATGAGGCAAATGTCCTTTCTTAAAATCTTCTTCTTTTCTTGTATCAATTACCCACAGCGTTTTATCCAAAGTTGATGCGGTTTTTTCATCAACCGTATTGCCTGTTTTTATCTTGTCAAGGCTCTCTTTTAAAACTGCTGCCCCTTTCCTGTTAAGTTCTACATCATACGGAAAATACAATGGAACGAAGGGCTGGTCTGCTAATAGGTTTTGTACAAATTCTTCTTCTGTGGTTTCCTGTAAACTCCAGTTTGTTTTCTTCTCTTCTGCAATTGTGCTACTGCTTTGTTTACTTAAATTTTTACCACAAAGTGTGCCTGCACCGTGTGCCGGGTAAACTGTTACATCATCATCCAGCTTCATCAATTTATCTCTTAATGAATGATACATCTGCTTTGCCAATTCTGTTCGTGTTGTTTGTATTTTTCCTGCACCCTCTCTTAAATCAGGTCTGCCACAATCACCAATGAAAAGTGTATCACCTGTAAAAACAGCTTTTTGCGTTCCATCATTTTCTAATAAAATGCTGATACTATCCGGTGAATGACCAGGTGTATTAAGTGTTGTTAATTTTATTTTACCCAACTGTATTGTTTGCCCTTCATCAAAAGCCTGATGCGGATATAAGGCATGGACATCTTTACTTGTATAAATTGTTGCACCTGTAGTATGATACAATTCTAAATGACTACTTACAAAATCTGCATGAGGATGCGTTTCAATAATGCCTGTTATTTGGGCATCATTCTCTTTTGCATAATCAAAATATTGCTTTGCATTCCGGGCTGGGTCAATTAATATTATCTTCTTTTCGCTCTCACTTAATATTGCATAGCTGTAGTGTGAAAGGTTTTTATCTTCAAATTGTTTTATCTGCATAATCTTTTATTTATCTTGGAAAAATTCCTTTATTCTTAGTTTCTATTCTGTGACACTTGTTACTTACTACCTATTGCTAATGAGGCAGCCGTTCTTTAAAGTAACCATACACCCATGTACCTGCTATAGCACTTAAAAGAGTAATTATAATTACACTAAAGCCTGAACCGATTTGAGCAAATAAAGGTCCGGGACAAGCTCCTGTAATTGCCCAACCAAAACCAAATACTATACCTCCATATATCTGTCCTTTGTAGAATTTCTTTGATGGTAATTCTATCTTTTCTCCGCTAATTGTCTTGATTTTTAGTTTTTTTATAAGCCATACTGATATAATACCTGTTATTACTGCCGAACCAATTACACCAAACATGTGAAAGCTTTGCAATCTGAACATTTCCTGTATGCGATACCATGATACGACTTCGGACTTTACGAGAATGATGCCGAAGAGCAAACCCATTATTAAATACTTCAGGTAAGATAAAAGACTTTCATTTTTGGGTTGTTCTGTTTGATGTACATCTAATGACCTTACTTCAAAATCAGTATTTGTATGTATTGGTTTTACAAGCTGTGTTTGCATAATTATAATTTTAAAATAAAGGGAAGGATAAGATTAGCCATGATGAAGCCACCTGCCATAAAACTGATGGTTGCAATTAAAGATGGTAATTGCAAATTGGATAACCCCATGATTGCATGACCACTTGTGCAACCACCTGCATAACGTGTTCCGAAGCCTACCAGCAAGCCACCAAAAACCATAAAGAACAAACCCTTTATTGTAAACAGTTGCTGCCAATTAAATAATTGTTCAGGCAATAATGAATATTGTTCTGTAATACCGTAGCCATTAAGTTCGGCAACAAGTTTGGGATTGAGGTTTACGGGATTAGGATTGCTTAAAAAAGTAGCAACTAAAAAGGCTCCTAATATAATACCTGCAACAAAAACAAGGTTCCATGTTTCTTTCTTCCAATCGTAATTAAAGAATGGAATTTTAGCCGGCATACAAGCTGCACATACATGACGCAGCGAAGAAGAGATTCCTAAGGTTTTATTACCTAATATTAGTAAGGCGGGAACCATCAAACCTATAAGCGGACCAGCTACATACCATGCCCATGGCTGTTTCAAAAATTCTATCATAATTTATTTTTGCTTGTCTGTTTCTGTTGTCTTTTGCTGTTTCTTAAATGCGCCGAATAGCACTGACCCAAAAAATGCAAATTAAATAGTAATGTTAATAGGGTCGGATGTAATAGAACATGTGCCTGTCAAGCATCCTACATACTTCCAATAAAGAAAACCGGCTACTGCACCTAATGCTGCTCCAATGAAATAGAGCTTATTATTTATTATCCAATTCTTCATATACAATCTCCTTTTCTTTTTTACGGTAACTAAAATTTACTGCACAACCATTACTGCCGCAACAGCCTATATTGGCAATTGCTGTTAGCAGCAAAAAGCCTGCTAATGTGCCTAACGTCAAATTCTTTTGAATAATTGACTGAACCAATGCTATTAAGCCGATTAGCAGCCTTACCCCACGCATTAGGGACCAATTATTTAATATTGCTTTCACCATTTCATGTTTTGTTTTAAATCTTCAAGACCTCCACCATTTACAGCATCCGCAATTCCATTTTGTTTTAAAATAGAAACTGCAATGCCACTCCTGTTTCCGCTTCTGCAAGAGGCAATAATTGGCTTTTTCATTTTTTTTAACTCTTCTATTCTTTGTGCAACCTGGTCTAAAGGAATATTTATAGCATTCGGAAGATGTTCATCTGCATATTCTTCCGGTGTTCTCACATCAACTATTGTTACATCTTTTACTGCTTCCATCATAGTATTAGTTTTTTATGTTGCAAAGTTCCAATAACGAAGAGAGGGGGTTTGTGATAATTGTCACTTAGCACTTATAAAATCAGTTCTTTAACAATAATGTAAATACCCATCATCAATACAAACCAGCCAAATCCTTTTTTGAGCTTGTCGCTGTTTACTTTTTGATTGAAGAAACCTCCAATAAAAATCCCTGCGATTGCAATGGCAGAGATTATTGTTATGAATGTCCAATCAATAGAGTGGCGACCAATGTCACCTAAGAAACCAATCAATGAATTGAGGGCAATTATTAAAAGCGATGTTCCTATTGCTTCTTTCATTCGCAGCTTCATTAAAATCACTAAAGCAGGTATCAATAAAAAGCCACCACCTGCACCCAGGAAACCAGTTACCAAACCAACCAACACTCCAAATACGACCAGCATCCAAGGCTTTTCTTTTGTTCCATTTTCTGCTACCACTGTCCTGCTTCTAATCATAGAAACGGAAGCTGCTAACATGAGTATAGCAAATACAACCATTACAAACAATGAATGTGTTACTTCAAAAGAACCTAACCTAAAAAAAACATTGGGCAAAAATGGAATGATAAATTTTCGGGCAATGAAAACAGTAGTGATAGAAGACGATCCGAAAAGTAAAACTGTTTTAAAATTAACCAAGCCTTTTCGGTAATAATTAAAAGCTCCTACAAGGCTTGTAAAGC
Organism: Chitinophagales bacterium; assembly: GCA_031424775.1. Taxonomy (GTDB): domain Bacteria; phylum Bacteroidota; class Bacteroidia; order Chitinophagales; family Chitinophagaceae; genus JAEZDC01. Next base: position 13,682 of record JANPIB010000055.1, on the reverse strand, counting down.
CTACAATAAAAAGAGAGTAGCTAGTAGCAATGGTTGGCGATATAGCGAACAGATAAACGAGTACAGGCACAGTAAGTATTGAACCGCCTCCACCAATTAAACCTAATGAAACGCCAATAAATAGTGCTGCTATGTAGCCTGCAATTTCCATAGTGCAAAAATGATTGCGTTACGGTGAACGGAGGGTGATATATGTCACACAGGTATTAATCTTTTTTTATCCACTCAATTGAGCTTCTATGAATAGTTAGCCAACCTTTAGCCTCCATTTTTTTCAATAACCGGCTTATAACTTCCCTTGATGAGTTGAGATCGTTTGCAATTTGCTGGTGAGTGATTTTAAGGTTGATACCTAATTTTTCCACTTGTTTTTTAAGGTAGTACTCTAAACGTTCATCCATACCGGTGAAAGCAATAGCATCAATTGTTTTCAGCAATTCTTCAAATCTATTACGGTATGATGTGATAACGAATTGATACCAGCTTTTGTATTTACTCATCCACTGGTCCATAAACTCTAAAGGGATGGCTAACAAAGTTGCATCAGTAAGTGCCTTTGCCAATACTTCGCTTGTTTCATGTTTTGCTGCACATACCATAGAAAGAGAGCAAGCCTGACCTGGATTGAGATGGTAAATGAAAAACTCTTTGCCTTCATCATCCTCCCTATACAACTTAACCAAGCCATCTATAATAAGCATAGTTGAACGTATTGTTTGCCCTACTTTTAAAAGTGTTTCTCCTGCCTTTACTTCTTTTATTGTACCATGCTCCGCTATTTCATTGTATAAGCCTTCTTCAAGGTTTGGGAAGAGGTATTTTAGATTGTTTTTGTCCATATGCGCACCTTTTGGAACATAAAGATCCATTTTACAAGTGAGCAATCGTAAATCGAAAAATCCGATGCCAGTAGAAAAATACTTACTCTTTTCAATTAAAAATGGGTGGCAATTTTGCAGAGGTGATAATTCACTGAATAAAGCAAAAGTTATAAGGAAATTGCTGCAGCCTTCTTCTAAAAAATCGAAGCAATTTGAAGATAAAGTTTAACCGTTTTTATCCCTTACCATCCCAAAACTGCCCAAATCTTCCCGTTTCTACCCAAAACGGACATTTGTAGCCTCGACAGGAATCGAACCTGTATCTAAAGTTTAGGAAACTTCTATTCTATCCATTGAACTACGAGGCCGGTAAGGGCTGCAAAATAAAAGAAAGCATGGGAATTTCTCCAATCTTTCTTTGATTACATTTACGCCTGATTTAATGGTAATGTGATCTTAAACGTAGTGCCTTCTCCTTCAGCTGATTTCGCTTCAATAAAACCTTTATGGTTTTCTACAATCTTTTTACAAAGTGCCAGTCCAATACCTGTTCCTGAACGTTCAGTAGTAAGCCGTTGAAACATCTCAAATATTTTCTGTGCATGCTCCTGGTTGAATCCTATTCCGTTATCTTTTATGTACAGAGTTGTATATCTCCCCTTGCCAGGTAAAAGAATCTTACGATCCTGTGTTGCATCGTTTGCGAAGATTTCGATCAACGCAGGAGTATTTTCTTTAGCAAACTTCAATGCATTGTTTACCAGCTTATAAAATAGCTGGTTCATTTGAACCGGTATTGCATCAATAACGGGAAGCTTATCTGCTTTGATCACTGCTTGCTTCTGGCTGATGAGTAGTTCAAGATCTGTCATAACTTTACTTAATACAATATTCAGATCAACCCTTTTGATCTCTTCCCTGTTTTTATCGAGTTGAGAGAATTCCAGAATGTCGTTGATCAGCATCTTCATCCTGTCTGCTGAAGCAACGATCTTTTCAACCACCTTTTCCCCATCTTCACCAAGTTTATCGGAATGGTCTATGGTAAGTTTGTCTGCAAAAGTGCGAATCTTTCTTACTGGTTCCTGAAGGTCATGGCTGGCTATATAAGCAAACTGTTCAAGCTCACTATTAGAGCTTTCGAGTTTTGCGTTGGCTTGTTGCAATGCCGTTGTTCTTTCACGAACCTGCTTCTCCATTGTTCTTACAGATTCAGCTAACGACCCTATTGCATCCTTGCTGTTAATATCAATTCTAACATCAGGATCGCCTGCTGCAATTTTTAGTGCAGCATTCTTTAGCTCTTTTAATACCGAGCTGATGATGTGAATGGTATAGCTTACTAAGGAGATGACAGCAACAAGAACGATTACAAGAAATATAAGTGTCAGATTTTTTTCCTGCGTTTCTCTTTGCAGAACAGTTCCGATCTTTTTTTTTTGTGGATTGCCAGATATCCTGCTGAAGCGTCCTTAAGCTATTGATCCCATCATCTGACACTTTCCACCAGGTATCGGCATTGTAAGTACTATCAAAACTAAAACGTTTAAAAACTGAATCGATGTAATCCAGAGTGGGTTTCAGTTTTGTATTTTCTTTTGTATCCTGATACATTCTGTTGATCTCAGGTGTTGCCTTGATATAAAATTCTCTTTCGTAGCTATGATAAACTTTATGTACACCTTGTGTTCCGATGAGTGTTTCTACTACATACACTTTTGAGTGAAGCACATTAAAAATATTTGAACGAATGATGCCAAGATAGGTTAACATCTCTGTTAGAATTTTTTGTGCTGCAAGATCTTTGGTTACAGGTTTAAGAAAATCCTGAGAACCGGGAAAAGAGGTGTTTAGTGTATTCAGGCGAAAGATCATATTGGTATATGAATCCATTATCTGTCCTGAAGATGCGTGGTTCTGATCTATCCTTCGTCTTATACCAGGAAGCTCATCCAGAAATGTATATTCTTCAAATTTTAGCAGGGATGGGTCATTTTCGTTTTTTAGAAAAAGAATCAGCGTGTCTGTTTTGGTTCGCTGGTTCAGAAGTCCTTGGCCAAGTTCTTTATTGATCGACCTGTCAAAACTCAACTTGCGTTCGTTTTGCAAAGCATCAATAAGCATCGAAAGCGTTTCTGCCTGGTATATCTTTTTTGTAAATAATTGAAGTAAATCTGTACGCTGTGTTTTCTCCTTGTAAAGTTGAAAGGATATGTAAGTAAGGAACACCAGTGGCAATACACCAATGAGCATCAATTTTTTTGGTAAGGAGAGTTGCCTGAAAATTCTTTTCATATTCGCCGGATGCGAAAGGTATAAAATATAAACTTTGGGTTTAATTAATGCCTATTGTGTCTAAGTGTGAGAAAATGATTTCTACAACGATAATCGTGATGCACTATTAGCATTTAGCTCAATATCAAGAATATATCTTTTCTATCTCCGCTGCATATTTCTCTATGATCACTTTTCGCTTCATACTCAGCTTAGGCGTCATTTCACCAGATTCGATCGTCCATTCTTTTGGCAACAACTCGAATTTTTTTACCTGTTCAACGTGGTTAAACAGTTCATTATAATGCTTTACGATGTTATCGAATAAATGCAACACATCCGGAGATTTGATTATCTCGTCATTAGAATTGAATTGAAGATTTTTTTGTTTCGCCCAATCTGCTAACGCTACAAATGAAGGAACAATCAAAGCTCCTACGAACTTTCTATCATTTCCTACCACCATCACTTGTTCTACGTACTTGCTTTCCTTGAGTTTATTTTCAATAGGTTGAGGTGCTACGTACTTGCCACCACTTGTTTTAAAGAGTTCTTTTTTCCTGTCGGTGATCTTTAAAAACTTGTTCTCAACCCAAACACCAATATCTCCAGTATGTAGCCAACCATCAATCACCGTTTCGGCAGTTAGATCAGGACGTTTATAATAACCAACCATTGTAGAAGGGCTTTTGCAACATATCTCTCCATCATCACAAATCTTTACCTCAACACCTTCGATTGGTGGACCTACTGTGCCGAATCTTGTAAGATTATCTCCTTTTCTGTTTACACAAATAACCGGACTATGTTCAGTTGGTCCGTAACCTTCGTACACCGGAATTCCAGCACCATTAAAAATCCGGAGCAGATTTTCCGGACAAGCCGCTCCACCGGTAATGATGAATTCAATATTGCCTCCCAGAGCCTCTTTCCATCTTTTAAACACTAGTTTCCTGGCAATACTTAATTGAAGTTTATATAAGCCTCCTGGTGGATTAACATTATCGTACTTCTTAGCCAAACCAACAGACCAAAAGAAGAGTGCTTTTTTAATTCCTGTAAGTTCAGCACCTTTCGTCATAATCTTTTCATACACTTTCTCTAATAAACGAGGTACTGTAGTAAAACCATTGGGTTTTACTTCTTTTAAATTTTCGCCAATAGTTTCTAAACTTTCAGCATAGTAGATCGAGATACCGCTGAAGAGATATATGTAAGTGACCAGCTTCTCGAAAATATGATTCAACGGAAGAAAACTCAATACTTTATAATGTGGTGAATCAGGAAAAGGAAAACTGATCTTGGAGAAATATACATTGCTCACAATGTTTTTGTGGCTCAGCATTACACCTTTGGGTGTTCCGGTAGTTCCTGATGTATAGATGATCGTTGCAATATGCTCTTGCCGAATTTTCTCTTTTATTTCCTCAACTTCCCGAAGCAAAGGTTCAGTTGAAAGATCGGTCACATTGGTCCAGGGTTCGGCACCTTCAATATCATCAAAAAGATAAATGTTCAGCAGTGATGGAACGTTTGCTTGTAGATTTTTAACTTTAGCAAGCATCTCAGCATTGCTAACAAACACGTACTTCACTTTAGCATCGTTCAGGATGAACTCAAGTTCGTTTGGATTTGTAGTAGGGTAGATAGGAACAAGGATAGCCCCGATCTGTTGAACAGCAAGATCTGTAAACACCCACTCCGGACGATTATTACTTACAATGCCGATTTTATCAGAACCTTCTGCTGAGAAATCATTTCCGCTTACGCCCAATTTCACCAGGCCTGCACTAAGCTTATTAACCGTTTGCTGAATTTCCAGGGTACTGTAGTTACGCCATTTGCCTCCAATCTTTGCACTTAAAGCATCCAGTTTTGGAAACTTGGTAAGTTGATAAGCAACACCGTCAAACAATCGATAGTTATATTGATCCATTTATTTGGGATATTTTATTTTAGCCAACTTTATTTTAAAGCTCAACTTCTGTTGTGTCACACCCTTCAAGGTTCAGAATAAAGCTCAACAGTTTATCTTCTAAAGCAATTACGTCGCTTTACAAAATCTGTTACATGTTCTTTTGTGCTTTCAATTTTCTATACTCTTCTTCGGTGAGACTTTCTTTGCCACCATGGTAGGCTTTATAATAATGCCTGGCTAATCCTAAACCCCAACCAAGCATCACCCAACAAGGCCAAGGAATACCTCTCCTGTCTTCTAAGTAATCGCTACCGGATGTAAACCACCAAATAGCCCACAGAAATAATATAACAACTATGTAAGAGTACAAATTACGCCTGAAATCGGCTCGGTTACGGGCAATTTGCCAAAGCTTTTCATCTCTTTCTTCCATACGCAGCAATTTGAAAGTTTAAGGTACACAAATGTTTAAAACAAAGTTGCCAACCTTCTTAAGGTTGGCAACTTTCATTCAATTATATTCTGCAGTTGAAGAGTGTCCTTCGTCTTGCTCAGGATAAACTTGCAAGAAAAGATCAATAGTAGTACTGGCTTCCGGGCAATAATTATTTCGTTTGATAATATTGACCAGTAGGCAATTTGTAAACTCTGCCTGCTACAAACCTTTCGAAAATAGCTTGCTTTTCTTTGTTTCCTGATTTCCATTTTTCATAGCCATCGTAATCGAAAGAGGCAAACAGCCATTGGTTGTAAGCATCAAACAATCCTTCTTTGATCAATTGATCGTGGTATTCAAATAATCTGAAAGGAAATTTGCTGCTGTTTTCTTTCCAGTTATTAATAAAGTTCATCCGCATTAAAGTAAGATTCTGAACATTGATGCTGCCGGTGGGTAATTCTCTAATGATCGTTCCTGCAACAGCTTGAGCAAATGCATTGTTTTTAGCCTTTAAAAAACCTGGCTGACTTACCTGGCTATAAAGCATCGCCAGCAATTCTTTTACTTCCCTGGTTCTATCTGTAAGGCTTTCAATGTTCACGAAAGTTTCTCCATAAATCAACGACCAAACTAAATTTTTGTGATCAGCATAATACATCGTGGCGAAATAATAATTGCTAATAAAACCAGGATCTACTTCAATTCCTTTCTCCCACATCTTTATTGCTTCGTCCGGTTTACTCATTTGCGAGAACAGGTCGCCATACTCATTATGGAGTAGCCCGCTGTTGGGGAATTTGAGTAAAGCTTTATCGTAAACCTTCCTGGCTTCTTTAAATTCAGCGATCTCCTTGTAGGTCATGCCCACCAGTTGAAATGTTTTTACACCTGCATCTGACCTTGCCGCAAGGTTTTTGCTGAGTGTAACAGCTTTAATAAAGTCTCTGTTTAGATACTGCACATATAAAAGGTCTTCCAGCATCTCCAGATTGTCAGGAGAAAGCTCAAGAGCTTTAGCAAGGTAAAAGTTGGCACTATCCAGCTTGCCTTTGTTGATGAACTTCTTGGCTGTAGCATGGAAAGCGGTTGCATCCTGTGAAAAAGAGGAACCAGCAAATAACAGTGAACAAGCAAACAGGAGTAACGAAAGAAATTTATTCATATATAAGATGTGTTAGTAAGCCATCTCTCAGCTTTGGCTCGAACCAGGTGCTTTTAGGTGGCATTACATTTCCGCTGTCTGCAATATCGAATAATTGGTGGATGGTAACAGGAAAGAGGCTGAAAGCCACTTGCATTTCGCCTGATTTAACACGATTTTCTAATTCCTGAAGTCCTCGGATACCGCCAACAAAATCAATCCGTTTATCGGTTCTTTGATCTTTTATTCCAAGAATAGGATCAAGGAGATTGTTTTGGAGTATCGTTATATCCAACACTCCGATAGGGTCATTGCTGTACGTTCCTGGCTTAGCTGTGAGTTTAAACCACGTACCATCAATATACAATCCAATCTGGTGAAGTTCTGCAGGACGAAATGCATCTGTTCCAACAACTTCAATTTCGAATTTCTCGCCTACTTGTTTCAAAAAGTCTTCTTTTGATAATCCGTTCAGATCTTTCACCACACGATTGTAATCCATTATGTGGAGTTGATTTGCCGGAAACAAAGTAGTAAGAAAATAGTTAGATGCTTCTGTGGCTTTATCACCCAAAGCAATTTTCACTTTTGCAGCTGAAGCAGCACGGTGATGACCATCAGCAATATAAGTTGCCGGTACTTTTTCAATGAACAAGGTGCTGATCTGCTCTATTGTTTTATCATCGTTAACTATCCAAATGGAGTGTTGAATTTCATCGTCTGCTGTAAAATTGTAAACCGGGTTTTTAGTTTCCTTCCAGTTTTCAATAAGACTGTTTAGCTCCTCAACATCCCTGTAAGCAAGAAATACATTCCCGGTTTGTGCACCTGTGATCTTTATGTGATTGATTCGATCCTGCTCTTTTTCCGGTCTTGTGAACTCGTGTTTTTTGATAATGCCATTTTCATAATCTTCAACAGAACTCACAGCCACTAAACCTGTTTGTGTTCTGCCGTTCATGATCAGCTGGTATATATAATAGCATTCTTTGTTTTCTCTGAATAGCACATCTCTTTTCAGAAAAGCTGCAAGATTTTCTTTTGCCTTTTCGTACACCTCAATACTATAATGATCTGTACTTTCCGGAAGAGCTATTTCGCTTTTGGTGATATGCAGGAATGAAAAGGGATTTCCCTGAGCCTCAACTTTTGCTTCGGCACTGTTTAATACGTCGTACGGACGGCTGGCAACCTGTTTGGCAGATTGAGCTTGTGGACGTAGCGCTTTAAATGGTTTAATTGTAGCCACTAATTCTAAAAATTTTGGGCTGCAAACATAACTAATCTTGGTCTAACCGTTTTTTCGCTGGAAATCAGTCATCAGGTCACAAATTGCCTGAACACTGCTTAGCGGTAAAGCATTGTACATAGAAACTCTTAAGCCTCCAACAGTTCGGTAGCCTTTTACGCCAACCATGCCGTTGGCTTTACATTCAGACAGGAATGCTTCTTCAAGTTGTTTGTTCTCAATTTTGAATGTAGCGTTCATTAAACTGCGGTCTTCTTTCTCAACCAATGGTTTGAAGAGCGATAAGGAATCGATCGTATTATATAAAAGGTCTGCTCTTAGCCTTGCTCGTTTCTCCATCTCTGCCAAACCACCTTCTTTAACGATCCAACGTAACGTGACCATGGAAACATACACAGCAAAAACTGGCGGCGTGTTCAGTAATGACTCAGCTTCGATGTGACTCCTGTAATCCATGATCGAAGGAATTGGACGTTTGATCTTGCCGAGAATATCTTTCTTTATTACAACAATGTTCACTCCTGCTGCACCCATGTTCTTTTGAGCTCCGGCATATATCAGGCTAAAGTCTTTAAAGTCCAGTTGACGATGAAGGATGTCGCTACTCATGTCAGCAATCAACGGAACTTCGGTTTTTGGAAACTGATGCCATTGAGTTCCTTCAACGGTGTTGTTTGATGTAATGTGGAGGTATTTGCAATCTGATTGAACAGTAAATTTTTTTGGAATGTAAGAGTGATTTTTATCTTTTGAAGAAGCAACTACCAAAGCCTTCCCAAACAAGTTTGCTTCCTTTATTGCTTTAGAGCCCCAGATGCCATTGTCGCAGTAGGCTGCAGTTTCACCTTCATCAAGCAAGTTCATTGGAATTTGCATGAACTGAGTTGTAGCTCCTCCATGAAGAAAGAGTACTTCATACTCATCATTTAGTTCCATCAGTTGTTTTACTAACGAACGAGCTTCGTTCAGTACATCAACAAACCAGGAAGTACGATGCCCAATCTCAAGAATGGATAATCCGGTATTGTTGAAATTGTGAATTGCAGCTGCGGCTTGTTCTAATACTTCTTGCGGCAGAATAGACGGTCCTGAATTGAAATTGTGCATTTGCATAATCTAATATTCCTCTTAAAGCAAAGTAAATCAATATAAACAGTTGAAAGTTACCACCATCGTGTGAGCTGGAGTATTCATAAAATACCTATTTATGAGTATAGATAATCACAGCTGCTTACCCCATCTTGCACCCAACCGAAAAATTACTGCACGTGAAGAAATTATTATTCGCTTTAGCTATGCTTTGTTCAATCTCGGGGTTTTCTCAAGCTTCAGCTCGTGAAGAAGGTAACCAGGTAACTTTCGAGAAAACTAATAATGCAATTGATTATAATGGTTTTAGCGTTGAATATCTTTTCCCAAGCTACTCGATGAATTCATATGCCTTTAGTAGTAGCGGATTAGCATTATCTTACGAAGCTTACAAGCCATTAGGTAAGAGAACAGCACTATCAGCTAACGTTTCCGCTGTTTTACTTAATGAATTGACTAACCTTGAATTTAATGTCGGATTTTATTTTCTTCCTTACGCTGGTATTTACCTGAAACCACAAATAGGATTTGGTCAGTACGGTTTTAAAGATGATTATGATATTCCGAAAGGAAATTTCACCTATCGTGCACAAGCCGGCTATCTTTTTTCACTTAACAAGGAAGGAAAGCGTCCAAAATTTATTGATCTTGGTTTCGCTTATCACACAGCAACAAACTCCGTATTAACTACCAATTACTTCGGAATAAGTGTAAAGTACCTGTGGGGACCTAAACCACAGAAATAATCGTCTCTTTTTTTATTAATCATAAAAACTACTGCAAAAAATGATCAAACAATTATTATGTGTTGGAGTCGCGTCATTCCTGATGGCAGCTACTTGTAAACAACCAGTCAAAACAGACTCATCAGCTCCTCCGGGAACAACAGGAAATGCACAGTCGCTAATAAGAATTACTTCTGATCCAGTGCCTGAATTCTTCCCAAGAATTAGTCCTGATGGTAAAAAAATGGTTTTCCATACCAGAGACGACAATAAAAAGGGAGCTGAAAGATGGAGTATCATGTTAATGAATCTTGGTCAACCAGGCCGTATACCTCTGGTAGGGTCATACACAAGTTCACCAAATTTCTATCCTGACTCAAAGACCATCATTTATTCGTACATGAAGCCTTCTAAATCTGTAATTGCCAAAAGCATGACAGATGGAGCTTCGGGAATCAATTACATTGCTCCAAATGCAATGGGTGATGGAGATGACTCACCAAGCGTATCACCCGATGGTAAGAAAATATTATTCAATACATCCTTTGGTGGTAGTTGGCAAATTGCAACGATGGAACTTACCGGTATGAACGCTACAATATTAACCGATGGTTATAATCCAAGATGGAGTCCAAAAGGTGATAAAATTGTATACGGAAAAGTGGTAGGTAAATTCGAACAGTTGTTTGAATACAATATTGCAACAGGACAAAGTACCCAGCTTACAAGTGGAGATTACTCCAACTCTAATCCAACCTATTCTGCGGATGGAAAACATATTGCCTTTGGTTCAACAAGAGATAACCAGAATGAACATGTTTTCATTATGAGCTCAGACGGTTCGCAAGTAACTCAACTTACTCAAGGAAACTCGAGAAATGGGATGCCTTGCTTTGCTCCTAATGGCGATATTTATTTTTGTTCAAACTCAGGTAGCAAAACTGAAAGACTTAACTGGACAAGTTCGGACATCTGGAAATTAACTCCAAATCTTAACAGGTAAGAAGCAGTAGTTTACTTTTACTGAAGTGACCTACAATTCGGCAGTCTCCTTTTGGAGACTGCTTTTTTATTATGTACTGAATGAATGACAGAACTATAGCAAACCATTCTCTTTTGCAAAATTCACTACGCCAGCTACGTTCTTTACATTTAGTTTTTTGAAGAGGTTTTTGCGGTGCGTATTAACGGTGAATTCGCTTAGAAATAGTTCTGCAGCGATCTCTCTACTGCTAAGCTCTTTACATATCAGTCGTATGATATCAACCTCTCTTTTGGTTAGTTGGTACTTTCTGCTGAAGTTATCTATGAAATGCGATGATTTTTCTATTTGTGGTGTTCTGCCGTTTGGAAAACGTTTTTCCCCATTTAAAACACAGAGTACAGCTTCTTTCAATTCTGCTGAACTTGAATCTTTCACAAGGAAGCCGTCAGCATTCATTTTTTTTACCTGGTCTACCAGTTCAGGCTGATTGTAATTGGTCAACACCAACACCTTTATAGATGGATATAGTTGTTTAATGATGGCTAAGCTACTTAAGCCATCTTGTCCCGGCATATTCAAATCAAGCAAAACCAAATCTACAGCATGGCAATCCAGATGTGTCAAAAGATCCTTCCCATCTGTTACTTCTGCTGTTATTTCAATGGTATCAATGTCTTTTAGTATAGTGCGAACGCCTTCTCTTAGTAACTGGTGATCATCCGCCAGAACTATTTTTTTTTTCATAAAGTGCTTTAGGTATTTCGATGGATATTATTAAACCTTGACTGGTGTTTTCCAGCATAATCGAACCATTAAAGTAATTGATTTTAGATATTACTCCGTTATGTCCTTTTGTATTTTGTTTGTCATATTCACTGCTTAGTCCTTTTCCATTATCCTCAATAATCAATGTGATGCAATTATCATGTTCAATTAATTGAATAAGTGCATGAGATGCATTTGCATGTTTTACAATGTTGTTTACGAGTTCGTAAATAATACTGTAAACGGCTGAGTATATATTATCCAGGCTTGCTTGATATTGCTCAAAACCAATTATTTCCACTTCTATGTCAATCTTTCCAGAACTATTAAAGAAAGTGGTTATATTCTCAATAGCTTTTTTAAACCCTATTTTATCAATCATAATAGGACTCAGGGCATGACTAAGATTCCGAACTGATCCTGCAACACTCTCAATGGCTTCTTCCGCTTTCTCCAGTTTTAGTTTCGCTTCGGCTCCGGGAATTAAATTTTTTTCTCTGAGTGAAGTTATATTCAGTTTTGCAGCGGAAAGCATCGATCCTGCAATGTCGTGTAACTCGTCTGCTATTCTCTTTCTTTCGGTGGCTTCTGTTTCAATTAAAGCTTTTGCATTTTCTTTTTGATGTATTTCAAAATCAAGCTGCAGTTTTTCTTTTTGCACCCGATAGCTGTTAAACTGGTAAACCAAACCAAACGTAAGAATAATGGCTTCACATACATAACCAACAGCTACGCCATAACGTTGTAATGATAAGCTGCTAAAATTAATTAATGCAGTATGATTCAATACGTTTACGATGGTCAATAGCATTAAAGGTATCAATGCACCGAGATAAAATAAGGCCATTACATTTTTACGGGAAGCTTCTATGATTAACGCCAGTAAACTCAATACTACGTAAGCCACTACAATTGCCGGAACGGAAATCAACATTACCCAGGAAACAATATTTGCATTATATACATCTATTGGTATCAGTAGCAAGGCAGTAAACAGTAAAGAGATCCAAGAAATGATCAGCAGTAACTTTTCAAGAATGTTTGTTTTTAATCCCCCGAGATAGTAGATGACGTATTGAAGTGATAAGGCAATGGTTAGGGTACAAAATAAAGGTCTGGATCTGCTGGCCAACCACGTACTATCCGGCCACAAGTACTTAAATCCAAAACCCTGATCAGCAAGCACCCACATCCAACCTGAAAATATATAGAGGAGGTAAAAGATATAAACACGTTTGCGGGTAATAAATGTTAGATATAAACCAAAAACCAGCAGTAATACAATTATTCCGGTGAGTAGACCGGTAATAAGACTGATATTAGTTTCTTCTGAAATGAAGTTGGTAATATCTAACGTGTCATAATTTAATTGTAGCGATTCATTGTGCTTATCTATTCGTAAAAGATATAGATGGCTTTTATTTGACAGCGGAAATGAAAAGTCCACGGTAGGCATTGGACGATGACTATATGGAAATAAATCTCCAGTTTGATGCATAAGCTTCGCTGAGTTATCAACCGAATAAAAATCGATCTGGTTGATGACCGGTTGACCGATAACCAACCTAAGCGAATCTGCATTTTCATTACTATCTATCTCAACAGCCAGCCAGTAAACAGATTTTGTAAACCCGGGATTGAATTCTTTTGTACGTTGTAGAGTGAACTTGCTTTGTTCGAACTGCACCAAAGCATTGTCAGCTGTTAGCTTTAACGAAGCATCTTCTAATATATAGTAAGTTACTTTTGGTGTTGCAGCACAAGCTGTTACACATAAAAAAAGTGTAAAAAATAGGGCAACGAATTTCCTCATGCAGCAATTAGTCCTGTTCGTGAACCTCGGTAACTCCTCCTGTAACAGCAAACTTCATAGCATCTGAAGCACTGATGTTTTCCAGGGGCTTTACTCTTGTTTTCGGTACAATGTACGTAGTTCCGGTTACAGCATAAGCTAATGGCACGTAAACCGTAACATACTCCGGCATGCCGAATTCGTCCATTTCGTTCTGGGTTATAAAACCTATTCTCCAAACATCAGTATCATCTACACATACCAAAACTGGTTTGTTGAATTTCTTCTTATTTCCGGCGAAAGCCTGTAAAAAATCTTTTACTGAACTGTAGATGAATTTTATTCCCGGCGTTTTTTCCAGAATACTATCAAACAACCCAAGAATTCTATTGAAAACAAATAACGAAGAAAGCCAGCCAGTGAATAGAACAAAAGTAACAACCACAACAAACCCTAACCCTGGAAATTCTTTAAAAGAATTATC
>JANPIB010000054.1:0-16639 GCA_031424775.1 Chitinophagales bacterium | reverse complement strand
CGTGAGGACACGAACCATGGCTGGGGAATCCTACTGCCTAAATTTGGGCTTTTCTTTGTATACTTTTGGGAGTTGTCCATACTTCTTAATATAGTCTCGCTTTAACTCTTCTTCGTAGGAATAAGTATCCATTGTATCAATCGCCTTATTGTTAGTATTAAAAATCAAACTGTCTAGTTTACTTGCCAATTGATTGATTTCCGATGGAGCTTTGTTTGGGATAAAGTAGATTCTCTTAAGCTGTGTAGTATCTGCCTTTTTAAAGTCGATAGCATATGTAAATGCATTATAAGCGATGTTGTCATTTATATTCCAATGATAATCAGTTTTGTATGTTTCCTTTATAAACGGGGTATCTATAATTTTCCGAAGGTTGTTTGACAAGGTGCCCTCAAAATATTGAGGTGTCGACATGAAGCTGTCACGTCGCATTAGCTTAAAATGTCCGTCTTTGTCAATATCAATATAATGAGCTAAATAAAAATTGACGTTGTCATTGTCAGGGCTTTTGTGCCAAAGGAAAGCTGCATACCTAAACTTCTTTATTCCTAATTTATCCAGTGAGTTATTTTGTCCACAAGCAACCAAAGTTGAGATGATGGTTATAAACAGTAATGGTTTCATTTAATTTTCTTAGCAGTAGGTTACTAAATGCCTCAGTCAATAATTGGCTGTCCTCGATAGAACAATATAAAGATGATTGCGATGCAAATAAGTATTGCTAAAATTAAGTGCATCTTTTTAAAACCTGTTAATATACCTCTGATCAGAATAGCAAAAGGCAAGACCACAGTAACTATCCAAATGGGATAATAAAGTCCTTGAAAGAATAAATCGACAGGTGTAAAATCAATGGGTAAAATGAAAATCTCGCAAAGCCAATAAACGAGCACAATCATGCTTACGTAAAACAGTAATTTTTCAAATTTGATCTGATTTCTGATTTTTTCCGCTTTGCTCATAAAGTTCCTCAAGTACAAGTGAGTGACACAACGAAAGTTAAATAGATATTCCAATGCTGGCTACATAACTCTACTCATGTATCACCATCAAAGGCACATGACTATGGAAAGCCAAAGACTTGGTGTGGCTCTTTCTGAATAACCCATCGAATAATCCATGTTTTTTTGGAATGGTGATGATGAGGTCTATTGCATTCTCATCAGCGAAATGATTGATGGCTTCAGCGAAATGCGTGTCGTGAATGAAATGGTATTTTGGAGAATAACCTTGGAATAAAGTATCTAACATGAGGCTTTCAAATGCTTCATCTGATTTGGTTTCTTTGGCTGACACGTTTAGTATGTGCAACTCGGCTTCAGTAACATCTAACAGATTTTTTATTGCAGTTACCGGCATGGTATCTACTACTTTTCTAAAGTCACAGGCAAGTACCACCTTATTTATTCGTTTGTATGTAGCACCTGAAGGCACAATAAAAACAGGAACGGTTACATGTTTTGCTACGCTGATGGTATTGCTGCCAATGAGAGCTTCTTCTACTTTGCTGCCACCTGTAATTCCCATTACGATAGCATCAATCGGTTCTACTTTACACAGTTCTTCAACACCGCTGGTGAGTAGTTGAAACTCGGCTTTGGTTTCAAAAAGCATTGGCTGTTTACATACAGCTTGTAACTCTGAGCGAAACTGTTCCAATCCATCCTTACTGCTTTTTTTCAGCACATCTATATCAAACAACTGAACTGCAGGCATTGAAGGATCTGCAGAGATTGGAGCCTGGTAAGCATTATAAAGTATGATCTTTTGAATGCCGAGATCCTGTGCTAAAGACACAGCATATAAACCGGCATTCTTAGCTGTCTCTGAAAAATCGGTTGGAACAAGTATGCTATTCATAGCGTTTTATTTCTAGCTTAAAGTTAGAAATGGGTTTTGATGAAACACATGATTATCATCAAGTAACGCTATCAAATATGGTGCTATAAATTCTCTATGATACCTGCTATACCTTGTCCACCACCCACACATGCTGTAACCAAACCATATTTTTTGTTGAGGCGTTTCATATCGTGTAACAACTGAATGGTGAGTTTACAACCGGTGCAACCCAATGGATGACCTAAAGCAATTGCTCCGCCGTTGATGTTTACTTTGTTTGGATCAAGCCCTAATTCCCTGATCACAGCTAAAGATTGAGATGCAAAAGCTTCGTTGAGTTCGATAAGATCGATATCTCCAAGGTTCATGTTGGCTTGTTTCAGCACCTTTGGGATTGCTGCAACAGGTCCGATACCCATAATTCTTGGATGAACACCAGCGCTAACACAGTTCACCAATCTGCCGATAGGTTTTAAACCAAGCTCATTTACCATCTTTTCACTCATCACAATAACGAAAGCAGCACCATCACTGGTTTGAGAGGAGTTACCAGCTGTAACTGTGCCTTTTACTGAGAAGGCTGGTTTTAATTTAGCCAGACCTTCGATAGAAGTATCGGCTCTTACACCTTCGTCCGTATCAACCGTGTAAGTTCTTGTTTTCTTTTTGCCCTTTTCATCCAGGTAAACCTGTTCTACCTCAATTGGAAGAATACCTGGTTTGAAATAGCCATTATCAATTGCAGCTTTTGCTTTTTGGTGAGAGGCTACTGCGAAAGCATCCTGATCTTCACGGCTAACGTTGAACTCTTTTGCCACCGCTTCTGCCGTTAAGCCCATGCTGAGGTAATAATCAGGATCGTCGCTGGCTATTGAATATGCAGGAACAGTTTTCCATCCTGCAGTAGGAACAAGGCTCATGCTTTCTGTACCTCCTGCTATAATACAATCCGCCATTCCCATACGGATCTTGGCTGTAGCCAGGGCAATCGTTTCCAGACCGCTTGCACAGTAACGGTTCACCGTCATTCCCGGAACCTCGAAGCCCAATGCTCTGGCAGCGATGATTCTTCCTACTTGTAAACCTTGTTCAGCCTCCGGAACGGCATTACCAACGATCACGTCATCAACTCTTTTTGCTTCAAGTTGAGGAACAGAAGCCATCAATCCTTTGATCACATCAATTGCGAGATCGTCAGGACGAGTAAATCGGAATCCTCCCTTTTTAGCTTTTCCTACGGCAGTTCTGTAACCTGCAACTATATAAGCATCTTGCATAAGTGTAATTTGTGTTTCAAATATAAACATTAGTTGTTTATGCAACTATAATGTATTCTTTACTTTTTCTCTTGATAGAAAAAGTAACAAAAAGATCAAGAACGCCGGATATTCAGCACCGGCGTTCGTTTCGCCTTGATTTGGCTTTAGTACTTTTGAGACTTCAGCTTTCCATCACTAATGAACACAATGACAAAATGAGTGAGCATGAAATTCAAGTGTGATTTCGGCTTGAACCAGATAGTAGCTCACATCGATACCGCTCATCAATATTCTGGGGCAGTACCACTAATATGTCATGTAATTGTCATGTACTTCTTTGACATTTGCATCCGCAACAATCGAGAGAATTATGAAAAAGATTTTACCCCTGATCCTGTTCAGTGTATTATGTTTTACACTGAATGCCCAAACTATTAAAGGATATGTTAGAGATGGTGAAGACAAGCCATTAGCCAGTGCAACGGTTTCAGTACTCCGTATTAAAGATTCAGCTGTAGTAAAACTGGCTGTTACCGATAAAGCCGGAAGATTTGTTATTGCCGGATTAAAAGAAGGTGATTACAGACTTTCAGCAACTTATGTTGGCTATAAAAACTTTTTTAGTGATGTGGTGAGCGTTAAAACTGATGGTGAAGTTGATCTTCCGGTTTTTACCCTAGCTAAAAAAGGTGGAGAGCTTAACGATGTAACCGTTACTGCCAGAAAGCAATTGGTAGAAGTAAAAGCTGATAAAACAGTATTTAATGTAGAAGGAACCATTAATGCTGTTGGTCAGGATGCTTTGGAACTTTTAAGAAAAGCTCCTGGTGTACAGATAGATCGGGATGATAACATCAGCGTTAGCGGAAAAAATGGTGTTCAGATTTTTATTGATGGAAAGCCATCTCCATTATCTGGCAAAGATCTTTCTGAATACCTGAAAAGCTTACAATCTGCACAGATAGAGTTGATAGAGATCATTACCAATCCATCAGCTAAGTACGAGGCTGCTGGCAATGCAGGTATCATCAACATTCGTTTGAAAAGAAACAAGACACTCGGAACCAATGGTTCTGTGAATGCAGGATATGGTATTGGTATTTATTCAAAGTACAATACTGGTATTGCTTTGAACCATAGGAATAAGACAATGAACCTGTTTGGTACTTACAATTTCAATAAAGGGCTGAATGAAAATCCGTTCAATCTTTATCGTGATGTGGCTGATAGTATTTTCGATCAGCGTTCTATGATGTTTAATCGTAACAGGAGCCACAACTTTAAATTTGGAGCTGACTTTCTGCTGAATAAGTTCAGCACCGTAGGCGTGATGGTGAATGGAGTAAGATCAGAAGGAAAGAATTCCAACAATACCAGCACATTCATTTCGTATAAACCAACGAAAGCTGGCGTTAAACAGTTGAGGGCTACGAACAATAGCTTCTCGACAAGAGATAATACCACATACAACTTCAACTACAAGTATTCAAATCCAAAAGGAAGAGATTTCAACTTTGATCTTGACTACTCAAACTACGACATCATCACCGATCAGATGCTTACCAACATCTATCTTGATGCTGCAGGTGTTGTTGAGACAAGTCGTGAAGTGAATAACATGATATCACCAACTGATATCAATATCTACTCAGCAAAAACAGATTACGAACAGAATTTCAAAGGTGGTAAGCTTGGTATTGGTGGAAAGACATCTTTCATCAAAACAGATAATGATTTTCAACGTTATAATTTTAACGGTACAGCAAAAGATCTTGATAAAGACAAGAGCAATCGTTTTCGTTATAATGAGAATATCAATGCAGCTTACATCAATTATAACAGGCAATACAAGCAAGGAATAATGTTCCAGGTAGGTGTTAGAGTAGAAAATACAGTTACTGAAGGACGATCAACAGGGTTGAAGCAATCAGGAGCATCTTACGTTCCTTATGATACTACGTTCAAAAGAAATTATACTAACCTGTTTCCAAGTGCTGCGATCACTTTCAACAAAAATCCAAAGAACCAGTGGAGCGTTTCTTATAGCAGAAGAATAGACAGACCTGCTTACCAGGATCTGAATCCATTTGAATTTAAATTGGATGCTTATACCTTTCAGAAAGGTAATACCCAATTAACGCCACAGTTTACTCATTCATTAAGCTTAACGAACATCTATGGTTTTAAACTAACTACAAGCTTAAGCTATAGCCATACACAAGATGTTTTCGCTTCTATTACAGATGTTATCGAAACTTCGAAGAGTTTTCTTACTAAGAAGAACCTGGCTACACAGGATAATTTTGGCTTGAACATTAGCTATCCTTTCCAGAAGAATGCATATAGCTTGTTTACCAACTTTAACGCTTATTATTCTAAGTACAAGGCAGATCTGGGACCATTAAGAAAAGTTGATATTGATGTATTTTCTTACAGGTTATTTGCACAGAATAGTTTGAAGATCGGCAAGAAAACCACTGCCGAACTGAGTGGTTGGATCAATGGTCCATCCGTTTGGCAAGGAACCTTTAAAACGAAACTGATGGGTCAAATGGATCTTGGCTTACAACGAACTATTTTAAAAGGTCAGGGAACCATTCGTATGGCTTTGAGTGATGTTTTAAAAACTTTCAGGTTTAATAGTAATGCAGACTTTGCAGGTCAATACATAAAAGTATCTGGAAGCCAGGAAAGCCGAGTTTTCCGCATAAACTTCAGCTATCGTTTTGGCAATACACAAGTAAAGGCTGCAAGAAACAGAAAGACTGCTGCTGAAGAAGAGAATGGACGTACAAATGGTGGAGGAGGATTGGGAAACTAATTCGTGAATGCTGAGCCGTGAGTTATCGAAATAACTCTGCCGCAATACCATCAGCAAGAAGTTTACCTTCTGCAGTTAAAATAAGATGATCGTTATATGCTGTCATTGTTCCTTCAGCTAGGAAAATGGCAGCATCTTTTTTTATTGATTTGGCAGCTTCCTTACTCCACACTTCAGCAACACGATTAAGTGATAAACCTTCGATTGTTCTGAGACTTGTCATTACATACTCATTCAACTTTTGTTCTTGTGTGAGTACTTCCTTTTCAAAAGGCAATGAGTTCTGTTCGATACTTTTTAGGTAAAGTGCATTGTTGGCAATATTCCACTGACGTTCATCACCATTGAACGAGTGTGCAGAAGGTCCAAGACCGAGATAAGGCTTGCCTTGCCAATAACTGCTGTTGTGTTTACTACGAAAGCCGGGTTTTGCAAAGTTGGAGATCTCGTAGTGTTCGTAACCAGCTTCTTTAGTCCATTGCATCAGCATTTCAAAATGCCTTGCCTGTTTTTCCGGATCAACCTCTTCTTTTTTTTTCTGTTGAATCATTTTATCCAAAGCAGTTTTTGGCTCAACGGTGAGTGCATAACAGGATAGATGAGGAATGTTTAACTCAACCGCTTTATCAAAGTTCAGCTTCCACTTTTCATCAGTCAAAGTTGGAGTACCGTAGATCAGGTCTATAGTTATATTATCGAATTGTTGAGTGGCTAACTGTAAGCTTTGTACTGCTTGCTCAGCATTATGAGCCCTGTTCATCCACTGCAAGTCCTCTTCAAAAAAAGATTGTATGCCGATGCTCAGCCGGTTAATACCAAGCTGCTTCCAGTGAAGTAATTTCTCCTCAGTGATATCATCTGGGTTGGCTTCAAAAGTTATCTCTGCTGTCGGACTAATTTTAAAAAGCTTTCGAAGATTATCCATTATCCATCGTCCATCGTCTATCGTCAGCAAAGACGGTGTTCCTCCACCAAAATAGATCGTCTCTACAGGCTCCTGCAAGTAATCTTTTCTTAACTCAGCTTCTTTAACAATGGCTCTTACCATCTCCGAAGTATTTGAAGCCGAGGTAGAAAAATGGAAATTGCAGTAGTGGCAGGCTTTTTTGCAAAATGGAATATGGATGTAAATACCTGCCATTGGATGAAAGTAACTATACTTGTTTTTGAAAGATGGTAAAATTAGCGTTATACAGATTGATGGTGTTGATGATTGGCAGTTTACTAACAATCGAAACTTCTGCACAGTTGCGATTGAAGGTAGAACCTGTTGCAAATGAGGATCAAGCATCACTGGCAAATCAGCAGTTCAAGGCAAATTTCAAAACCCGACAGGAACTACACGATTACCTGCAACAACTTCCATCTTTCCTACAGGCAAAAGGTTATTTATCAGCTTCGATAGATAGTATCGCTGAGAACGATACAATCACCATTGCTTATTTGTTTTTAGGAAAACAATATCGCTGGCGTGAACTGAAACTGAAACCGGAAGATTCTGTGTTGTTGAATAGTCTTGGATATGTTAGAAAGGAAATTGCTGATGCTGGTTTTATCGCTGAACTGCCTCAAAGGATCATCGGTTATTTTCAAAATAATGGTTATCCTTTTGTGAAGGTGAAGTGGGATAGCATTCAACTCAACAACGACCAGATCAATGCAAATCTAGTGATTGATAAAGGTCCGTTGTATAAGCTTGATAGTATAGCCGTATACGGTTCTGCAAAACTCTCAAAGTCTTTTTTGAAACATTATTTAGCTCTACCGGAAGATGGATTGTATAAACAAGATATCCTTGAAAAGATAGATCAAAAGTTACTCGAACTTGCTTTTGTTCAGCAAAGCCAACCTTGGGGCATCACCATGCAAACAAGTGGTTATGTGTTGAACTTTTATCTACAACCAAAACGAAGTAACCAGGTAGATGCTTTGATCGGTTTGCTTCCATCTAACCAACAAAATGCGGGAAAGCTCTTGCTAGCTGTTGATGCTAAGATCGTTCTGCAAAATGCATTCGGTTCAGGTGAATTGATTGATTTTAACTGGGAGCAGATACAGCCAAAATCCCCACGGCTAAATCTCATCTACCAACAACCCTACATCTTTAATTCCCGATTTGGATTAAATGGTGCCTTTCAGCTTTATAAAAAAGATTCATTATTCCTGAATGTGTTGGGAGATTTGGGATTGCAGTATCAATTTGGAGATCATCAATCAGCTACCATCATCCTGCAAACTCAACGAACAAATTTGCTGGATATTGATACTAGTACTGTAAAGTTCAATAAGAAACTTCCTGACATTGTTGATCTCAGTCTGACTAATATTGGTATTAGTTACACCTTCAGTAAAACCAATTATCGCTACAATCCCAGGAATGGAACAGAGATCAGTTTAACCACTACGGCTGGAAGGAAAACGATTCGTAAGAATAATGCCATCACCAACATAAAAGATCCATCCTACAACTACAGTAAGCTGTACGATTCTGTGAAGCTGAACAGCTACCAGGTTCGCTTAAGGCTGAATGCCGCTCAATATTTTCCAATAAGCAAACGAGCCACTTTGAAAACAGGATTGCAGGCGGGATTTTTGCAAACACCGAATTATTTCAGAAATGAAATGTTCCAGGTTGGAGGTTATCGTTTGCTGAGAGGCTTTGACGAGGAAAGCATTTTTGCAGACAAGTTCGCAGTAACTACTTTGGAGTATCGGTATCTCCTTGATCTCAATTCATTTCTTTTCGGCTTTACTGATGTGGGCTGGACTAACTTTAAATCTGAACAAACAGGCTTTTCTCATACTTACTTAGGTGTAGGTGCAGGAATGGCATTCCAAACCAAACAGGGTATTTTCAACATCAGCTATGCAGTTGGTAAAAGAGATGATGTAAGATTCAACCTACGGCAATCAAAGATTCATTTTGGTTATCTCAGCTTTTTCTAAATCTATAAAACCTGCTTACTTATTTTTGCCACAGATGAATTGGAGACGGCTATTCTTTTTCTTGTTTTTGTTGGTTTTTACTGCTGAAGTGTCTGCACAGTCAGATACCGGCATAAGAACAACTGATACTTCAGTAAAGAGAGTCGGAACTGACACAAGCAGGAGAAGAGATACTACCAAACCTCGTCCGAAGCCAAAACCAATCACTGCAAAACCCCCTGTTCCTCAGCCTACAGTTGTAGATACAACCAGGAAAGATTCAACGGCTGTTGCTGTAGATTCAATCAAACGAGATTCAGTGCCGGTTATTATTGCAGTTCCACCAGTAAGGACAGACACGTCTAGTTATTATGCTTACATCAACCATCCTTACCTGGGGTTTGGCAAACAGCCAATTTATATGGTGATGAAAGAGAGAGTAGTTGAGTCAAAAGATGCTACTTTCTATCTCCTGGTGGGGTTGTTGTTTTTTGTGGCTTTTATTCGGTTATTGTTTCCTAAATACTTCCAGAACACTTTCAGGTTGTTCTTCCAGACAAGTTTTCGCCAGAAGCAAACAAGAGATCAGCTTTTGCAGCAGGGGTTAGGATCTCTGTTGCTGAATTTGCTTTTCTTTTTCAGCGGAGCAATCTACTTAGCTCTTGTACTTCAACATTATAAGCTTACGATCTTTCCTTTTTGGGAACTACTGCTTTATAGTTGCATCGGGTTGTTTTTGTTGTATCTCGGCAAATTCCTTTTCCTGATGTTTGCCGGTTGGGTGTTTAATGTAAAAGAGGGAGCATCTACCTACATATTCATTGTTTTTTTAATCAATAAGATCATCGGCGTTATGCTGATACCTTTTCTATTGATCATCGCTTTCTCTGAAGCAACAATGGTACAGGCAGCGATAACAGCTTCACTTATCCTTATTTGTCTTCTTTTCTTCTATCGTTACTTTGTATCACTGAAAAGTTTTCGCAGAGACTTGCACATCAATCCGTTCCATTTTTTCCTCTACCTTTGCGGCGTTGAAATTGTGCCCTTACTCGTTATAGGTAAAGCCGTTTTCAACTACGTAGACGGAAGATTTTAAATTTGTACCAACCTTAGATCGATAGCATGGCGAAAACCGGTTCTAAAAGTTCAGCTGCAGTTAAAGCAGTAAACAGGATACTTATCACTCAGCCAAAGCCAGAAAGCGATAAGTCGCCATATTTCGATCTGGCAAGGAAGTATAGTGTTGACCTTGCTTTCCACCCCTTTATCAAGCTTGAGCCAATTGTAGCAAGAGAGTTTCGCAAGCAGAAGATCGATATCATGCAGTACTCTGCTGTTATCTTCACCAGCCGAAACGCTATTGATCATTTCTTCCGTATGTGTGAGGAGATGAAGATTACCGTTGGTCAGGATACCAAATATTTCTGCATTACTGAAGCAGTGGCTTTATACCTTCAGAAGTTTATCCTTTACCGTAAGCGTAAAGTGTTCTATGGTGCTGATGGCACAAACAAAACCCTTTTCGATGTTATCAATAAGCATAAAGAGAACGAAAGTTTCCTGTACGTATGTAGCGAAAACCAACAAGATAACGAGATCGTTGGCTGGCTGAAATCTCACAACTGTGAGTTTGCACTTGCTTTTATGTACAGAACGGTGAGTAACGACATCAAACCTGTAATGCCAGAGACAGATAGTTTTGATGTGATCTGCTTTTTCACTCCAAGTGGTATTAAAAGCTTGTACGATAACTTTCCTGAGTTTAAGCAGAACGGTATGTACATCGGAACTTTCGGTGGTAACACCACAAAAGCTGCTGAAGAAGCTGGGCTTGCACTAAACATTAAAGCACCGGCACCTCAAGCTCCAAGTATGGTAGCTGCTCTCGATAAATTCTTAGCCGAGCATAAGAAGTAGAATTGGAACGCTGATATCGCAGATCAGTTAAGATTGTCATAGATATCTGTGTTAATCCGTTCAATCAGTGTCATCCGTGTTCTTATCTTCGAAATCTCATGCATCAACACACCAATAAGCTCATTAACGAAACAAGTCCGTACTTGTTGCAACATGCACACAATCCTGTTGATTGGTATCCATGGAGTGATGAAGCTTTGCAGCAAGCAAAAGCAGAAGACAAACCTATTTTAGTTAGCATTGGATATGCTGCCTGCCATTGGTGCCATGTGATGGAAAGAGAAAGTTTTGAGGATGAAGAAACGGCAAAGCTGATGAACGAATATTTCATCAACATCAAAATTGATCGTGAAGAAAGACCGGATCTTGATCATGTGTACATGGATGCTGTTCAGGCAATGGCAGGAAACGGTGGTTGGCCTTTGAATGTGTTTTTAATGCCTGATGGAAAACCTTTTTATGGGGGCACTTATTTTCCACCGAGACCAGCTTACAATCGTCCGAGTTGGAAAGAAATCCTGCAAAATGTTCATGACGCATTTACTGAACGAAAGCATGAGCTGGAATCGCAGGCTGAAAATTTGACGGCACACCTTACTAATGCGAATTCATTTGGTATTTCTGCTTCTAAAGATCAGTTCACAGAAGCTGATTTAAAGATAATCGCTACCAATGAGCTTAAACAAGCAGACAATGAGCATGGTGGTTTTGGAGCATCCCCGAAGTTTCCTCAAACTTTTACCATTCAGTACCTGCTGAGACATTATTACTATACGAAGGAAGAAGAAAGCCTAAAACAAGCCCTTTTGAGTTTGGATAAAATGATCTACGGTGGGATTTATGATCAATTGGGTGGTGGATTTTCAAGATACAGTACTGATGCTGAATGGCTAGCACCCCATTTTGAAAAGATGCTCTATGATAATGCTCTGCTGATTGGCGTAATGGCTGAAGCTTATCAACTCACCAAAAATGAACTTTACAACCAAACCATACAGCACACCGTAGAGTTCCTGCAAAGAGAGCTTTCCAGTTCCGAAGGTGGTTTCTTTAGTGCTTTAGATGCTGATAGCGAAGGTATTGAGGGCAAATTTTATACTTGGAGTATAGCTGAAATTAATCAGATATTAGGTGAGGATGCACCTACTTTCTGTGAGTTCTATGATGTTTCTGAACAAGGAAACTGGGAGCATACCAATATTCTCAGAATCAACCAGCCGTTAAAGGACTTTTCTCTAGATGGAAACCTTGATTCTTTGGATCTTCAAAAAACACTCGAAAACTGTAAAACGAAACTTTTTGCTGCCCGTGAAAAGCGAATTAGGCCAAGTCTGGATGATAAGATCCTGCTAGGCTGGAATGCTTTGATGAACATAGGGTTGAGTAAAGCCTTTGCAGCCACTTTGAATGAAGAGTACAAAGATCTGGCTGTTTCAAACATGAGTTTCCTGGCAAACAGGCTCAACCAAAACGGAACCTGGTATCACACCTACAAAGAAGGTCAGGCAAAAATTCCTGCCTTTTTAGATGATCTGGCTTACTTGTCCCAGGCTTACATTCAGTTACAAGAGATCACAGGAAATAGTGATTATTTGTTGAAAGCTAAGGAGTTGGTTGCGATGATCATTCAGAATTTTAGTGATGAATCTCTAGCAATGTTTTACTACACCAGGAAAGATCAGACTGATGTAGTTGTTCGAAAAAAGGAGATCTACGACGGTTCAAGTCCTTCTGGCAATGCAGTAATGGCATCTGTGTTATTCTATCTTGCTAAAGTTTTCAATCTACCGGAATGGGAGGAGAGAGCTTTCTCAATGATTACCTCTTTCAAATCTGTTATCACTCGTTACCCCACTTCTTTTGGTTATTGGGCACAACAGGCTCAATTGCTTGTTTACGGAATGGAAGAAGTAGCTATCGTTGGTGAAAGATCAGGCGAATTCCGTAGAGACTTATTGCCTGTTTATCTACCAGGCAAGCTGTTGCAAACCAGCTTAAAAGGTGATGATAATTTCCCGCTACTTCGCAATCGTTTGCAGAAAAATACTTTGGTGTACCACTGTAAAAACTATGTTTGTGAAGTGCCTTATGAAAGTGTAAATGATTTTTTGATGTCTATTCAAAAGTGAGCAAGAGTAAGGTATCCAGCGTTTTAGTGTTCCATTAACACAATAAAAAAAACATGATGCCGTTTTCCTTTACCGGCACGTTTTGTTTGGATTGTAGCAATTCTTAAAAAACGGTACCGGAATTGGTTGATTGAATTATATCATTATATTTGTCCACTACCTCAATTCATAGAATAACAGGAATGAAACGCCAACTGATCGCTGTATTAGCTTTGACTGCTCTGGTATTTGGTATCACCAGTTGTGGTAAGAAAGGAAAATCGAAGGGCACACCGGATGATGGACAACTTCATGGAGTTGCTCCTAGCTCCAGGCAAAGTATGACCAGACCTCCCGGAATGGTATATATACCTCCTGGAACTTTTCATATGGGTCCAAGTGATGAAGATGTAAACTTCAACTTCACTGCTCGTAATAAGCAAGTTTCCATTAATGGCTTCTGGATGGATGCCACCGAGATAACTAACAATGAATATCGCCAGTTCGTTTGGTGGGTTAGAGATTCTTTGGCGGCAATGGCTTTAAATTTCTACAAAGCTGGTCCTAACGGTGATACCGCTGTTGACTGGAAGAAAATGAAGACAGTTAAGTATAGCGATCCTAAGACTTTAGAAGGTATCGCCGACAAACTGATCTTGAGTGTGAATGATCGCATGAAAGGCAGAATGGAGCTAGATCCTCAGAAAGTTATTTACCACGTTGAATACTTCGACCTGAAAGAAGCTGCCAAGATCGAGAACAAACGTCAGCCTCGTAGCAAGTACATCGTTAGATATGATGAGAAAGTTTATCCCGATACACTATGCTGGATGAGAGACTGGTCTTACTCTTATAACGATCCAATGACGAAGAAATACTTTGCTCACCCTAGCTTTGGTAACTACCCTGTAGTTGGTGTAAGTTGGAAACAGGCAATGGCTTTTGCTAATTGGAGATCATTGTACCTGAATAGTTACCTTGAAAGAAAGAAATATGCAGTTGAAAGCGATTTTCGTCTTCCAACAGAAGCGGAGTGGGAATATGCAGCAAGAGGTGGTCGTCAGCAATCAACTTATCCGTGGGGTAACTATTATTTAAGAAATAAGAAAGGATGTTTACTTGCTAACTTCAAACCGGGTCGTGGTAACTATCCTGAAGATGGTGGATTCTACACCGTTAGAGCTGATGCATATTGGCCAAATGATTGGGGTCTGTACAACATGGCTGGTAATGTGGCCGAGTGGACTTCATCTTATTATTACGAAGGAGCTTATAATTTCCAGCATGATATGAACCCTGATATACGTATTAATGCTAAAAGCGATGAGTACGATCAGGAAGGTAACTTAGTAGCGAAAGGTGATCCTCCAAGAATGCAACGCAAAGTATTACGTGGTGGTAGCTGGAAAGATGTGGCATACATGCTTCAGTGTGGAACAAGAGCATACGAGTACCAGGATACCTCCAAATCATACATTGGCTTCCGTTGTGTGATCGATCTTCCTGCTCAAATGAGAAAAAAATAATCCAGAAAACAAGTTCGTTTATTGATAATTTCTAACAAGGATTTACTGAATTAAGCAGGGGAAATATTCTTCCCCTCTTAGTCTTTTAGCTATAATATCAAAACTAAAAAATTCAAAAACATCGTTTTATGGCAGTTGCAATTCCATCGAAAGTTAGTAAAGTAGTAGATGTTTTCGTATCACTGGGAGCAGCAGTGGTAATTGTTGGTGCGTTATTTAAGTTGATGCACTGGGAAGGTGCTGATGTAATGCTCATCGTGGGTCTCGGTACCGAAGCTGTAATATTTACTGTTTACGGAGCCTTATATTTATATTTTCCTGCTGTATCCGATCCTTCAATGGGGGAAGTGATTGTAAACGAAAAGAAAAAAGATAAGGGCAATCCGGCTTTAAAAACAATGGAAAAAATGCTGGAGGAAGCAGATATCACCCCTGCTAATCTTTCTAAGTTAAGTGCCGGTTTCCAAAAACTTACTACCAGCGTAGATGGTATTTCCGACGTGAGTAGTGCAGTTGCTGCAACAAGTGACTACACCACTAAAACAAAAGAAGCTGCTGCAGCTTTGGGTACAGTAAAAGATGCTTATGTAAACGCTGCTGCATCAATGCAGGTGTTTAACGGTGCTTCAGAAACAACCAAGCAATTCCATGAGCAGGTACAGGTAATGACGAAGAATCTTTCTTCTCTTAATACCATTTATGAAATGGAGTTACAGGAAAGTAACAATCACCTGAAAGCGTTGAATGCTTTCTATGGTAAATTGAACCAGGCAGCAACTGCTATGGGTGCTACTGCAGAAGATGCTGAAAAGGCGAAGAAAGAAATCGGTGCTTTGGCAAATAACCTTGGCAGACTGAATAATATTTACGGAAATATGCTCAGTGCTATGCAGGGTGGAAGACAATAATTTGTCGCTGACTGCTTAACGAAACGAAACCAAAAACAAGGACTACTTAAAATATTAAAAAAACAATGGCACTACCTAAAGAGCCACGGCAGAAAATGATCAACATAATGTACCTCGTGTTAACAGCATTGTTAGCATTGAACGTATCAGCTGAGATCTTGAATGCCTTCAAAACGGTTAACGGCACGCTGGAGAACTCATCAGCTCTGGCTCAAACTAAGATCAGTTCGATCTTTAAGTCTTTCGAGCAAAAGATGACTGACCCTAACGTTGCTACCCAGGACAAAGCAAAAAAATGGGGAGCAAAAGCTGAAGACGCAAGAAAGATGTCAGAGGATGTTTACAATTATCTCACATCGTTGAAAACTGAACTTCTTAAAGAAGCTGATTTCGATAAGAAAGATTCAAGTTATAAAATGGATAACCTTGATGCAGCTACAAGGATGTTCGTTGAGAATAAAAGAGGTAAGGAGTTAGAGAACAGGTTAAAAGATCTTAGAAACAGGTTATTGAATATCGATCCCGAGATCAGAGCTCAATTTGAGAAAATTCTCCCGATAGATGTAACTCCACCTAAGGTTCAAAACATCGCCAATAGGGGTGATTTCGCTGCTGGCTATTTCAGAATGGTTCCTTCAGTTGCGGCACTTACAATCTTAAGTAAGTTTCAGAATGATGTTAGAAATGCAGAATCCCAGATTGTTGAATACTGTCACAAAAAAGTAGGAGAAGTAGAACTTGTATATGATAAGTTTCAGGTTATTGCTAACTCCAGTTCCACGTACATGATGCCTGGCGAAGAGTTTACCATTAATGCTGGTATCGGTGCTTACAGTAGTAAAGCGGTACCTACAATTACAGTTGGTGGGGCTACTGCAACAAGAACATTAGAAGGTGATTATGAGCTTAAATCCAGAGCAGAGAACAGCCCTGGTCAATACACCAAAATGGTTTTGGTAAATTATACCGATCCTAATACTGGCTCTCCTGCAACTGTAAAAAAAGAAATTAAATATACTGTTGGAGCACCTTCAGGATTGACAGTTTCTACAGATGCAACAAGAGTATTCTACCAAGGTTTAGACAACCCAGTGAGTGTTACTGGTTCTGGCGGTGCCGAAACCGTTAACTTATCTATAGAAGGTGCTGGTGGATCAGTAAGATCTGTTGGAAGAGGTCAGTATATTGCCTCTTTTGCTCAAACTGGTTATGCAAATGTAACTGCTTCAGATTCTAAGAGTAAAACTTCATCAACCTTCAAAATTCCAGTAAGACGTGTTCCAGATCCTTTAGCAGTTATTGGTGGAGTTGCCAGCGGTTCAATGCCTGT
>JANPIB010000053.1:0-11664 GCA_031424775.1 Chitinophagales bacterium | reverse complement strand
ATCAACTATGCCGTATTTAACAGCTGTTTCAGCATCCATCCAATAGTCACGGTCAAAATCTTTCAAAATCTGCTCTACCGTTTTACCACAATTTTCAGCTAATATTTTGGCACCCAATAACTTAGTTTTCTCCATCTGCTCTGCCTGGATCTCAATATCAGCTGAAGTTGCTCTCAGGTAACCACCCAAACTTGGTTGGTGAATCATCACCTCCCCATGAGGGTAAATGAATCTTCTGCCTTTGGCTCCCACACTCAATAAAATTGAGCCCATACTTGCTGCAAGACCCATACAAATGGTGGAAACAGGACTTTTTATCAGTTTGATTGTATCGTAGATCACCATTCCGCTGGTTACAACTCCACCTGGGCTGTTGATGTAAAATTTGATCTCCTCACCTGGTTTATCTGCGTCCAACAGCAGTAACTTACTCACTACTTCTCTTGCTGAACGATCTTCAACAGCCCCCCAGAGATAAACAGAACGGCTTTTCAGGAAAAGCTGCTCCATCTTTTTTAAGATGTAAGGGGAATGGTCTTCTTTAGGAGGTTTTGCTTCGTCCATGTCTGGATCATCATCACCTTCATCTTCAGATAAAAACGGGTTCTTATACATTAAGTTCATTTCAATCAGTTTTCGCTTATAACAATGTTGATTTTTTGTCTTTTTTCGGATTGGTGATCAGCACTTCATCTACCACTCCATATTCTTTAGCTGCTTCTGCACTCATCCAGAAATCACGGTCAGAATCTTTTGACACCTGCTCTGCAGTTTTGCCTGTATGATGAGAAATGATCTCATACAACTCCTCTTTAATTTTCCGGATTTCTCTTGCTGTTATGGCGATATCACTTGCTTGTCCACCAATAGCACCACTTGGCTGGTGAATCATGATACGGCTGTGTTTTAAAGCTGTTCTTTTTTTGGCAGCACCGGCACAAAGCAAAACGGCACCCATACTTGCTGCCATTCCGGTGCAAATTGTTGCTACATCAGGATTGATGAATTGCATGGTATCGTAAATACCCAACCCTGCATAAACACTTCCGCCTGGACTGTTCAGGTACATCTGGATGTCTCTTGTTCTGTCAGTACTTTCCAGGAATAACATCTGGGCTGTAACGATGTTTGCAACATAATCGTTAACCGCTTCACCCATAAAGATGATCCTATCCATCATCAACCGACTAAAAACGTCCATACTGGCTACGTTCATTGGTCTTTCTTCAATGATATATGGAGTTAGATTGCTTACCTGGTGTCTTGTTACATTCTGAACCGTAGAGCTACTGATGCCCATGTGTTTTACGGCGTATTTTTCGAACTCTTTTCCAAAATCCATATTGTGTATTTTACTCGTTGAAGATAAGAGAATTAGGTATATGAGGACTTGATACTCAAATACTGTGCAAAGCGGCAAAGCAGACAAAATTTCACAAAATAAGCTGCCAGAATAAGTAAATTTGATTTATGCATGATGTAAGAGAACCTGCTGTTGCTTACGGCAAAACAAAACTTACCCAAGAGGAATACCTGAGGTTTGAGAAAGCTTCGTTGGAGAAGCATGAGTATTATCAAGGTGAAATATTCGCAATGAGCGGAGCTAATACAAGGCACAATTTCATTTTCAAAAACGTTTATGGCAAACTTGCATATCGTTTAGATGGTAAGCCTTGTCAGCCGTTTGGAAGTGATCTGAGGTTGAACATTCCGGAAAACACACTGTACACCTATCCAGATATATCTATCTATTGCGGTGAATTAGAAACATCACAACTTGACGAGGATACAATCATTCATCCCACGGTTTTGATTGAGATATTATCGCCATCCACCAAAGAATATGATCGAGGAACTAAATTCAAACTGTACAGGGCTATCCCAACCTTAAAAGAATATATTTTAATAGATACTGAAGCCATCAATGTAGAGTTCTTTACTCGTATTGAGAACGGTGTTTGGGAACTAAAAGAATACAAAGCTTTACAAGACAATATTCTGATCAAAACAGCAGATTTTGATATTTCTCTTGAAGAAATCTATAAGGGAACAAAGCTTGCAAAAAAATAAGAGGCTTTCGAATGAAAGGCTCTTGAATTTTTTCTAATGATGATGGTGATGCAGTTTCGCTGCAAAGTCCTCAGCACTTATAGGCTCTTCGGTAGCCTGAACTTTTGTTTCTAAAGCCTCAAACACTTTTTCGGTGCTGATGCGATGGTAGCTATCCTCAACGTATTTCTGATCTTTCATCATTTTATTCAGGTACTCATCCATCCATGGCTGCTCATCTCCAAAAGTATTCATACCCATGTAGCCAAACAATTGGGCTTTAGCAAAAGCCTTGATGTCTTCTTGCGTTACATGGATATTTTCGTCAGCGATCAATTTACTGCTGATGAGTGTCCACTTAAGCTGGTTGGCAAAAGTTGGGTACTCTTCTTCTGCCTCTTCGGCAGTTTTAGGCTTTTCAGCACCTGTCTGCAACCACTTTTTCAGAAAGCTTTCAGGGAATTCGATAGGTGTATGATCAACTAAAATGTGATAGATCTGGTCGTGAACCTGGTTACGAGCTTGCTGGTCGTAATACTTTTCGATCTCAGCTTTGAGAACGTTTCTTAGATCATCTTCTGAGTTTACTTCGTTATTCGGGTAAACTGTTTTGAAGAACTCTTCGTTCAATTCAGCCTTGGCTACATGACCAACCTTTGTAACAACAAGTTTGAAAGATTTTGAAGCAGCTTCATCAGCAGTAACACCCAAATCTGCCACAATGGTATCTTTTTCTTTACCATCGAACGCTTCGTTCAGGTTGATGGTAAGCGTATCATCTTTCTTCAAACCGATCAACTTCGGACGAGTTGCTTCATTGAAATACTTAACAAGAAGAGAGTTGTCTTTTACAATACCACCTTCAACTTCGTTGCCGTTGGCATCAAGTTCTACAAAATTTACGTTCAACACATTATCGTCACTAGTTACAGTTTCAGGCTCAGACATTTTTCCGTGGCGAGTTTGCAAACGCTCCACCTCATCACTCACCATCTGATCTGTAACCTGTACTTTGTATTTGGTAACCTTCAGGCTGTTTGTGTCAAGGTTAAGCTGAGGTTTCAATCCTACCTCAAAAGCAAATTCATACTCGGCAGGATTATTAATATCAATACCTCTGGCATCATTATCAAGCGGTAATGGTTGAGCAAATATGTCCAGCTGTTCTTTACCGAGATAAGCGTTCAATTCTTTTTCTACTGTACGTAGCACTTCATCAGTAAATACGCTTTGTCCGTACATCTTCTTAACCACACCTGTTGGCACCATTCCTTTTCTAAAACCCGGAATATTTGCTGACTTAGCGTAGTTCTTCAGGCTTTTTTCATAAGCCGGGAAATAATCTCCTTTAGTAAGCTTTACTGTGAGTTTATCATTCAGCAGCCCGATATTTTCTCTTGTAACTGTAGCCATGTAAATAAATAAGAAATAAGAAATGACAAATAAAAAAATAAGAAACGAGTACAGAATCAATACTTTCTGATTCCTGATTTCTCGTTTCTTATTACTTATTTTTTGTGCGGATGATAGGGGTCGAACCTACATGCCTTGCGGCGCTAGATCCTAAGTCTAGTGCGTCTGCCAATTTCGCCACATCCGCTTGAGGGGTGCAAAAATAGGGGAATCAATCAAACGAAAGGCTAATGTTTTCTGAAAAAACTACAAGGGCAATATCACAGAGAAAGTAGCACCAGCTCCGGGCTTACCTTCTGCGAAAATGATTCCCTCATGATTTTCAACGATCTTCTTACAAATAGCCAAGCCGATTCCGGTTCCCTCATATTCGGCTTTGCCGTGTAGCCGCTGAAAAATGGTAAATATCTTGGAGGCATACTCGTTTTCAAATCCAATTCCATTATCAGCAATATCTATCCGAATATAATTTCTGCCTTGTGGCAGATGAAACTGCTGTAGTTCTATATGCTTCGCCGGTTTATGGCTGATAGTTATTTTAGGTTTCCTGTCGTTTGAAACGAATTTGAGCGAATTGCTGATTAGGTTTTGAAAAAGCTGGCGGATTTGCGATGGAATGATGGTAGCTGTTGGCAAATTTTCCACTTCTACTGTAGCATTCTTTGCTTCGATCTTAAACTCTAAAGTCTGGAGCACATCATCTAAAACTTCCTTGAGGCTGGATTTTTCAAAAGCTTTGTTGCCAGAAATGAGTGAAACTGATAAAAGATCATTGATCATTGCCTGCATACGTTGCGAAGAATCAACGATCTTCTGCAGGAACAACTTTCCATCCTCATTCAACTTCTCTTTGTGGTTTGTAAGGAGCCTGTCTCCAAATACTGATATCTTTCTAAGTGGCTCCTGCAAATCATGGCTCGCTACATAAGCAAATTCTTCCAAATTGGCATTTGACTGTTCAAGTTCAACATTCTTTTTGGAAAGGCTTCCCTCCATTTCTTTTCGGTCCGTTATATCTAACGCTGACCCTAATACTTGTATCGCTTTACCCTCTTCATTTCGTTTAAACACAACTTCTCGTGTCAGCAACCATTTCCATTCACCAGACCTGTTCAAGATTCTTCCTTCGAACTGGTGCATTGTTACGGAATTTTCATGCTTATACTTGACATAGGTATCATCAGACTTGACCGTGTCTTCAGGATGCAGGTATTGGTACACTTTATCACCCAGCGATAAAATTTCTTCAGGTGTATAGCCCAGCACTTCTGTAACCTCTTTGTTTAAATAGAGAAAGCAGTTTTGCTCAAGATCAAAGAGGTACAATATTGTTGGTGATGCTTCAGCAATATGTGAGATAAACTTTTGTTGCTCTGCAACAGTTTCTTCTGCTTTAACACGATCAGTGATATCTATAGAAATGTTCAACACATTTTCAACCTTACCATGAGCATTCCGGTCGAACACTGTTCCGAAAGTGTGAAACCATCGGTACTCACCATCTTTCCGTTTCATCCTGTATTGAAAATCTACGATAAGATCCTGCTCTTCATTATCGGGTGCATTCGCAGTTTCAAGAGCCTTGGCATTCTTCTGCGTAATTGGCAATACATCATCAGGATGCATTAGTTCGGCAAAAAATGCTACCCCACCTTTAAAGCCATCTTCTGGCTCATAACCAAGAAGACCCCTTATGCCTTCACTGATAAAACGATACTTACCTGTATTGATATTATAAGTTGTGATAATTGACGGCGTAGCATCAGCTATCTTCTTAATGAAATTCTGGTTCTCCCGTAGTTGTTGTTCAATCCTTTGTTGCTCTGTTACATCCTGAGACGTTCCAAATATCTGGTAAACACTACCATTATCATCTAACAAGCCTTCTCCCCGAATATGTAACGTTCTTACTACACCATCTTTCCTGGTGCCTCTATGATACATTTCGAAAGGTTTCCCGGTTTTCATCACCTCTGTACCAAATGCATTTACCCCTTCTTTGTCATCCTCATGTACCTTTTCCATAAACCTGTTCCACGTTAATTCTTCAGATTGTGGCTCCAAACCATAAATACGGTATAATTCATCTGTCCAGAAAAGTTTATCGGCTTTAACATCATATATCCAATTACCCAGGTGTGCAATGGACTGAGCCTGTTTATAAAGTGTTTCGCTACGTTGCAAACGCTGTATCAACTCTTCCCTTTCAGTTACATCCTGTGCTGTACCTACTAATTTTACAATAGCACCATTTACATCAAGCAGGGGCTCTCCTTTAGATAGAATGAACCTTTTTTTACCGTCCCGGGAAATAATAGAGTGTATAATGTTATATGGCTGCTGAAGACTAACGCATTTTGTAAAAGCTTCCTTTAATCGTTCTTTTTCATCTTCAGGTACCATTGACATATAGGTATCAAAGTCAATAGAGTCCACTAAAGGAACAAGGCCAAAATTGCGATATGTCTGTTCATCCCAAATCACTACATTTTCTTTCACATCCCAGGTCCAATTACCAACTTTAGAGATTTCTAAAGCTTGTTTGTATAATTCACGACTCTTCCGAAGTTCAGCTATCAGTTCTTCTTTTTCAGTAACATCCTGTTCGGTACCAAGAAGGTATTGTGACTGACCATCTATGCCATATTGCACCTCAGCTACTGAGTGTACTACCTTCACATCTCCTGCTGCAGTAATGATCTTGAAAACGTCGTCATATTTATCTTTCCTTGCTCCTGAATCAATTGAGGATTCGATATATCCCTTATCATCGGGATGAATAAAGCTTTTAAAGCGTTCCAAAGTGATTTTCTCTGATTGAGGCTCTAACCCATAAATACGGTACATTTCATCAGACCATTCCAATTCGTCTGTGTGAATGTTCCATCGCCAATTACCTATGTGTGAAAGTGATTGAGCCTGCTTATAAAGTATTTCTCCATTTCTTAGTTTGTTAATCAGTTCTTCTCTTTCGGTAACATCCTGTAAGGTTCCGATCATTTTGTAGGCTTTGCCGGCTTCATCTTCCAGCACCTCTCCAATAGCATGTAACGTTTTTACTTTTCCACTCTTAAGTATAATTCGGTAAAAGAAATCGTAGGGTTTATGATCTTGAAAAGAGGCACCAATTATCTCAGTTACTTTAGGAGCATCTTCAGGATGATTAAAGCTGCGAATAAATTCGTTAGGGAGAGGAGTGCCTGGCTCCAACTCATACATGTGGTATAATTCATCACTCCACTCCAACTGATCTTTTTCCAAATCCCAGGTCCAGTTTCCAAGATGGGTGAGTGCCTGTGCCTTTTTATTGATCTCTTCACTACGTTGTAATTGCTGCAACATGTGGTGACGGTCAGTTACATCCATCAAGGTTCCCTTTATCACGTTTGGCTGGTTTATATCTTGTGTTGCAGCAGCTTTTAACCAAACGATCTTTTGAACATCATTGTTTGAGTAACGGAACTCCACATCAACCGGCTTTCTGTTATTCATAATTTCATCAAGAGCCGTTCTTAATGAAGGACGATCAGCAGGATGAACACGGTTAAGGAAATTCTCAATGCCATCTGATGTTTCCATGCCAAGGATCTCAAGAAATTGAGGTGTGGTATCTCTTTCTGAGGTGGCTGGCTTCCATACAAAACTGCCGATCTTGGCAAGTGCCTGAGCTTCTAAAAGTTGTTGCTCTCGCTTTTGCAGCTGATCTGCAGTTCGCTTTTCGTTCTCAATATCTAACGCTATCCCAATAACCTGGTATGGGGTTCCATCTTCTGATCTTTTAAAGATAGATTCGTAAGTTCTCATCCAACGATATTGACCAGCCTTGTTCTTTATCCGATATTTAATACTTTTTACTTCCTCATCTTCAGCTGTGGCAAATGCTTTTTGGTTGGCTTCGATCACAGGAACATCTTCAGGATGGATAAGCTCAGCCACAAATTGTGCATCAAGACCTTTCCATTCGTCAGGCTCATAACCCAACAACTGTGTCATCATTTTGTTAGCGTAAACTTCTCTCGCATCCAAAAGATCAAAAACATAAATGATACCTGGAGAAGTTTCGGTAATACGTTCAATAAAATGTGAACGTTCATTTAATTTATCCCGAAGGATATTCATGTAAGTTGTTGTAGCGTAAGTATCAGACTCTGCATTTACCTGGTCAATCTCGTTGATGATAGCCAAAGCGTCAGCCAGGATAGCTGTGTACTCAGGCACAAATGCCATTAAAGCTTTTTTACGGATGAAGCTTACCAGCGTGATATCTTCAGGAGCAACATCGTACTTATCAATAATCTGCAGTTGGTTCGCGATCCATTTACGCTGGGATTCTTCGATATGTTCTTTTGCCTGGTTATTAATAATGGCATCAAGAAATTCGGTGTGAGATTGTATGGACATCGAAATGATGTCTTCATCATTCATCTTCTCAAAAAACCGTAATAAGGGAAGTTTTAACTCACGGGAATAGCGAAGCTGAACCCTGATATAATCAACCAGTTTCTCATTCTTAATGAATTCAGCAAAACCGGGTAAATACCTGAGTTGTAGTTTTCCTGCCATTTGTTTAGTTGCAAATTGCACGATAAAAAATTTATTTACAGCAATTAATAAACCAACTGACTTTCAATAGGGGAGTAATTAATACTTGGGATGCGAAAGATACAAAATTGCCTTTAAGCTTTTGATGGAACTTTTCTTCGCAGAAAAGTCAAGCTTTGAATTTCCTTATGTTCAATATATCCTACAAACACCAGGAAAGCGGCAATAAGCACAAGTGATATAACAAGGCTGAACCATATATTGTTCGAAAATCTTAGTGTAAGGGTATGAAGAAAATACAGCCCAACTACAATAACGATATAAGAAAGCAGCTTTTTCCAGGCATAGGGAATGGCATAATACTTCTGCCCTAACAAATAGCTTATCACCATCATGAAAGCATAACAACAGAACGTAGCCCAGGCACTACCTATATACCCAAAAAGCGGTATCCACCATATATTCAATACAATAGTTATAGCCGCTCCGGCTAAAGTGATCCAGGCTCCGGCTAAAGTTCGATTGGTGAGTTTGTACCAAACTGTGAGGTTATAATATATTCCTAGAAACACACTAGCCATTGCCAGTATGGGGATGATAATCAACCCCTGACCATATTCCTCTGCGTTTTTCCCATAGCCGATGTGTTTGATTATGGAAAGATTCGTTACGATCGCCAGCCACATAATGCAACAAACAATCACGAAGAACTTCATAACCCTGGCATAAGTTGCAGGAGCATTTTTTTCTTTTGCCTGGTTGAAGAAAAAAGGTTCAGCACCGAGGCGAAATACCTGGATGAAGATGGTGATGAGTACAGCAAGTTTATAGTTTGCTCCAAAAATTCCCAGCTGCCGCAATGCTTCTGTTCTTGGCAGATCAACCACTCGTAAATAGATCACTCGGCTGAGCATTTCGTTGATCATACCTCCCAATCCAACAATAATCAATGGATAAGAGTATTTCATTACTTCTTTCCAAAGAGCGGTATCGAACTGAAAGCTGAAGCGGAATTCTTTAACCAGCAGCAACAGTGTTAAAGCACTGGCTATAATGTTGGCAATAATGTAATAACCAATACCGATCTCAGGATCGTAGATATGACGAACAAAGCTTTCGGGATCTTTCTTGAGCAAAGCCGGACAAACACCAACGAAGAAAACAATAAGCACTACGTTCAGTAGAATACTAATGACCTTAATGAAAGCATAGCGTCTTGGACGACCCTCTTGCCGAAGTTTAGCAAAAGGCAGAACAGATAAAGTATCAAAAAGCAGGATCCAACCGATCCATTGGATGTACTCGGGATGCTCCTTCATCTCAACCACTTCGGCTATTTGCGGTGCCCAGAAGTAGAAAATAGTGGTGAAAAGAATGGTGGTGAAGATGATGGACACCATCAATGTGTTGTACAACCTTCTTTTATCAGCTGTTTGTACAAAGCGGAAGTAGCTTGTCTCTAATCCATAAGTGAAAAGGATATTCAAAAACGGAATGATGGCATACACCTGAGTGATGAATGCTGTACTTACAGGCTCATACAGCCAAAACAAAAAGATGTTGGTAGCATAGCCGAGAAAACGGGTTGCAATTGTTGGAACACCATACCATAATGTTTGCCCGGCTAATTTCCTGATTCCACTCAATGAAAGTTAAGTTGTTGTAGCACAAATATAATCTGCTGATGATAATATGAACTACCATTATTGGGTGATGCAAAGTGCTGGAATCTGGATGCTGGATACTAGATGCTTGATGCTAGTCTGTTGAAATTCTAATAGATAAATTTTTAACTAGAGAATTTAGTGGGTCAAAGTTGAATAGAATTGCTGAAGTACAAGTGAGTGACACAACAAAGCATTATCGGAGTTACCAAATCTGGTTACCCATTTAATTCATTCAATATCCTTTGCTGAACTTCTTTTAATTGATCTGGTGAAAGATGCAACTTGCCTTTTGCCGGACTCATATCGGTTGTGTGGGTTGTGGGAATTAGATGGATATGTGCATGAGGAACTTCCAAGCCAACGGTGATGATGTTTACCCTGTTACACGGAAAAGCTTTTTCTATTGCCTTAGCAATTGGTTTTGCAAACAGCAAAATGCCGGAGAGATACTCATCAGGCACATCAAAGATCTTATCAACTTCGACTTTAGGAATTACCAGCGTATGTCCAAGCCGAAAAGGGAAAATGTCGAGAAAAGCAAAGAACTTATCGTCTTCTGCGATCTTGTAAGAAGGAACTTCGCCGCTGATGATCTTCGAAAAGAGTGTCATTGCAATTGTTTTGACGAATGTACAGCAGAAAATAAAAAAGCATCGGCAAAGCCGATGCTTATAAAAAACGTAAGCCGTTTAGATAGCTATATTCTCGACTTTGAATTTTATCAACCCTGTTGGAGCCTGCACTTCTGCCACTTCACCTACAGTTTTCCCCAATAACCCTTTGCCAATTGGCGAGTTTACTGAGATCTTTCCTGACTTCAGGTCGGCTTCTTTTTCACCAACGATCTGGTAAGTGACTGTTTTTTTAGATGCGATGTTGGTGATGGTTACTCTGGTTAGTATAGACACTTTACTAGTATCAACGGAACTAATGTCTATAATTCTAGCTTGTGATAAATAGCCTTCAAGCTGAGCAATCTTGGCCTCAAGAAGACCCTGAGCCTCTTTGGCTGCATCATATTCAGCATTTTCTTTCAGATCTCCTTTCTCCCTTGCTTCTGCAATAGCCCTGGATGCTGCCGGACGGTCAACACTTTTCATCCCATGCAACTCTTCACGCATCTTGTCAAGGGTATCTTTGGTAACATACATTACTTCACTCATGTGTAGCATTGGTTTTAACGTGAGACAAAAAAAATACAACGCCGCAAAACAAGTTTGCAGCGTTGCACATAAACAAATATACAAAAACTGTACAGTTATCCAAACTAAAGCATCGGCTGAAGCTTGGCAAATATCACTTGAGCCATTTTTAGCAATGCTTCGTGGCTATAGCCAGCTATGTGTGGCGTTAAGATCACATTGGTTTGAGCTGCCAGCCATTTCAATTGCTCTGTCTCTTCACCTGAGTAAGAATCCAACTTCTCATTCTCAAGCACATCTAGCCCGGCAGCTTTTATTTTTCCTGACTTTAGAGCATTAATAAGAGCTATAGTATCGGCAACCTTTCCTCTGCAAGTATTTAGGAAATAAGGCTGATTCTGGAAACCTGAGAAGAACGCTTCGTTAGCGTAATGACGTGTTTCTTCAGTTAAGGGAAGGTGAAGACTCACCACATCAGCATATTTCTGGATCTGCTCAATAGTAGCTTCACGTACATGATCCAGGGCAAAGCCATCTTTGTATTTATCATGAGCAAGAACCGTTACATCGAAAGAGGCTAGCAGTTTTGCAAAAGCAGCACCAGTGTTGCCATAGCCGATAATGCCGACAGTTTTTCCAGAAAG
Source organism: Chitinophagales bacterium (assembly GCA_031424775.1). Taxonomy (GTDB): domain Bacteria; phylum Bacteroidota; class Bacteroidia; order Chitinophagales; family Chitinophagaceae; genus JAEZDC01. Next base: position 207 of record JANPIB010000053.1, on the reverse strand, counting down.
TTCGTCTCCACGGTTTTCATCTCTTAACCAATTCCCAAGTTTGATCTGATCAAAACTGGTGTTGATGTTATTCATCAGGCTCAACAGTAAGCCAAGAGCATGTTCAGCTACTGCATTTCGATTTCCTTCGGGTGAGCTGAAACATTTGATGCCTTTGGATTCAGCGTAAGCAATATCAATATCATCTAAACCGCTACCCAATCTTCC
>JANPIB010000052.1:0-2900 GCA_031424775.1 Chitinophagales bacterium | reverse complement strand
ACGGCGAATTTCCGGCGTAAATTGAAACAGCGGGATGATGCGCGTCCAATTTGCCTGCCACGAACGTGCCACGACCGGATAGCGCGTTTCCCATTTTTCGACCATTTCCACAAGCCGCGTTTCCGCTTCTTCCAAACTGACCGCCCGATAAATCAGTTTCAAATCAGAAGCGACTTCTTTGCGTTCTTTGTAGGAAACATAACTCAAAGAATGCCGCACCAGATGCACCAGACACAGTTGCACTTGCGTTTTCGGATAAACTGCTTCAATCGCTTCGGGAAAGCCTTTGAGTCCGTCCACGCAGGCAATGAAAATATCTTCGACTCCGCGATTTTTCAACTCCGTGATAATCGAGAGCCAAAAGGACGCGCCTTCGGTTTCGCTCATCCAGATGCCGAGAACTTCCTTCAAGCCCTGTAAATTAACACCAATCACCAGATAAACCGCTTTGTTAATCACGCGATTCTGCTCACGCACCTTAACGATCAACGCATCCAAATAAAGAATCGGATAAACTTTCTCCAATGGGCGCGATTGCCACGCCCGAACTTCTTCCAACACCGCTTCGGTCGCTTGCGAAACTAACGAGGGCGAAACTTCAACGCCATAAATCTCTTGCAGGTGCGCCTGAATCTCACGCGTAGTTACGCCTCTTGCATACAACGAAATAATCTTTTCATCAAAACCGTCAAATCTGGTTTCCCGCTTTTTAATCAGTTGCGGCTCGAAACTGGCATTGCGATCACGCGGCACTTCAATCTCCACTTGCCCGCGCTTGCCTTTAATCGTTTTCGGCGTTGTGCCGTTTCGAGAATTGCCCGTGTTGTTCCCACCGACAGCGTGTTTCTCATAGCCGAGATGATGCGTTAATTCACCTGCCAAAGCCCGCTCGACCAGAGCTTTCGTCAACTGCTGTAAAAGCCCCTCATCGCCGAGTAAGTCATCCGGCTTCTCATATTCCTTCAATAATTCATCAAGTAATTCCTGTCTAATTGGCATAAAATCTCCTCCATTTAATAAAATGTTCATTTCTGCCATTTACACAGTTTATTTGACACCCTCCGAAAACTTGTATGGAATGGTCAGCGAAATAGAAATGCTGAACTGACATCAGTCAATATTAACCAAATTTGGATCTACTGAGAGTATTCTGTTGCTTTTCTCCCTCAACCCCGGAAAATCTCACAGAATTTATTTTTTAACACCCAACGTAAGAACTTTCGCGCCACGGTGTTTTCTTTGGCACTGCAATTGCTTAATGCCGCTTTGGAAAAGTAATTTTTCTAAATTACACCTACTCTGAAATTCCAATAAATTAAGCAATGCAAAGTTTGCCTGTCGAACGGTTTTTAATTCAAACCAATAAATTTTCGCATCTGACCGTGCCGATTGCGGCGGACATCATTTTGCTGGTTCTGCTCGTGCCGCTGCCGTCGTTTCTGCTCGACGTTCTAATCAGCTTTAACTTGCTGATTTCGGTGCTGGTTTTGCTGGTTGCGATGTATATTCTCGAGCCGGTAAAATTCACGTCGTTCCCGAATTTACTGCTTTTGACGACGCTTTACCGCCTTGCGCTGAACGTGGCGACTTCGCGGCTGATTTTAACGCACGGGAACGCGGGCGAAGCGGCGGCGGGCGCGGTTATCAAGTCGTTCGGCGAGTTTGTCATAGGCGGAAATTATGTCGTCGGCGTGGTGATTTTTTTGATACTTCTGGCGATTCAGTTTCTCGTTGTCAATCACGGCGCGGTGCGTTCGAGTGAAGTAACTGCAAGATTTACGCTCGACGCGATGCCGGGCAAACAGATGGCGGTTGATGCCGATCTAGCCGCCGGAATTATTGACGAAAACGAGGCGAAACAGAGACGCGCCGACATCAGTCAGGCAGCCGAATTTCACGGCGCGATGGACGGCGCGATTCGCTTTACGCAGCGCGATGCCGTCGCCTCGATAATCATTGTGGCGGTCAACATTTTCGCGGGTTTCGCGGTCGGCGTTTTCCAGCATAATTTATCGCTTGGCGACGCGCTCAAAAACTACACGGTTTTAACCGTCGGCGATGGCGTGGCGGCGGCTGTTCCGTCGCTTTTTATATCGGTTGCGGCGGCGATCATCACGACGCGAACAGCGACCGAATCGAGCATCGGCGCGGATATGAGCGCACAGCTTTTAACTAATCCGAAGCCGCTTTACATCGCTGCCGGAGTTCTCGCATTTCTCGGAATTTTACCCGGCATGCCGCATATAGCTTTTCTGACGCTGGCAATCGGTGCTGCTGTCGGCGGCTATTTATCGCAGCAACAGGCGAAAAACACGGCGCGGAAAGACGACGAGGAAAGAACCGCCGAACATCAATTGGAAATTGCCAAAGAGCCGGAAAGAATTGAAAAACTGCTCAAACTCGATGCGCTTTCTCTGGAAGTTGGTTACGGTCTGGTCGGAATGGTCAGCTCGGACGATTCTTTCCTGAACCGCATTCGTGAAATACGTCGTCAGGCAGCAGTCGAACTCGGCATAATTGTTCCTTCTGTTCACGTTACGGACAATCTTCAGCTTGCTCCGCGCGAATATGCGATTCTCTTAAAAGGCGAAAAAATTGCGGGCAGCGAGATTCATTCGGAAGGTTTTCTGGCGATTGATCCGGGCGTTGTGCGCGAGAAAATTCTAGGTGTCGAAACTGTTGATCCGGCGTTCGGAATGCCCGCCGTTTGGATTCGCCGCGCCGAAGACCGCGACCGCGCCGCCGCTGCTGGTTACACGGTCGTTGACCCGACAACCGTTGTCTGCACGCATCTATCTGAAATCATTAAGCGTTTCGCCTTCGAACTGCTCGGCAGACAGGAAACGCGCGCCCTGCTTGATACGCTGGCTGAAACGCATCCAAAAACAGTTGAAGAAGCC
>JANPIB010000051.1:0-23990 GCA_031424775.1 Chitinophagales bacterium | reverse complement strand
AGTACTAACAACCTGGTTAATGGTAGGAATTTCCAAACCTTGCACCTGCTGACGAATGATCATCTGTTCATCCGCCCTTGAAGGATAACCAACAACCACCTTCAGCATAAAACGGTCAACCTGTGCTTCAGGTAAAGGATACGTTCCTTCCTGCTCCAGTGGGTTTTGAGTGGCTAAAACAAGAAAAGGTTCATCCAGTTTGTAAGTTTGATCACCAATGGTCACCTGCCTTTCTTGCATCGCTTCCAGTAAAGCACTCTGCACTTTTGCCGGAGCCCTGTTGATCTCATCTGCCAGTATAAAATTGGCAAACACTGGTCCTTTACGAACCACGAACTCACCACGTTGCTGGTTGTAGATCATTGTACCAACAACATCGGCTGGTAAGAGGTCAGGAGTGAACTGTATCCGGCTGAATTTCGCATGAACAGCCTGGGCAAGGCTTTTAATGGTTAATGTTTTTGCCAAACCCGGAACACCTTCTAACAGCACATGACCATTACTCAGCAAGCCGATCATCAGCCTGTCAACCATGTAGTGCTGACCAACGATCAGTTTAGAGAGTTCGGTTTTTATTTTATCAACAAACGTAGCAGCATAGCTGATCTTTTCGTTTAGCTGCCGTATATCCTCTGCAGTTTGCATGCAATAGTTTTAAATGAAGGTACAGTAACAAGCTTTTGCAAGTGTAAGTGAAAAGCCTTTAATGTTTTGCGAAAGCTTGGCAAGAATAGTGCCTTAAGAGTGTTGAATATAAAGGAGAGGTATTTATTAAAAAAAGAAGCCCTGTTTTTTGCAGGGCTTCTTCTTAATTCAATCGGCAACCAAGTTTTAAACCATAATTCCAGAAACTATCACCATTTGTGTCAAATTGAAAACTAGTCATAGCTCCAATTAGGAAGTTTTTAGAAATATCAAAATCATATGATAGTTGTCCAATTGGTCCTACAGCGAACGTTCTAAGTTTCTCCCTGTTTTGGAAGGAAAAGACAGGCATTGGCAAACCAGTTGCGGCAGGGTATAGCAATGAATAAGAATCATTATCTCCATTAGATTGATACCTAACTGTAGCTCCCAGCCCAAAAGATAAGTCATGTTTTTCAATAGAGATTAAAGAAAAACCAATCATTGGAGTGAGTTCAATGCCACTAACTGAATGCCTCATTGATGCATCAATTGTTTGACCTGATGATGTTTGAAAGAAAACAGGTTTGATGTGATCATGGATAGTAGTATTAAAGAAGAGGTTATAATTCCATCTTTTCAACTTTTTTTGGAAGCCGGCTTTAATGAATATCCCATCAATATCCCCACTACCGGAAAATGAGTTTCCACCAGAGAGCGATATTGTTTTCACTATTGTTGATGCCTTAGTTTGAGCCATACAAACAAAGGGAAACAAGGCGACAACAACGCAGATAAGTTTTTTCAACATCATATTGCTATTGAATCTGGTTAACGTTATTTACTTCTTGGTAACTCCTAATTTAAACCTATGAATATTATAAAGTTTTTCTATTTTCTAATATTAAGTAAAGGTTAAAAACTTTCTATGGAGAATGTGCGGTACTGCAACAAAAGCCAGACTCCAGTTCTTCCATATCAGCTACTAACATTGCCGAACATGGTGAACAGCTCATGTGTTACTACTTAGCCAGATCAATGGATAAAGCCTGACCTCTCCTCTCTTTTGGAGAGGAGACCGAGAGGTGAGGTCAAACAGTTGCTATGAAAACGGAACTGTGAACTGAGCGTAGCAACAACCGATGCCACTTTGTTGAAGCTGATTCCATAATCTCCTCTCAAATGATGCTCATCACTCACTATCAATGCTCAACATTTATCTTTGCGGCTTATGGCGAAGTTTGCACACGACGAAATTGTTCCCGATAAAGGTTCTGAACTGCAGAAGAAGGAGCAAGTGGCTGAAATGTTCAATGATATTTCGGGTAAATACGATTTCATGAATCGCTTTCTAAGTGCAGGAACAGATGTGGGATGGAGAAAAAAAGCCATCGCTGAATTAAAAAACCTTAACCCTAAAAACATGCTGGACGTTGCCACAGGAACTGGCGACATGGCAATTTTAACATATAGCATTTTGCAGCCATCCAGCATTACCGGAATTGATATTTCGACAGGTATGCTGGAAGTGGGTAGAAAGAAGATCGAAGAGAAAAAGCTGAACGATCACATAGAACTGTTAACTGGCGATAGCGAAACAATAATTTTCGCTGATAATACGTTTGACGCCATTACCGTAGCATTTGGGGTTAGAAATTTTCAGAACCTCGAGAAAGGATTGAAGGAAATGCTGAGAGTGCTAAAACCCGGAGGAAAATTAGTGGTACTGGAATTTTCAAGACCAAAGAACTTTGTCTTCAAAGGTGTTTACAACCTCTACATGAACTTTATTGCCCCTTCATTTGGCAAAATGTTTGCAAAAAATAAGAAAGCTTACCGATATTTGAACGATTCGGTTCAGGCTTTTCCTGAACGTGAACAATTCACTAACATACTTAAATCCGCAGGATATAGAGACACTTACTACAAAACGCTCAGCTTAGGAATATGTTCAATTTACTGCGGAAGCAAATAGGTATCTCGGCGGCATTTTTACTGGTTTATATTTCATCTTCGGCTCAGTATGTTGAGCTGAATCGTCCTAACCATGACGAGTGGCCATACTATTTTGGTATGACCCTGGGTTACACTCATTCTTATTTGCATCCCAATGGTCGTCACCCGATTTTCCTGCAGAATGATAGCGTTCTAACAGCAGAGCCAGGCAGCAGTGGCGGTATTGCTCTAGGATTGCTCGGAACCCTTAAACTGAGTCCAAGATTTGAAGCTCGGTTCAATCCCAATCTTGTAATTGGAGGTTCAAGATTCTTTACCTACACAGTTACCTATCCAGATAATGCCGGTGAATACACTGTAAATAAAACCTTACCTACTACCATCGTAAGCTTTCCTTTCCAGGTAAAATTCAATTCAGACCGCATCAACAACTTTCGTGTGTACATGATGGCTGGATTGAAATACGACATTGACCTTGCCAGCACTTCGAAAGCCAGGAATGCAGAAGATCTTGTAAAACTAAAAGGATCAGATTTTGGCCTTGAAGCTGCAATCGGCTTCAACTTTTATATGCCCTTTGTAACGATCTCGCCAGAGATCAAATTCAGCAGTGGGTTGTCGAATATCCATTCCAGGGATCCAAATTTGAAATACTCAAAGCTGTTTGAAAAGTTACAAACAAGGATGATCTCTTTTTCGCTACACTTAGAAGATTAGTTGAACGCTAATAAGACGAATTTCACGAATTGCACAAATTTTTTGGAGACCAGCTTTTAGAACTCTGGCCATCGTTCCTTGTGTCACTCACTTGTACGTTCAGAACTTTGTGCAGCAAAGAGGTTCGTGTTTAGAAATCATAGTCTTTTCTAGACATATTCCATCTTATGCCAACACTTCCAAAGCTGGTGTTTGTTTCACCTGTAAGTGCAGTTTCGTAATTTCGTTTGGTGAATGAAGCATCGATGAATAAGTTTTGCCTCAGCTCATAGCTGGCAAGAAAATTCATGATTACACAAGTAGCTCTATCGCCATCAAGGGTACGTACACGAACATCACTCAGCCTGTTTTTGAAGCCGCCAAAAACATTACTGCCAAGGTTGAATGTCGCAATATCCAATCCCTGGAAATATCCAATCGTCTTTGCTTGTAAATAAAGTTTGCTTATCGGCTGGTACCTTATTATTGCAATATACTCCTGGAAGTTAGCTCCTAAAGGATGAGCCAAAGGCTGATTGTAATGAGAATAGTTTGTGAGAGTATCATTAGCTGCATACGTATATGGACGAACCCGATTAGATTCGAACTGTAGGTCAAGATTCTTTACTCCAAATGCATCGATATACTTCATCCCTAGTTGGTAAGCAAAACGATTATCCCAGGTTTTGTTGCCAAGGTCTTTCGCCTTCAGTTTATCAATCATAAGTTGACCATACAATTGTATACTGTGTAATAGATTGGCTTTAATATCAAACCCTAAATAACTTCTGTCTTTAATACCAGATTTGCCAGGAAATTGTAAGTACATCACCGGATTGAACAATCCAAGCGTTAGACGGTCTTTACCCATCATTGTTCCTTCAAACAAACCCAGGTTCAGCCATTTTGTTGCAGCGTAATTAAGGTAGTGAGCCCTGTAATACTTTCTTGGGATCACATCCATAGCTGTGGCTATATGAAAAGGAAACATCTCAGCAAAAATGTTCTGATAATGAAATTTTCCGAAACGTGAGTTGATCTTAAGGAACATGTAGTTGTTCGAAAAATCACTCAGAAATAAACTTCTGTAGCCATTGCCGATAAAATTTTTATCATAGGCAAGCTGCATGTCCATCCATTTGGCAACTTTCCAGGAAACAGAAGAACGAATGTCAAAATAATCGAAGCCGGTATTTGTTTTGAAAGTTTTATAAAAACCAACTCCGGGAACTGCTTTGTATTTGTTTACCCAATTACTTACATATGCAGCTGGCCTTTCCTGGTTCTCAGTAAAGTAAAAATTGAAACTGATTTTATTCTGGATCAAAGCCCTTGCCTGCATTCCACGACTGTTCAGAAAAGTGTTTTCACTGTTATTATTCTCTTTGAACTGCTGGTATTGAATAATGGGGTTAAATACGACGTAATAGTCTTTATTCTTCAGTTCAAAAACGTTTGCTTTAGTTGTATAAAAGTGTTTCTGTACAGGCTTTAGGCTTAGATATTCAGGCTTGAGTTTACTCCACTCTCCATTTGCCATTAAGAAACTGCTGATGTTGTAATTGTCAACATTGGTTAATCTGAAATGTTTAGGTAAGTTGATGTTTGGAATACTTCTTAGAGAATCCAAATGCTCAACATCACGAACAGCATCTCTTCTGTTGAATGGTTTGATAGAAGAAAATTTCAGGTAAGCAGGATTGAAACGTATATCAAGTCTGTTAAGCAGCCATTCTTCTTTTCCACCTTGTATCAAGTAGTTTGTTTGAGCTGAAACACAAATTGGTATAATGATAATGAGCAGTAATGTTACTTTTCTTAAAAACATAATCGATTGTTTAGAAGTCGAATTCTCTTCTTGAAATATTCCATCTTACACCAACTGAAAAAAGGAAGGTGTTCTTTTCTCCGGTAAGTGTGGTTTTAAAATTTCTATTGATAATAGAAACATCTGTGTACAGATTCCTCGTAAGCTCAGTAGATAACAGGAATGATACATACAAACACGTGGCTTTATCTCCACTGCCAACTTCCCAACCATAATCCCGAGGCTTGTTTAGATAGTTCACAAGAACATTGTTGCCTGTGTTAAATCCTAAAGAGTCAAGACCTTGTTTGTAATACACCGCTTTCAACTGTAAGTTCACTTTTGAAATGGGTTGATAACGTAAAATGCCAATCCATTCATGGAAACTTGCACCTAAAGGATGAGCCAATGGTTGATTGTAATGGGTGTAATTCGAAACCGAATCGAAATGAGCATAAGTAAATGGACGAACACGATTTGTTTCCAGTTGCAAATCGAGATTTTTTATCCCTAAAGCATCAACATACTTTGCTCCAAGCTGATAACCGAACTTATTTGCCCACCAGCCACTCCTCGCTTTTATTTCACTCAACTTAAACTCATCTAATAATACCTGTCCGTACAACTGAATTTTTCCTGCAAGATTAGCCTTGACATTCATCCCAAAAAGAGCATTATCCGGACTTCCACTTTGTTGTTCCATTGCCCTTAGGAAAGTGATGGGCAATAAATAGTTTAGATCAAATCCTGTTCTTCTGCCCAACACTACTGCATCAAAGAATGAGATATTCAACCACTTAGTAGCATCTATTCCGAAGGTATTGATCCGAAGATATTTTTTCTCTTCAGCTTTTGTTACAATTCCTGTTTGTGGCCTAAGCTGTATGTACAAGCTTTGGAAATTCAGTTTCCATATTCTTGAGTTGAATTTGAAGAAAGCGGTACTATTAGCAAAATCACTCAAAAACAAGCTGCGATATCCGTTGCCGATAAAATTGCGATCATAACCAAGCTGCAAGTCAATATATTTTGTAACAGATGTTTGTACCGAGCCTCTTATATCAGCATACAGAACCTTCCCATCACTTTGACTTTTGAAATTTCCACCACCGGGAACTGTTTTGTATCTCGCTACCCAGTTATTCATATAAACAGGTAGTCTTTCACTGTTGATGGTAGCAAAAAGGCTGTAACCAAACTTTCGGTGAGCACCCCTGATGTCAACTCCTGACGTTAAAATGTATGGTCTCAGATCATTGTTCTTCTCTTTCAACACATCAGTTCTTACAATTGGATTGATCACCAGGAAACCATGATTCAGTTTTGATCGAAAACCTTGTGCCGAAAAGCTGGAATATATTGTTCCCGGATCTTTATTCCATTCAGGATCATCCAGCAAAATTTCTGCGTATTGCCGATCAAACTTTGTTAGTTTACTGGCTGAATTACTATCCTTCAATATAGAATCAATAGCCATAAAAACCGTTCGTCTTAGGTAAGGTTTAGCGAAAGAGTGATTGAGTAAAGCCGACCCGGTCTTTATTTCCAATCTATCGAGCAACTGGTATTCCTGCGATCCGGTACGTATATACGAAGATTGAGCAGCAGTATAAACCGGCATTACTACTAAGAACAATCTCAAAAGGAGTTTAATTTGCATAATCAGTTTGTAAAACAGCCTCCATGAAAGAATATCTGATCAAAAATACTTGTATAATTAATGAAGGTGCAAAAATTTATGGAGACGTTCACGTAAAGGGAAGTCGAATCGAAAAAATAGCTCCTTTAATCCAACTTACGACAAATGCTACGGAGATAGATGGCTCTGAGAAATATTTGCTGCCAGGTGTAATTGACGATCAGGTGCATTTTAGAGAGCCTGGGCTTACACATAAAGCGAATATCTACACTGAATCAAAAGCGGCTGTTGCTGGTGGAGTTACTTCTTTCATGGAAATGCCAAATACAATGCCGCCGGCTTTTACACAGGAATTGCTTGAGCAGAAGTATGAGATAGCCAGACATACATCACTTGCTAATTACTCTTTTTACATGGGTACCTCAAACGATAATATTGAGGAAGTGCTAAAAACAAATGAGCGGAAAAACGAGATCTGTGGCCTAAAAGTGTTCATGGGTTCTTCGACTGGAAATTTATTGGTAGATAATCCGCTAATGCTTGATAAAGTATTTGGTGGAGTTGAGGTGTTGATCGCTACACATTGTGAGGATGAAAGCTTGTTTACCCGAAATTTTGCTGCTTTAAAAGCGAAGAAAGGAATATTATCTCCAGCTGATCATCCAATTGTTAGGGATGAAGAAGTGTGTTTTGAATCATCTTTCAAAGCCATACAGTTTGCAAAGAAGCATGGGAGCCGTTTGCATATTCTGCATATCACCACTGAGAAGGAACTTCAGCTTTTCACGAATATGATTCCGTTGAAGGATAAGAGAATTACAGCTGAGGTTTGTGTACACCATCTTCACTTTACTGCAGATGATTATAAAGATATCGGTAATCTTATCAAGTGCAATCCGGCAATAAAAGCTTTTCACAATCGTGAAGCTTTATGGAAAGCTTTGTTAGATGACAGGTTGGATGTGATCGCTACCGATCATGCTCCACACACCTGGGAAGAAAAAAACGAACCTTATGAAAAAGCACATGCCGGACTACCATTGGTTCAACATCCATTACAACTGATGCTTCATTATGTACAGGAAGGAAGAATAACAATAGAAAAAGTGGTAGAAAAGATGAGTCATGCTGTAGCAGAATGTTTCCAGGTGGCTGAAAGAGGCTACATCAGAGAAGGTTACTTTGCTGATCTTGTTTTGGTGGATATGAATAAACCATACACGGTTACAAAGCAGAATCTATTGTACAAATGTGGTTGGAGTCCGCTGGAGAATTTTACTTTCACTGCAAGCATAACGCATACATTCGTTAGCGGCAACTTGGTTTATGCTTGTCCCGAGACATTCGGGAGAATGAATGTCTTTGATGAATCTCAGAAAGGACAACGCTTACAATTCAACCGCAGTTAATGCTAGCAGACAAAACTACACTTAATGATCTCTCGATATTTCATCATGAAGAATCGTTTTCTGTATTTCATCACCTCAACTATACAAGAACCTTAGGTGGCAAAGATTGGCTTCGCCAGATGTTGAGCCGTCCGTTTGGAGATATAAAGTCAATCAACGGTGTACAAACGATTATTAAAGATCTGCTTCCTCATGTAAATGCCTGGCCAGAAACCGTGACTAATGGAACGATGATGGTGATAGAGAAATTTTATGAAACGCCTCTTGCTGATATGAATGTCAGCAATAAAGCCAATGTGTTCCTTTATAAAGTTTTTTATTCCGCAGACTTTTCACTTGCCCGTTTCTCAGTGCAGCACTTTGTAAGTTTTGTAAGAGGAATGCAGGAGTTGGTTGACCTGCTTAAAGACAGCAAAAGCACTCAACTACAGGTTTGGAAAGAAAGAACCACCATGCTGTTGAGTAAACCTGTGGTTCAGGAAATGCTACACCATGATAAGACTACTAACTTGTCGGCAGCTGAGATCTTGAGGTTTGGTGCTTTCGTAAGAAGAAGTTTCAAAAGCGAAGTTTTTGAGCTGATCGATATCTACAGCAGGATCGATGCTTACTTCAGTATGGCTGTGGCTTGCAATAAATACAAGCTGATATTTCCTGAGTTGGTTGATTCAACAGAGCCATATATTGAAGCGAAGCAACTCTTCCACATACTATTACCCACTCCAACATCTTATGATGTGGAGATGAGCAAACAAACGAACTTTCTGTTTCTTACCGGAGCCAACATGGCTGGAAAGAGTACTTATATCAAAGCTGTGGGTGTGGCTGTTTATTTAGCTCATATCGGAATGGGTGTTCCGGCTGAAAGTATGCAGCTGAGTTTATTTAACGGATTGTTGAGTAATATTCAGGTGATAGATAACATTATAAAAGGGGAGAGTTACTTCTTCAACGAAGTGCAACGAATTCGCAACACCATTGAACGTATCAGTGATGGAAAAAAATGGCTGATATTGATTGATGAACTCTTCAAAGGAACCAATGTTCAGGATGCCATGAAATGTAGCACAACCGTGATTGAGGGACTACGTAAGATGAATAATGCCTTATTCATTCTTTCTACTCATCTGTATGAGATCGGTGAATCTTTGAAGCAATATCCCAACATTCAGTTCCGATACTTTGAAACAAGCGTTGCTGATGACCAACTTGTGTTTTCTTATCAGTTAAAAGAAGGGATAAGTAATGACAGGTTGGGATATTTGATTTTGAGGAAAGAGGGTGTGGTGGAGTTGTTGGAGAAGTTGTAGCTCTGCGAAACTTATAGTTTCGTCAGTAATATTCTATCGCCTTTGGCGATTTTAAAACAGATAGTCTACCTCAATCAGACCCTTGCCATTAATGTAATTACCAGCACTTGAATACAGATAATTTTCGGGCTTTGTTACCAAACCTGCTCTTGCCGGATTTTCATGTATGTAATTAAGTTTTGTTCTCATAAAGGCTTCTGTAAAGATCTCCTCAGGATGATTATCACCTGTCCAAACCTTAAAGTAATCATTAGCATTGGTCTTTTTTGAATGGAAGTTAAACATGTATAAAAGCCAGTCTTTTCTACTTTCGTTTTCTTCAGAGATGGCGTTAGTGATAGCTTTACTTGTGAAGGTTTTGAAATCTCTAATTATATCACTGAGATTATGGTTCTCAGCCTGCCAGATTACATGTACATGATTGCTCATAATTACATAAGCACCTATACGAAGCGATTTCTTACTTCTGCAATATTCAAAACTTTGGAGGATGATCTTCCTATAATGTTCTCTGGTAAAGATGTCTATCCAGCCTACGATACTAAAAGTTAAAAAATGTAGAGCTGCCTGATCTCTTATTTTGTAGCCTTCGGTAAATTCATAGCTCATAAAATATATTTATTTAAGGCAAATGTAAAGCGGTAAAAGTGGTGTGTCATTAGGTGTTTATACCTAATAGTATTAGGTATAAACACTTTTTGTCGCCAAAGGCGACAGAATAGGCTTGCGAAACTGGAAGTTTCGAAGAGCAGAAATACAATTAATTCTTTTCTGTAGTATATTGTTGTTCTAAAGCTGAATTCTAACTGCTGAACATTGTTCTGAACGTATAAGTGAGTGACACAACAGACGATGCCATGTAAAACTTCAGCTCACCTCCAAAAAGCCCTATCCCGATGCTGGTTAAAACTTTCGGATCTGCTGTTTACGGTGTTGAAGCTATTACCATTACTGTTGAAGTGAATGTGAGTGCCGGACAAGGTTATACCATTGTTGGTTTGCCGGATAATGCTGTGAAGGAAAGTTTGCAACGTTTGGAAAGTGCTGTTAAGACAAATGATTATTATATGCCACGCATTAAGATCATTGTGAATCTTGCTCCGGCAGACATTAAGAAAACTGGTTCTGCATTTGACCTTCCAATTGCTGTTGGTGTGTTGGGTGCAAGTGAACAAATTGAAGAGCCCGAACGGTTGAAAGATTATGTGATAATGGGGGAGCTAAGTTTAGATGGAACGGTAAAGCCGATTAAAGGTGCTTTGCCAATTGCGATTCAGGCAAGGAAAGAAGGCTTCAAAGGACTGATCGTTCCGAAGGAGAATGAACGTGAAGCAGGGATGGTGAATAATCTTGCTGTGTATGGCGTGACCCATTTGAACGAAGTGGTGAACTTTTTTAAGGATGAATCTTCTTTGAAACCTGTTGAGGTAAATGCCAGAGATGAATTCTTTCATTCGCAGTATGAATTTGAGTTCGATTTCAGCGATGTAAAGGGTCAGGAGAATATTAAACGGGCTTTGGAAATTGCAGCAGCCGGTGGACATAATGCGATACTGATCGGTCCACCAGGTGCCGGAAAAACAATGCTGGCTAAACGATTACCTACAATACTTCCGCCGTTGAGTTTGATGGAAGCTTTAGAAACAACCAAGATTCATTCAGTTGCGGGTAAGCTTCCTGAACATTCCACTTTAGTGAGTAAACGACCGTTTCGATCTCCACACCATACGGTGAGTGATGTTGCACTTGTAGGTGGAGGAGGTGTGCCACAACCTGGAGAGATTTCTTTGGCTCATAACGGTGTGTTGTTCTTAGATGAGTTACCTGAATTTAAAAGAACAGTGCTGGAAGTAATGCGTCAGCCAATGGAAGAAAGACGAGTGACGATCTCAAGAGCTAAAGTGGCATTGGACTTTCCAGCGAATTTTATGTTGATAGCTTCGATGAACCCTTGTCCGTGTGGATTTTATAATCATCCTGAAAGAGAATGTACCTGTCCACCAGGTGCGGTACAGAAATATTTGAACAAGGTATCAGGCCCTTTGTTGGATAGAATTGATCTGCATGTTGAAGTTACACCCGTTGCTTTTTCTGAATTGAGCAATACCAACAAAAAAGGTGAACCCTCTTCAAGTATTCGTGATCGTGTAATAAAAGCAAGAGAGATACAGGCTGAACGTTATAAGGATACAGATGGTGTTTATGCTAATGCACAGATAAGTAGTAAAATGCTACGAGAAATATGTGTGATTAATACAGCAGGAGAAAACCTGTTGAAAAGAGCAATGGAGAAATTGAACTTATCAGCAAGAGCTTACGACAGGATATTAAAAGTGAGCCGCACCATAGCCGACCTTGCCGGAACAGAAGACATCAAAACCGAACATTTAGCTGAAGCTATTCAATACAGGAGTTTGGATAGAGAGGGTTGGGCTGGGTGATGCAAAAAATGATTAATTTGGAATTGGATATGCCTACACTAATAATTCCATATACGCGGTATAATTTTGTTAAGCCTGTCATTTCGGAAGAATTGTTTCTGCTATTATCGAAAGACAGGAATGTAAAGCAAATTCTTCATCAGGAAAACCTACTAAGCCTATTCGTGTTTGAATTTTTAGTTATTAGTTTCGCTCCAATAATCTGGTATTTGCTTATTTATATGGATGGCGGAGATATAGGTGCAATTGTCGGTTTCTTCTATTTTTTTGTTTTAGTATCGGTTCTGCTTACTCTCCCAAGCATATTTAATTTTTATAGCGATAGGAAATTTTATTATAAGCAACTTAATACTTCTCTTAAGAGTTCATTAAGCTATCAAGAGTTTACCTGTTTGATGAAACCTAAGATTGAAAAGTCAGAGAAACAATCGAACCTTGATTTAATATTACAGAAATATCAATCCGCAACTGATGCCGAACTTTTTGATTTGTATAATAAAAGATATGACCTACAATCTTCGGCAGTTATATTACTTGAAAAGGAATTAAGAAATAGGAAACTATGGTTAGAAGTTAAATAGATTTTTCCAGTGCAAGTGAGTCCCGAAGTGTCGGGAGTAGTCTGACACAAGGGACGATCCCCAGAATTCCTGCAGCCCACCTCCAAATAATTATCTTCGCTTTAATGAAAGCCGTTATTTACAAGTCAACCGGTAGCTGGTATGTGGCAAAAGCGGAGAATGGAAAAACTTACAATGCCAGGATCAAAGGTGTGTTTAAGATTGATGAGATCACAAGCAGCAATCCTTTGTCTGTAGGTGATGAGGTGGAGCTGGAAGAAGAATCAGAAGTAGTTACCGCTATGATTAACGAGATCTATGAACGTCGGAATTACGTGGTGCGTTCTATGCCTTTGTTGGTCGCTGACCAACAAAACCCTCCTGCAGCCCCAATTCTTATCCACGGCACCTGTGGAAACCCATTTCGGACATTAGTTTTGGTTTCCATGGACTACAGCCAGGAAACCAAAGGTGTCTGACACTTTAAAAGTGTCTGACACCTTACAGCAACCTGCTACCCAACGTTCCTTCAGTACAAGTGTGCGACGCAAGGGACGATCCACAGAGTTCTCTCAGCCCACTTCCAAATAATTATCTTCGCTTCGAATGAAAGCTATTATTTACAAATCAACCGGTAGCTGGTATGTGGCAAAGGCTGAGAATGGCAAAACCTATAATGCCAGGATCAAAGGTGTTTTTAAGATTGATGAGATCACCAGCAGCAATCCTTTGTCTGTAGGTGATGAGGTTGAGCTGGAAGAAGAATCAGAAGTGGGTACGGCAATGATTAACGAGATCTACGAACGACGGAATTACGTGGTACGTTCATCCCCACATCAGAAATCTAAGATCCATATCGTTGCTTCCAATCTTGACCAGAGCATTTTATTCGCTACGCTAAAAGAGCCAAGAACATCACAAGGCTTTATTGATCGGTTTTTGGTTACCTGCGGAGCTTTTCATGTTCCGGCAATGATCATCTTTAACAAAGCTGATATCTACCGTGATAAAGAAATGGAGAAGTTTGAAGAGATGAAAGCCATGTATCAACAAGTTGGCTATAAAGTATTTCTCACCAGTGTTGCGAAAGGTCAAGGCTTAGAGGAGGTAAAAGAATTGCTGAAAGGGAAGATCACTTTAGTTAGTGGTCACAGTGGTGTTGGAAAATCCAGCCTGATGAATGCAGTATTTCCAGAACTGAAACTAAGAACACAAAATGTAAGTGGCTGGAGTGGTAAAGGTCAACACACTACAACATTTGCCGAGATGTTCGATCTGCCACAACATTATGGTGGAGGTAAGATCATTGATACACCTGGTGTAAAGGAATTTGGAATTGTAGATATTTCTAAACAAGAGCTATCACACTATTATCCTGAAATGAGAGTGAGGCTAAACGATTGCCAGTTCAATAACTGTTTACACATTAACGAACCTGGTTGTGCCATCAAAGATGCAGTATCAAAAGGAGAAATTTCTGAGGAGCGATACATCAGCTACTACAATATCCTCGAAAGCATCGACGATAAAAATTATTAGAAAACCTTGTTGTGTAGAAAGTTAGCCAGCTCAAAGAGTACCCTGTTGGCTTTGCCTTCTTTTGTAACAATGCTCACACCATTATATATGTTGTGTTGCAGGGTCAAAGGATGTCCTTTGTATTTGAAATGCCAGTCAACAGTAGCAGAATCATCTTCTTTACCAATAAATTTTACTTTAAGGTCTTTTGCCATAACATTGGCAATGCTGTAAAATTTTTTCAGACCGCAATTGTCGTCGATAACAGCTTCCAGAATGCCCATTGGTGTTTGTAATTGATAACCCATAACCGCTCCTTTTATTGTGGTGTAATTGTTGTCCGTTCTGCAGTACTACTATGAAACTTTCTGGAGCCTGCCCTGAGCTTGTCGAAGGATCTCACTCTTGTACTGATAGTTCACTATTCAGCTTGCTATTGCCATCATAACATAGCGATACCCAAAAAAGTCTACTAAACTTTTTGCTTCAGCTAAACCCAGTCTTGTACTTGTTGGAAGTAGATTTCAGTTCCTCACTAAAACTTCTGCATCTTGTACTTCTTTCCTTTCTTCAAATCCTTTGCCGCTTTTGGATCGCCGCTAAGAATTCTTTCAGCACCTACGTTAGCACCATTACTGGGACAGCCTTTTTTATTGGAGCGGAATAAACTGCAAGAGGTTAAAAGGAAGATTGCTGTCACAGCTAACAATACAATGCGTTTCATGTGAGATGTTTACGGCAGCAAATTACCTAATTCTTACGACCTAAGCCCGTCTCCAGGCAAAAGATTCAAGTGTAAGACCAATTACACAGCTCAGGTGCTGCTTTTTTCTATATTAAATCAATGTGAATACCGTAAAGTGGTAGGCTATTTTCCAGCTTCATTTAAATCCCCAAACCAGGAAGCGTATTTAATGTAGTTATTGGCTATTCTCTCCACTTCGCCTTTCAACAATTCTTTGGAGATGTCTTTTACTTTCTTAGCCGGAACTCCTGCATAAATGCTGCCTTCCTCTACAACAGTACCTTCCAGCACAACAGATCCTGCCGCTATGATGGAATTGCTATGAATCTGGCAGCGGTCCATCACAATAGCTCCCATACCTATCAGCACATTATCGTGAACAGTACAACCATGTACAATGGCATTGTGCCCAATAGAAACGTTGTTGCCAATGTTTGTAGGGTTCTTTTCGTAGGTACAATGTATAACAGCACCATCCTGAACATTTACTTTATCGCCGAGTTTTATATAGTTCACATCACCACGAACTACTGAATTGAACCAGAAGCTGCAATCGTTTCCGGCAACAACATCACCAACGATCGTTGCATTAGGAGCAATAAAAGTGTTCTTTCCAAACTGGGGAGATTTTCCATTTACCGGAGCAATGATTGACATATAATTGGTTGATGCTTGTTGGTGATCGGGTTCCAAACAAAAGTACGAGGCTTATCGAACAACCGTCAACGTTCTTCGGTCAACTTTTCCGCATCTTTGCTCTGTATCAACTAACAACCACCATCCATCAACCAAAATGGTCAATCGAAAACTTTTCTTCCGCCACATTGCCCAAACCTCACCTGCACCAATTGGATTGGAAATGGTGAAAGCTGAGGGATGTTATATATATGGAGTTGACGGAAAAAAGTACCTCGACCTTATTTCAGGCTTCAGTGTTGCCAATATTGGTCATAGTCATCCCAAAGTGGTCGAAGCAGTTCAAAAGCAGGCTGCAGAATACATGCACCTGATCGTTTATGGAGAATTTATTGAACAGCCACAAGTTCAGTATGCAAAACTGCTAACGGATCATCTGCCATCAACCTTAAACTGCGTTTACTTCACCAACAGTGGTGCAGAAGCTATGGAAGGTGCTATGAAACTTGCAAAAAGAGTTACCGGTCGTTCAAAGATCATTGCCTTCAACAAAAGTTATCATGGAAGTACCCAGGGAGCTTTAAGTGTGATGGGAGACGAGGAGTTCAGAAATGCTTTCCGTCCGCTTTTGCCAGAAGTTTATCATTTTGATTATGGTAGCGATGAAGCCATCGAAGCAATTGATCACTCAACTGCTTGTGTGATAATGGAGGTAATTCAGGCTGAGGCTGGGATTATCCAACCCAAAAAAGAATGGTTACAAAAATTAGCTGATCGTTGTAAAGAGAACTGCACCTTGTTAATACTTGATGAAATACAATCCGGATTTGGCAGAACTGGAAGCCTTTGGGCTTTTAAACATTTCAATATCACTCCTGATATTCTTTTACTCGGCAAAGCTTTAGGTGGTGGAATGCCTCTTGGAGCTTTTATCGCTGATCAAAAGCTGATGAATACCTTAACCCATGATCCGGTTTTGGGGCACATCACCACTTTTGGTGGTCACCCGGTTTCGTGTGCTGCAGGAAAGGCTGCTTTTGAAGTTTTGTTGCATGAGAATTACATCAGTTCAGTAAAAGAAAAGGAAATCATTCTCCAAACCATCTCTCATCCACTAATTCAGGAAACCCGAAGTACAGGACTTTGGATGGCCGTTGAATTCGACAGCTTCGAAATCTGTAAAGCAGTTGCTCATGCTTGTATTGAAGCAGGAATTATTACTGATTGGTTCCTGTTTGCTTCTAATTGTATCAGGATTGCGCCACCTTTAAGCATAACGGTTGAGGAGCTTTCTACTTTTGTTCAGATGTTCCATCGGATTCTCGATTCACTTCATCACAATTGATGTTGAACTCATTCCTCAATCCTGGTTCTCAACTTTTTTCTAGCATATTCTGGCAGGTTTAGAGATATTTAGTATGCTGATTCTTAACTGGTACGAAGCTTGTACTAACAGAACAGAATCATTCCACATTAAAACCCATATTATGACCGACAATCAAAAATTCTTGTCCGGACTTGCTCTAGGTGCAGCTGCAGGTGCTGCTATCGCTATCCTTTTACAAAGTGATAAGGGAAAAGAAATGCTTAGTGACATTAAGGATTTTGCATCTAACGCAGGCGATAAAGTTAAAGACGGACTAAGTGGTTTAACCGATGAAGTGAGTGAGCTCTGGAG
This sequence comes from Chitinophagales bacterium, assembly GCA_031424775.1. Lineage (GTDB taxonomy): Bacteria > Bacteroidota > Bacteroidia > Chitinophagales > Chitinophagaceae > JAEZDC01. Next base: position 6,971 of record JANPIB010000051.1, on the reverse strand, counting down.
TAAAGGCAAGAGCAAAACTGAAGATTGGAACCAAACCGCTCAAAATGCAGGCTAACACTACAGAGACTGAGGCCACAGCTAATGGTCAGCCCACAGCTGAGAAGAAAGAAAACTTCTTTGTTGAATCGAAGAAGCTGCTGGACGGTTACATTAAAGACAGGATCCTGCTTATAAAGCTTGAAGCATCCAGATCTGCTGCAAATGCAACTGCAGGAGCAGTGAACGGCATTTTATTAGCCATGTTCGGATTATTTGCTTTGATCTTTTTAAGTATCACACTCGGATTTGTTTTTAGTGAGCTTACCGGCAGCTTTATTTGGGGTTTTGCAATTGTTACGGCTATTTACATCGCTATGATCATTGTAGCTATCGCTTCAAGAAAATGGTTGAGTAACAAAATTGCCAATGCTGTGATTAGTGCTATTTATTCAAAAAAGAAAGATTCAAAAGATGACGCCAGCCACGCAGCAAAAAATTGAGCTGATGCAAATAGCAACCCTTGATGATCTGAATGCTGAAATAGCAAGAGTGAAATCAAGAGCTAATATGAACCATGAGTTGCTTAAGGTAAAACTGAAGGAACTACCTAAGGAAATTGCGAAAGCTGCAGCCGTAGCTATTATTCCTGGCTTTTTGGCAGCAAGGCTAAGTAGGAAAGGATTTGGTTTGGCATCAGGACTTTTGGGTTGGATATTCAATCGTAAAGAAGAAAGTAAATCCGAGGCAAAGCATAAGGTGTATAAACATGCTAAACAGGTTGGTATCTTCACCGGGTTGACTGTATTGTTTAATCAACTAAGGAAAAAGTTTTTATCATGAGGGGTTTGTTGTACCTGATAGCAGTGATTTTAGTGATAGCCTGGTTCTTTGGATTTTTTGTAGCATCATTCAAAGGCTTAATACATATTTTATTGGTACTCGCTATCATTTCGCTTTTGCTGGGATTGATTCGAGGTAGAGGATAATTCAATCATCATGAGTCAGATCGGCGTAAGCCGATTTTGCATATCTGATATATATAGTGAGAATCGCAAGAAAAATATTAAGAGTATTCGGCTGGATACTGATGAGCCTTCTTGGGCTTTTTTTGCTATTGTATATACTTATACAAGTTCCGGCAGTGCAGGATTTTGCTCGAGCTAAAGTTGTTGTGTACCTGAAAAATAAGCTGAATACAGATGTGAAGATTGGTAAGCTTTCAATCGACTTTCCAAAGCGAATTATTTTGCAGGATGTGTACTTTGCTGATCAAAAAGGTGACACACTTTTATCGGGTGAAAAACTTAGAGTCGATATCGCTTTGCTCAAATTGCTGAGTAGTAAAGTCCAGATAAATTATATTGAACTGGAAGGCATACGAGCAAATATCTACCGGAGACATCCAGACACAGCTTTTAATTACGAATACATTTTAAAATCTTTCGTGGCACCGTCGAATTCTGCTCCTACTCCGGCAGATTCAGCTGCTGCTATGGAGATAAGCCTGGATAAGATTGTCTTGAACAGAGTTGTAACAACTTTTCATGATGATGAGATTGGAAGCGATATGTACATCAACATTGGCAGCTTCGCTTCTGATATTGACAGGTTCGATCCGGAGAAGCTCATCTATTCCATTCCCGTCATCAACTTGCAAAATACTGCTATACGGATGAGGCAGTACAAACCTTTAGCAACACCAAGACCCATGGCAGTTGTTGAAGCTCAGAATAAGCCACCGCATTTCGATCTCAGTTTTAAAACGCTCAACTTTAATAACGTAAGTTTCAATTACAACAATGAGGTTTCGGCTATCTCAGCTGATTTGAATCTTGGTCAACTCATCGCAGATGCAAAATCAGTGAACCTTGATTCTATGTATGTTGATCTAAATAGCCTGCAATTAAACAATACAACTACTAAGGTCATCTTCGGTAAGTCAGCTTTGGCTAAAGTAGCAGCGAAGGAGATTGGAAAGGATATAGCAGCTCAGGCAAATAATCCCTGGAGGATCCGGGTTACTAATGTAGGATTGGAAAACAATCTTGTTCAGTATGATGATAACAATTTGCCTCGTCAACCTTTTGGATGGGATTATGCTCACATGAACATTCAGGATCTTGGCTTGCAGGCTAAGGAGGTAATATTCTCTCCAGCTGCAATAAAAGCTTCCATTCAAAGCAGTGCTTTTCGCGAATTAAAAAGCGGTACCGTTCTGAAGCAGCTACAAACAGACTTTAGTTACGATGATAAAAATATAAAAGCAGAAAATCTGCTTATTCAAACAGATAGAACCAATTTAAAGAGGAGAGTGCTGCTGTCATTCGAGTCTATTGCAGCAATGGCAGCAAGACCTGGTGATATTTATCTAGAAGCTGATGTTGATCAATCAACAGTAGCAGTTAGAGATATCCTAACTTTTGCTCCTGCACTTCGTTTGCTACCACCGTTTAAAGGGAATGAAGGGGAGATTTTCAACATTGATGGAATCGTAAGAGGTTATATTAAAGACTTGAGTATTCCGCAGATGAATGTTTCTGGCTTCAGAAATACATCTTTGTCAATGTCAGGCAGGATCAAAGGGATGCCAAGCACCAATACTTATTATGATCTTACGATCAACAATCTACGGACAACAAAATCTGATCTGCTCACCTTTTTACCGAAAGGGTCTATTCCAAATACGGTGCGAATTCCTGAAAGCATTTCAGCAAGAGGAAACTTTAGAGGCACACCAGCTAATTTTAATACGCATCTTATTGCATCAACAAACAAAGGCAATATTGACTTGATTGCTTCGATGAATGGTGAGCGTTACAAGATGAGAGCTTCCGGACAGAATCTTGATCTGGGGTACATACTTATTCAGCCAGATCTTGGCAGAGCTACTTTCCAGGCTGATATTTCAGGAGTTGGTTTCGATGTAAACAAATCACCAATTGATATCAAAGCTTATGTTTCTGCTGCTACCTACAACAAGTACACATACCACAATGTGAAGTTTACAGGCAATCTTCGGAATGGTGTGTTAATAGGTAAAGGTGATGTGAAAGACAAGAATGCTGATCTTGATTTTGCAGTAACATCAGATTTAAAACTTGCCAGTCCATCGCTTGACATTAAGATGTCTGTTGATAGTTTAAACTTATATGCATTAGGTTTTAGCACTGTTCCATTCAAGTTACATGGAGACATCAATATCAACATGCCATCACTCAACATGGCTTCCTTAAGTGGAAATACTACAGTTACCAATGTTGTTTTTATAAGAAATGGTCAGCGATTTACGATTGATTCTTTCGCAATTGCAGCAACACCAACATCAATCTCATTACGTTCCGAAGTTGGTATTGCAGATCTGAAGGGGACTTACAATCTCACAGAGATGGCTTATGCTTTACAAAACATCATCAACCAATATTATACCTTACCTGGATACAAACAACAACGGCTCACCACACAGCAAGATTGGACACTCACTGCTACTATCTTTCCATCACCTGTGTTGTTTGCCTTTATGCCAGATATGAAAGGCTCTGACAGTATCTCCTTAAGAGCCGCTTTGAATACAGCAGCTAATGATTTGAGATTAGAAGCAAGAATAAAGAAGTTGAATTTCGCCGGACAATCCATAGACAGTCTCACCTTTTCAGCAGCTACGGCTGGAGATAGGTTGGGTTATTCTGCAACTGCAAGAGGTGCAGGTTCAAAATCATTCTTTGTTAACAGAACATCCATTACCGGTGATCTGATGAACGATCTGCTGAGTCTTAGGGTTGATGTAAAAGATAAATCTGACAAAAGCAGGTATCAACTCTCTGGTGTAGCAGCAAGCATTCCAGATGGCTTTCGATTTAGCTTGAACCAGGATAGTTTAATGTTCGATTATGAACATTGGGCAGTTGGTGCAGGAAACTTTATTCAATCTACTACAGCAGGACTACTGGTGAACAACTTTACTATTAGTCGTGGCAATCAAATGCTGAGTGCTAACAGCAGATCACAAACACCAAATGCACCTGTCGATCTTCGGTTCTCAAATTTTGAAATAAGTACGATTACCAGGATTGCCAATCAGGAGAAACTCTTGATGGGTGGAACCATTAACGGAACTGCAGTCGTTAGCAACTTTAATACGAATCCTGTATTTACATCCGATCTTGAGATTGCGAACTTCAGTTTTAAAGGTGATACACTTGGTACCGTAGCAGCTAAAGTGAACAATCAAACAGCAAACACACTTGCAGCTGATATTACATTGCTGGGAGCTAAGAATGATGTTAGGTTGAATGGCACTTATACTATTTCTTCTCAGTTATTAGATATGAATTTGGATCTGAGAAGATTTGATCTGAGCTCGGTGAAACCTTTCTTAACAGAACAGTTGAGGGATATTGGAGGAAGTATCAGCGGAAGTATGGCTGTGAAAGGAAAGATGACAGCACCTGATCTGAATGGAAGTATCCGGTTTGATAGTGCTTTTATTGCTCCAGTTGTTTTGGGTGAAAGATTCACTTTGCCAAACCAGGAGTTGAAAGTAACACCACAAGGTATCAGGCTTGATCATTTTGTGATCAAAGATTCTTTAGGTGGTGAAGCTGTTATCGATGGTTCAATCGTTACTACAGATTTTGCAGACTTCGAGTATGACTTTTATCTTACGGCAGACAACTTTCGTGTGATGAATACGAAGCGTACTGCAAATTCAGAATATTTCGGTAAGCTTAACATTGATATTGATCTAGCGGTTTATGGAAACATGAAATCACCAACACTCGAAGGAAATCTTCGAGTGAATGAAGGAACTGATTTGAGTGTAATATTGCCTGGCAGCAATCCTGAAGTAGTATCCAGAGAAGGTGTAGTGAGGTTTGTGGATATGGATAATTCAACAGACAGTGTATTCGTAAATCAATATAATGTACTAGATTCTATAGTTAATAGGATGGACGTTGGTGGACTTGATCTTGCAGCAACTATCGAAACTGATACGGCAGCTCAATTCAATCTGATTGTGAATGACCTTACTGGTGATGTGCTTTCGATGAGAGGTCGTGCAGATCTAGCTGCAGGAATTGATAGAAGTGGAAAGATCAGCTTAACCGGAAACTTCGAATTGAACAGTGGTTTTTATGAACTCTCTTTTGAATTCATCAGGAGAAGGTTCGATATTCAGCGTGGTAGTTCAGTAACATGGACTGGTGATCCTACACAAGCAGTTCTTGATGTAACTGCGATCTATGTTGCCAATACTTCGCCGATCAACTTGGTTGCTCCTCAACTTGAGTCAAGTACTACAGAACTCAATAGATACAAACAACGTTTGCCTTTTAATGTACTACTTAACCTGAATGGACAAATTCTTGAGCCAGTCATCAGTTTTGATGTTCAGCTACCTTCAAATTATGCCGCAGCATGGAAAGAAGTAGATGAAAAATTAACCCAGATCAGGAGAGATAATGCAGAATTAACTAAACAGGTTTTTGCGTTGTTACTATTAGGACGTTTTGTACAGGAGAATCCATTCCAGGATGCAGGAGCGGGTGTAACAGTTTCAAGATTAGCAAGAGAAAGTGTAAGCCGTGTGATTACTGAACAGCTAAACCAATGGGCTAATTCTCTTTTGCCTGGCTTTGGTTTGAATTTCGGTGTTGTTTCAATGGAAGATTATAGTTCAGGTGAGCTTAGAAACAGAACTGATCTTACAGTTTCTGTAACCAGGCAACTTTTCAATGATCGGATAAGAATTACTATTGGTAGCAACTTTGAGCTGGAAGGCCCTGCAAATAGTGGTAGCAATCCTGGAGAACCTGCATCAGGTTTTGCAAGTGATGTTGCAATTGATTATCTCCTTAGTAAGGATGGTAGATACATTCTTCGGGCTTACAGAAGAAATGCTTACGAGGTGTTAGTAGAAGGTCAGGCCGTTGAGACAGGCTTACGATTCATCTTAACGATGGATTACGACAAGTTCAACGAATTATTCCGAAGAAAGAAAGCAGATCCTGCAGCACCACCAAGAAGAAAATCTACTAACACTAGCGAACAAGTTCCTAAGCCTGTTGAAGAAATTAAAGGATGAGATCGATCATTTATATATTATTTGTTTGTGTATTGACTCTGGGCTGTAGTCCAAAACTGCCTCCGGGTGAAAATCTATTTGTAGGCTCTGCCATTAAGATACAGGGAGATACCAAAGGAGCGAAAGAACGAAAGGCATTAAAGAGTCAATTGGCTGGATTAGTAAGACCAAGACCTAACTCTAAATTTCTCGGCATCCGGTTTAAACTTTGGGCAAATAAAATTCCTTTCATCGGAAAGAGAATAGGTGAGCCTCCAGTTCTTGCCAGCTCAGTAAATTTTGAAAGGAATAATGTAGTCCTACAAAACAGGTTACAGAACAGAGGTTACTTCCAGGCATTAGTAACTTTTGATACTGTAACAAAAAGAAGAAAAACCAGTGTAACATTTACTGCTAAGGTTGGGCCTCAATATACGATCGATTCAATCTCATTTCCACAAGATTCAAGTGGTATCGGTAAAGCAATAGCTGCAACTGCAAACAGAACCTTGCTTAAAACAGGTGAGCCTTACGACCTTGATATAATAAAAGCCGAGAGAGCAAGAATTGATAGCAGGTTGAAGAACCAGGGCTACTACTACTTTAGCTCAGAATACATTATTGCTAATGTAGATTCCACAATCGGGGGGAACAAGGTAAATATCATGATGCGGTTAAAACCCGAAACACCGGGGGATGCAAGAAACGTATACCGCATCAACGACATAATAGTTCATGCCGATTACAATCTTGCTGCAGACACCAGTACAACAAAGCCTGATTCAGCGGTTTTCAGGGGATATTACATTATCGACCCAAATAAAAAGTTCAAGCCTTCTATGTTTGATAGGACTTTGGTTATCGACACTGGTGATATTTACAGCAGACGAGATCATAATCTTTCTTTAAATAGGTTGATCAGTTTAGGGGT
>JANPIB010000050.1:0-2365 GCA_031424775.1 Chitinophagales bacterium | reverse complement strand
CTCCTTTCCAGCTTTGTGTTGCCTTAGATAGGATATTAACAAATAAAAAGACAGGACATCCCTTAGCTGAAACGCTCCCAGTAACATGTTGAGGCTTTTTTCCATGTAATCCAGGTTTCCTTTAAAAAACTGAATTTTTTTTCGTGATATTTTCTTCTCATATTTCTTTACTGCACCTATCATTGTATTAAGATCAAGACTTGGAAAAATCATATTCTCAAAATCGCATTCAAGTTCTAACAATAATAATTCAGCAGCAAGTTGCCTCAAACGAAAACGTTTATCATTACCTAGGTATTTAAATAATGGATGTGTTTCGGCTGTCTCTGTGAAAAGATTTTTAAATTCTCCACGATATGCATTTAATTTTTCAGCCTTGTTTAGTGGTGTTCCTTCTTGTAGTCTTAAAAATGTTTGGACGATATCTTCTTCTCTGGATTCCGGGTCATGACCTCGTAGCTTAAGGTAGTAAATGCAATAAGCGTCTATTAATTTTTTTGCCCGACTATCAAGTTCTTGGTAAGGTGTAAGGTCTGAATTTTTAAATTCATCTGCTCCAGCTAGATAGGCTTTTATAGAAAGGAGTCGCTGTTGACCATCCAAAATTTCATGTCTACCATCCTCATTTACAAATAGGACAAGAACTCCAATCGAGTATCCTAAGTTTATTGACTGTATAAGTTCAATCTTCTGTTTGGCTTTCCAAATATCTCCTCGTTGATAGTTAGTGTTGATGTAAATTTTATTCCCTTTAAAAAGCTCCAAAATATCACCAAATGCAAAGAAGTCTAGATCAATTGAAGGAACTGTATGTTTTGGCATACTCTAGGGGTTTAAACACTAATATAGTTATTTATCTCAATTGCAAATTCCTTCGTTGAAGTGTTAACGGCACCATATGTATATGTAATTTTAAATGATCCGAAATATTCCTTCAGCACAAGTGTGCGACGCAACGAAAGTTTCATAGGATTACTAAAGCTAAGTACATAAACTTCTTCGGCTGCTTATCTACAGGAATAAACAAACTAACTTTAAGCCTAAATCTGGATCATGTCATTAAAAGAAACATTTACCGTAAAGGGAGAGGCTTTGCTTGAGAAAGTAAAAGAGATGGTGGAAGAAGGTAATGTTAGAAAAATCACCATCAGCGATAAGACAGGTAAAGAGCTGGCTAGTTTTCCTTTAACTGCAGGAGTGTTTGGCGTTTTGCTTGCACCTGTACTTGCTGCTATTGGTGCCATTGCTGCATTGGTAACGGAATGTAATATTACAGTGGAAAGGGAAGGAGAGAAGCAGAGTTGATTAAAGGCTTTGTTTCTTTAAGATGATGTATTCAGTTTATTACAAAATAATTCTTCAAGGGTAATTGGCTACATTCATTCTATGGAAATGTTGCTGCTAATTGGAATATTCGTTGTTGGTGTTGTCCTTTTTTTGAATGGGTTTAAAACAAAGAAAAAGAGCATTGTTGCTGTAACACCATTTACTGAAAACGATAAGAATACATTACTGCAATATGTACCTTTCTACGTTTCGTTGAATGCAACAGACCGTGAACGTTTTGAAGAAAGGATAAAGCATTTTTTGTCTGACATATCTATCACCGGTGCCAATGCAACAGTAGAACCGATGGATAGAATATTCATTGCTGCAAGTGCAGTGATACCAACTTTCGGCTTTGAAGATTGGGAATACACTAACATTGATGAAGTGATCATCTATCCTGAAACATTCGGTGACGAATTTGAACAGCAGGGTGGTGACCGGTCTATTTTAGGCATGGTAGGCTGGGGTGTTATGAATAATACGATGATCATTTCTCAGCACGAACTGCGACAAGGGTTTCTGAACAAGACCGGTAAAACCAATACTGCCATTCATGAATTTGTACACCTGCTGGATAAATCTGACGGTGCAGTTGACGGTATCCCTGAAAACATGATTAACAAACAGTACATCAAACCCTGGATCAGCTTAATGCAAAAGAAGATCGCTGCAATGTTGCAAGGCAAAAGCGACATCAATATCTATGGTGCTACCAATGAAGCTGAGTTTTTTGCAGTAGCATCGGAATACTTCTTTGAACGTCCTGATCTGCTAAAGAAAAAGCATCCTGATCTTTATGCATTACTGGAAAATGTGTTCAGGAAAAGGACTGCTTAACTTCTAACACCTTCGAGTTTTAAGTAAAATGTTGGTAGGATGTCATGCATCAATAGCAGTTTGTCACCCTGAGGTACACGAAGGGTGAGGGAAGACAAGAAAGCTTCGAGAACCTCAGCATGACTTACTACTCACCTAACAAATCTTCATCCTTTTTCTTTCTCCACTGTTTAGTTGTTGCTCCATCCATCTTTACGAT
>JANPIB010000049.1:0-9581 GCA_031424775.1 Chitinophagales bacterium | reverse complement strand
ACGCCACAAAAGAAAAATTGCTACTGCAGGGAAAAAAGCAGTGTTTATAAACACAACGATCGTTCTGAATCCAGCATCGTTTCTCAGAAATCCTGAGAATTCATAAGGGAACGCTTGTGTAAGAAAAAAGTAAACGTAAGTTGGAATGAACAATGGGTGAAATACATAAGATATCGCCTTAGCAAAAGCCTTCAATGCTGTAGGAGCATTGTATTGTTCAATCACTTGTTCATTCATCGGGATTATAACTCTTTTCGCAGCCTTGCCACAGGAATATTCAATTGCTCCCTGTATTTAGCTACTGTTCTGCGTGCAATGTTATAACCTTTTTCCTGTAAAAGTTCGGTAAGTCGTTCATCACTCAACGGCTTCTTCTTGTCTTCGGCTTCTATCAGATCACTTAGAATTTTTTTCACCTCTCTTGTACTCACCTCTTCACCAGTATCAGTACTTAAAGATTCACTGAAGAAGAATTTAAGACGATACGTCCCAAACTCAGTCTGAACAAATTTGCTGTTTGCCACACGGCTCACTGTGGAAATATCTAAGCCGGTGATCTCTGCAATATCTTTCAGGATCATCGGCTTAAGCGTAGTTTCATCACCCGTAAGAAAAAACTCCTTTTGATAATTCATGATAGCATCCATTGTGCTCAGCAATGTGTGCTGACGCTGCTTGATCATATCAATAAACCACTTAGCTGAATCGATCTTTTGTTTTATGAAGAGTACCGCTTCTTTTTGACGCTTATCTTTCTTGGTGCCTTTATCGTAATCCTTCAGCATATCACGATAGCCTTCACTAATCCTGAGATCAGGTGCATTTCGTGCATTCAGCGTTAACTCCAGCTTGCCGTTATTGTTTATGATAAAGAAATCAGGAACAATGTAACTCTCAGCTTTATTTATCTCACCAACATTGCCTCCCGGCTTTGGATTAAGCTTTATGATCTGCAGGATCACATCTCTTAATTGTTCATCACTGAGGTTAAGTCCACGCTGGATTTTTTCGTAGTGCTTCTTAGTAAATTCATCAAAGTATTTCTCCAGCACAGAGATAGCCATTTCAACCCCTATACCATCTTTGAGTTTACGCCTTAACTGAATAAGTAAACACTCTCTCAAGTCTCTTGCACAAATTCCCGGAGGATCGAATTGTTGAATTTGCTTAATGATCACTTCAATTTCAGCCTCTGTTGCATCTACGTTCTGCCTGAAAGCAAGATCATCGGTGATAGACGAAAGTTCTCTTCTCAGATACCCATCATCATCAATACTTCCTACAACCTGTTCAGCAATTTTATATGTTCTTTCATCAAGATTCAGCATTCCTAACTGATCCATTAATAGATCATGAAAGCTCCCTTCAATTTTGAAAGGCATTGTCTTCTTATCATCCGCTTCAGGATAATTATCATCTCGCAACTTATAGTCACCTACTTCATCGTCACCCTCACTCACATAATCGCTAATGTCTATGTTCTCATACTCATCTTCACTGCCATCTGCCTCATATTCATCGGACTCAGCTTCGGTGGTTTGAAACTCATCCTTCATGTCATCAGATTCCTGGCCTTCTTCAGTAACTTCCAAAGCAGGGTTTTCTTCTAACTCTTCTTTGATACGTTCTTCAAGGTTAGCAGTGGGTATCTGCAACAGTTTCATTAACTGAATCTGCTGAGGAGAAAGCTTTTGTAATAGTTTCTGTTGTAAGGTTTGACTTAATGCCATTCTACGTCTGCTTGGTGTTACAAAACATTTATTGAAATCAACGTTGATTCAGGCTGTAAATTTACAGTCAAAGCCACCTTTTATGCAATGCATAAAGATTTGTTTTTCTGTTATTTTCTTATTAATTGCAGCCGAAAGCATAGGGCAATCTCAAACTGATTCTGTGGAGGTGAAGCCGTTAGTTTTTCTAAAAGCAGATACTCTATCAAAACCAGTAAAAACTGCCGCTTTAATTCCTGCCAATTTTTATGCCTCTAATTTGGGATTCATTTGTAAACAGGAATTTTTATTTGAAAAGAAAACGAAAATCCCACTTCGTTTACGACTTGGCAACCTCGAGTATTGCAATTACCTGGAAGGAAAGACCTATAGAAGACCATAAAATAACTACATGAAAAAACTTCTCCTGGTTAGACATGCAAAGAGTAGTTGGGATGATATTATGCAAAAGGATTTTGACCGTCCGTTGAACGAAAGAGGTCATAGGGATGCTCCTGCAATGGCAAGAAGGTTGCTAAAAGAAGATGTCAATATAGACTTACTGATCACAAGCCCTGCACTCAGAGCTCTGACAACCGCAGAATATTTTGCTGAAGCATTCGATATGAAGAAGAAGCATGTATTACAAGAGCCTTCTCTTTACCTGGCTGAACCAAAAAAATTTTTTGATGCAATATCAAAATTACCTGATGACCCCAAAACTGTGGCGATTTTTTCCCACAACCCTGGTATCACTGAATTCTGCAATCAACTATGTAACACAAGGCTAGATGATATGCCTACTTGTGCAATTTTCGCCGTTAAAGCAGATATTACAAGCTGGAGCGAATTTGCTAAAGCTGAAAAGAAGTTCTGGTTTTTTGACTATCCCAAAAATCTTGACTAAGTTTTATTTGTCTTTCGATTAGCTAGATACACTCCAGTAAATATCAAAAGAGCTGAAATAGCCTTGTACCAAGTAAACTGCTCACCCATAAATATCATAGCAATCACAGCTGCAAAAACGGGCTGAGTATAGATGTATGCTCCGGTAGCTGAAGCTCCGATCACTGACAAACCATAAATATTAAAGAGGTAAGCGAAAAAGGTTGATCCAATAACAATAAAAGCAAGTGCTGTCCAATGTTCGGGCTGAATGCTGCTCCATTCTGTTGCAGTAAACTCATTCCACCCAAAAGGTAGAATGATGAACAGACCGATAGTGAAAATCCATCTTATTACCTGCAGCGGTTTGTACTTCTCCATCAACGGACGAACGAGAACAAAGTAAAGTCCATAAAGTATGGCATTGATCACCACCAACACATCACCTAAAAGAATATCAGGTGCAGAGCCAGAGTTTTCTTTTTGAAGTATCAGGTTTACAGCTCCGGCAACGCCTAAGGTTAGTCCAATGAATTTCCAAATGTTTAGTCGCTCTCTTAAAAGCCAGGCGGCAATAAATGTGATGATGATCGGCATAGCCAACATTAGCAACGCAGCATGAATAGAAGTGGTTAGTGAAAGTCCTTTTACAAACAACATCTGGTTCAAAGCCACTCCCGTTGCACCACAAGCAATAAATCTCCAGACATCTTTTTTTTCAAAGATGGGCTTCGAAGGTTTTAGTGCAAACATCAGCCAGAACAAAGCAGTAGTAACTACAACCCGTAATACGTTTAAGCCAATTGGTAGAATTAAAGAAGGCGTAACTGACTTCACCACACTGAAGTTTGCGCCGAAAATAAAATTGGCGGCAAGAACCGCCAGGTGTGCCTTTACTCTCTTGCTCATGAATTTGCAAAGCTAACCTCAGGCTGGGGTTGAAGATACTTCTGCAGAAAATCTTCTAACTCGTCTTCGAGGTTGTTCATGAATATTGGAAACTCACGGTAGTAGAACTGCTCAGCTTTCTGCAAGACTTCTGAAAGGTTAAGATCAGTTTGAGATGCTGTATATGCAAAGCCTTTTTGGTACAGATAAGTAGCAAGATATTCTTGTTCAGTTTGACCGGGAGTTGGAATTAAGATCGATCGTTTTTGTAAAGCAGCAATCTCCATTACTGTGGTGTATCCTGATCGGCTTACAACATATTCAGCAGAGTTCATCAACCTTTCAAGCTCATTCCCATCAAGGTGATTCAATACAGTTATGTTAGATGGAAATGAAAACGCTTCTGAACTACTAGGTTTTCCTCTAACAATCACCACTTGATCTTGTAGTGAAATAACACTATCAAAAATCTTCTTCTCCAGTAAAGTTCTTTGTGGCTCCGGACCTGAAAGCAAAAACAAATATTTGTATTTGATCGAAGTCATCACTCTTATAAATCTCGAAAGCGGACCCAAAAACCTGATCGGAAAAGGATGTAGTTCTTGAGGATGAGATAATTCACCAGCCAATCCATCTATTGCATCTGGAATCCAGCACTCGGTAAACTTGCTGATGTAATTCCAGTTCATCCGCTGCAAACGTCTTTCCATCCACTTGAAAGGTGCTTTAATATTCAGCTGATGTGTTATGAAAACGCAAGGCACTTTTTCAGTGTACAAGCCATAACGGTTATCAGAAACCACCAGGTCAATATGGTGTTGTTCAACAATCCTGTTTACCCATTCATTCTCCAGCTTTATTGCTGAAAGCATCTTAGGTACCTGCAGAAGTATTTTCAATGGCAACATTCTACTACTCTGACTGTATTGAACTTTATAGCCTGACAATTTTAAAAACTGAAGTTGAGGAAATTCCTTCCGCAGCAGGTATTCAATCTCACCATCTGCAGCAATTACAACTTGCCAGTTCAGCTTAAGAAAAGCTTTTACCAAGGGAACACATCTTGTAGCGTGACCCAAACCCCAATCCAAGGGAACAATTAGAACCTTTCTGTTGTTAAATTTCATTGGTACCAAGGCAAGGTTGCAATATTAGGGTGGAATTTCAGTTATTTTACGGTTCAGACATTTCCGAATATGAAATTACGCTTCACCCAATTGGCATTAGCCTTGCTTTTAATATCAATGTTAGGCGTTACATCCTGCTCTAAGTCACTCTTTAAGAAGAGTAGTACAAAATTTTGCGGATGCCCGTCAAGCAGATAAGTTCAAAGCATTTAAGTTGGGGGGAATATGAATTATGGAGGTAGAGACCTGTTAGTGCTCTCACACAAAATCAGCCTAACACCACAACAGTTAGAGCAAGAAGTAAAGTCACTTCATGAACTGCTTTATAGCATCGAGAACTCAGGCTGTTTTTGCCTTGCAAACGAAGTAATTAATCTTAATAATTACAAGATCATCCGAAAACGCCACCTGATAGAAAAAGCTGTTAGGGAAATGGAAACCAAGCCTTTCATTTTTATTTGTAATAAGAATTAGGTAGCAGAGGCTAGGAACTTCGAACAAGCCAAGTTGTGTCACTCACTTGTACTGCAACAAGAACATCATCTTTTCAAGAACATAAGTCGTATTTTCAGCGTCAGAACTTCTCTCCACTAATATTTTTTTCCGAATTAGGAAAATTGCATGTACATACATATATTTGTAGTGTGAAACTGGAAGATGCGATAAAATCCACCAACTTTAAGAACCCTCAACAGAAGGCAGTTTTAAATTGTTTATATACCGCTTGGTGGATTAAAAGCATGATAAGCAAAGACTTAAAGCAGTTCGATCTTACCCACGAACAATACAATGTACTCAGGATCTTAAAGGGTAAGCACCCTGAACAAATCTGTGTTCGTGACATTGCCAGCCGGATGATGGAGAAAAGCTCCAACGTTCCCAGGATTGTTGACAGGTTAGTAGCAAAAAGCTGGGTTCAGAGAACCACATCTACAATTGACAAGAGAGAAACGGTGATCAACCTTTCAGCAGCTGGTTTACAGGTTTTACAAACTTCAACAACGGCTATGGAAGCACTTTTCACGAACATCCTTTCTCTGGATAATGATGAAGCCATTGAATTGAATGATTTGCTTGAAAAACTAAGAATCACGGAAGAGTAGCTATCTTTTTTTGTAAGAATATATGTATATACACGTATTTATTAGAAAGAATAAACAATGAAAACCTTACTTCACAAAGCAAACGACAGAGGTCATGCAAATCATGGCTGGTTAGACAGTTATCATTCATTTAGCTTCGCCAGCTTTCATGATCCGGAAAAGGTTCATTTTGGAGCATTACGAGTGTTGAACGATGACACCGTTAGTGGTGGAAATGGCTTTGGAAAACATCCACATGAAAATATGGAAATCGTTTCAATCCCACTAAGTGGAGATTTAAAACATGAAGACAGCACCGGCAGAAAAGAAGTGATCAGGCAGTATGATGTTCAGATAATGAGTGCCGGAAGCGGTATTGCTCACAGCGAGTTCAATGCTAATGCAGATAAAGAAGTAAAGTTCCTCCAAATCTGGGTTTTGCCGAAAGAGAAGAACATCACACCACGCTATGAACAAAAAACTTTCAAACCAGCAGACAGGATCAATAAGCTACAAACTGTGGTAGCACCAAACCATGCTGAGGCTGTGAACATTAATCAGGATGCATGGTTCTCACTTGGAAATTTTGAAGAAGGTTTTACTACAAGTTATACTTTAAACAATCAGGGCAACGGAGTTTATGCTTTAGTGTTAGAAGGCGAAGTAAGCATCAACGGCAATAAGTTGAACAAAAGAGACGCCCTTGGTGTTTGGGAAACCGACAGTTTAGAGATAGTAGCAGATACCACAGCAGAAATACTGTTGATAGAGGTTCCGATGACAGAACTTGCATAAATGGTGTTAGCACCTTCATTGAGCCAAAAACATACTTAAATATAAAAAATCAAACTATGGCAACGTACAAAATCGATGTAGATCACTCAGACATTATGTTCAAGGTAAAGCACCTGATGATCTCTACAGCAACAGGTTATTTTAAAAAATTCGATGCAACTGTAGAAACGGAAACAGGAGACTTCACTGATGCGAAAGTTTACTTTGAAGCAGATGTTGACAGTATTGATACTAAAAACGAGCAAAGAGATGGTCACCTGAAAAGCGATGATTTCTTTAATGCAGATCAGTTCCCAAAATTAATCTTCAAGTCTACTTCCATTGAAAAAGAAGGAACCGGAGAATACAAACTAAAAGGCGATCTTACCATCCGTGATACTACGAAATCAATCACACTAGATGTTGATTACAACGGTAGTACAAAAGATCCTTGGGGATTCGAAAGAGCAGGTTTTGAAGTATCAGGTAAGATCAACCGTAAAGATTTCGGATTAAAATGGAGTGCAGTTACAGAAGCAGGGGGATTAGTTGTTGATGATGTTGTGAAACTACAGATCAACGTAGAATTTGTAAAACAAGCTGATGCAACTACAGCAGCAGCCAATGAAAATACTGAAGCAGTTACGGCATAGTGATGTTTGGATGTTGCGTTGCATTCTTCAGCTGAAAAGTGCGACGCAACGTGGCTTCATACTTTTACCAAAGCCGGCTAAAAATAATTTAAATGAATATTGAGATCATCTCTGGTAGTCCAAGAAAGAGCAGTATCTCTTACAGGATCGCTTTGCATCTGAAAGCAGCATTAACTGCGAAAACTCAACACAACATTGATTTGATCGATGTTAGAGATTGGGATCTTGGCTTGCTACAAGATGTCTGGACTTCTGTTGAAAGAACTCCCGACCAATTCAAGCCTTTGGCAGAGAGAATGTTTGCAGCAGATGGCTTTATCCTGGTTACGCCAGAATATAATGGCAGCTATTCTCCAGCGTTGCAAAACTTGTTGGATCACTTTTCAAAACAGGCAAGAAAGCCTTTCGGAATTGTAACCTCATCAGTTGGAGCAATGGGTGGTATGAGAGCCAGCCAGCAAACTTTACTGTTTGTACCGGCTTTGTTCGGAATTGCTTCGCCATATATGCTGATCGTTCCTAATGCCGATAAGAAGTTTGATGCTGAAGGAAATTTGGTTGAGGAAAGCTTTACCAATTCAGTTCACACATTTGTAACAGAATTCTTGTGGTTGGCTGAAAAGCTTAAGCCAGAATTAGTACCACAACCTGGTTAGGATTGTGAGGAGTTTAATTTTGATTGTAGAATCGCTTACGGATATTTGCAGCGATTTCAAGCTAATCAACAAAATTCCACTTAATCGTGGTTCTACATGAGTGATGAGATAAAACATGAATGCGGTCTGGCATTCATCAGATTAAGAAAGCCTTTCTCTTACTACTTACAGCAACACGGCACCGTGATGTACGGTTTGAACAAACTGTACCTGCTGATGGAAAAACAGCACAACCGTGGACAAGATGGAGCCGGTGTAGCCACAGTTAAACTTAATACAGAAGCTGGTTTCCCTTTTTTATCTCGTATCAGAAGTAATGCACCTCAGCCGATCGCTGATATTTTTTTTAAGATCGGGCAAGAAGTTGCTGAGCTGGAAAAATATCAGCCAGACATAAAGAAACATCCAGGTTTAATGAAAGGTCACCTGGCATTTCTCGGTGAGTTGTTGCTAGGGCATCTTCGCTATGGAACTCAGGGAAGAAATAATGTTGAGTTCTGCCATCCCTTCATTAAAAAAGACCTCGTTCCGGGAAAAAATCTTGCACTTGCCGGAAACTTCAATATCGTAAATACAGAGGAATTATTTGGGTTGATCAATGTTGACCCGGGAGAATTTTCAAAGCAGAGTGATCTTGCTGCAATGATGGAAGTGATCCATCATTTCCTGGTAAAGGAAGATGAGAAAAGCCCCAATGGTGCTGATATTAAAGCTGTGCTGAAAAAAGCGATTACGCTGTTTGATGGTGGTTTTACTGTTGGTGGAATGATCGGTAATGGCAAAAGCTTTGTGATGAGAGATGCACATGGTATTAGACCTGCTTACTACTACATTGATCAAGATGTTATTGTTGCTGCAAGTGAAAGAGCTGCTATCAGAACGGCATTCAATGTCGGCGAGAATGAAGTGTTAGAATTGATGCCGGGCAATGCATTGATCGTCGATGCTGAAGGAAATTATTCTATCGAGCAGATAATTGAACCGAAAGAAAGAAGGGCTTGCTCCTTTGAAAGAATATATTTCAGTCGGGGTAGTGATGAAAAGATCTATCGTGAAAGAATTGCATTAGGTCATCACCTTAGCAAACCTGTTTTGGAAGCAGTTAACTACGACTTAAAGAATACCATCTTCTCATACATTCCTAACACAGCAGAAGTTGCATACTTCGGACTATGCAAAGGCATGGAAGAATACCTGAATGAGATCAAGGTTCAGCGTATCATGAGCTGGGGAAAGGATTTTGATGAAGAGAAACTCACCGAAATGGTGACAAGGAAAATTCGCCAGGAAAAGATCGCTATCAAAGATGTAAAGCTGAGAACATTTATTACGGAAGATACAAGCCGTAATGAAATGGTGCAACACGTTTACGACATTACTTATGGAACAGTTCGCAGAGGTGAAGATACTTTGGTGGTGATAGATGACAGTATTGTTCGTGGCACAACATTGAAAGAAAGTATCGTGAGGATGCTGGCAAGATTGCAGCCAAAGAAGATCATTGTTGTTTCATCGGCACCGCAAATACGTTATCCTGATTGTTATGGAATTGACATGAGCAAGCTGGGCGATTTCATTGCTTTTAGAGCCGCTGCTGAACTACACAAAGAAAAAGGAACAGAAGACACATTGAAAGAACTGTTAGACAAATGCAAGCAGCTGCAACGAGATAATCAACTGCACACCGAGAATGTGGTAAGGCATGTGTACAAGCCTTTTGCTACGCATGAAATATCAGACAAGATCGCTCAACTAATTACACCTCCCGATCTAAAAATTCCTGTTCAGGTGATTTACCAGACCATTG
>JANPIB010000048.1:0-12411 GCA_031424775.1 Chitinophagales bacterium | reverse complement strand
TTAAATGCCATTCTCAACAACATTGGTATGGACTTAACAGGCTGTAGAATTTATACAGCTTTGTTTCCATGCAATGAATGCAGTAAAGCTATTATTCAATCAGGCATAAAAGAAGTGATCTACCTCAGCGATAAATATTCCGGTACAGAAATTTCCATTGCTAGCAAAAGAATGTTAGATGCTGCTGGAGTTGCTTATAGGAAAGTTGAAGTGAAGAGAGATAAGATTGAAATATCTTTCAATGAACTAGATGTATAAAACGATAAAGTGAAGTAGCAAGATCTACAGATAGCCTTGACTTTCAGAATTCTAAGGTGAAAACGCTACCTTCAAATGCATAATCTCCTGCTATGCGTTACCTGATGTTGTTTTTAACCATCATTTGGTTCAAAAGCTTTTCGCAACCTGTTACTCCTATCCTTAAAATCGAAACAGGCATGCATACAGGTCAGGCGAAACGAATTGATGCCGATGCTGCAGGAAAAACAATCCTCACCTGTGCCGTTGATAAAACTGCCCGGCTTTGGGATGCATCAAATGGAATATTAATTCGCACCTTACGGGTTCCAATCAGTAATTCAGAAGAAGGTACTTTATATGCCTGTGCACTCAGCAAAGATGGAACGCTTGCAGCTGTTGCAGGTATTACAGGATCTGAATGGAGCAATAGTTTTTGCGTGTACATTTTCAATACTGCAACGGGTGAAATTGTACATCGCATCAGCGGAATACCATCTAATATTTTTGATCTTGAATTTTCACCTGATGGAAAAAGTCTGGCTGTAGGATGCTCACTTAATAATGGAGTCATCATTTATGACACAAAAGATTGGTCAAAGAAAAAAGTATTGAACGGCTATGTTACAGAAGTGTACAATGTTACTTTTTCAAAAGATGGGAAATTAGCAACTGTCTGCTGGGATGGTAAGATAAGGTTATACAATAAAAACTTAGAGCAGATTGGCATTATCAAACTTACAGGAGGGAAACAACCAATCGGGGTTTCGTTTGATGCCTCAGGCAAGTTACTGGCTGTTGGCTATTATGATAGCAATAACATTGAGGTGTTTAGTGTACCTGACCTGAAACGTTTGTATAAACCCACAGTGCAGCAGAAGAATTTTGATGGATATCTTTTCAATACCGCATTTAGTGCTGTTGGATCTTCCTTTTATGCTGGAGGTACATTTAATACCACTGATGATGAAGGGTTTTTACATACGGTAATTAGAAAATGGAAAAACTATGGAAAGGGTGAATGGAAGGATATCATTTTCAGGAATTCAATACAGGATATCAAACCTTTACCTGGTGGAAAGTTAGCTGTGCTTGGAAGCTTTCCTGAAATAGCTGTACTGGATTCTGCCGGTGAAAGAATTTGGGAGCAGGTTGCCACACTGAATGATTTTACGGCACCAAATGTTGATCACTTCCGCATTAACGAAAAAGGAGATGTTGTTGGCTGTACTCCTTTGCACAATAGGGCTATGCATTTCGATGTTCAAAAAAGACAATTGGTACAGTCTGCATGTAACTTTCCTTATCCCGTAGAAAAAAGAGGAAGCATCACTGTTACCGATTGGAACCAGATGCTAACGACTGCTATTAACAATAAACCCATTGATTTTTTTGATAAAAATGAAACCAACCTGGCTGTTGATATCAACAGCAATAGTGAAGAAATAATTCTGGGCACAGAATGGAACCTGTATAAGACTACTGTGTCTGGCAAGATGATATGGAAAACTCCTTTACCTGACTTTGCATGGCTAGTAAATATTAGTGGAGACGATAAAGTAGTTAGTACTGCTATTGCTGATGGAACAATAAGATGGTATAGCATGGACAATGGTCAAGAATTACTCAGCCTTTATTTTTCAAATGATTATAAACATTGGGTGCTCTACACTCCTACTGGATATTATGATGCTTCTCCTGGAGCTGAAGATATTTTAGGGTGGCATATCAACCAGGGAAAAGATAAATCTGCGGCATTCTTTCCTATATCCCGTTTTAGAGAACAATTTTTCAGACCGGATATTGTTGATCTTGTTTTGCAAGTTCATGATGAACAAAAGGCGATAGCAATGGCTAATGAAAAAAAGCCAGTTGTGAATACCACAGTAGGCATTCAGCAAAAGCTTCCGCCAACGATTAGTATCATTTCCCCTGCTAATGGTACGTCTGCACAAGACGATATGATAGAAATAGAGTACTCAATCAATACTGCAGAAAATTCTCCTGTAAATGTGATAAAGGCTTTAGTGAACGGCAGACCAGTTGCTGTAGAACGTGGAGTAACCATTAAACCCGGTAAAGAAAAAAACAAAATCAGGGTTAACATTCCCCATGAAGATTGTACAGTAACCCTATTAGCAGAAAACCAAAATGGATTAAGTCCGGAAGCGAACATTAAAGTGCTATACAAAAAAAAGGAAACGAATCATTCTAGTAATAAGCCAAATGCGTTCATGCTTGTAATTGGCATTAGTAGTTACCAGGATGCAACTTTAAAACTGGAATTATCAGCTAAGGATGCAGGTGATTTTGCTTCTGTAATAAAAGATCAGGAAGGAAAAACCTATAATAGTATTACGGTTAAAACATTATTGAATGCTGATGCAACAAAAGCTAATATACTCGATGCATTTGACTGGCTATCCGGTAAAACCTCCAACAAAGATGATGTTGTAATGATCTACTTTGCCGGTCATGGCATCAACGATAATAACAATGTTTATTACATGTTGCCTTATGATGCAAACGTTGAAAAGCTTAGAAGCAGTTGTGTAAACTTTGAAGAATTAAGGCAAACGATTTCTGGTATTAAAGCCAAAGTATTGGTATTTCTTGATGCCTGCCATAGTGGTAATATCTACGGCAATAGCTTTCATATTAACGGGCTGGTAAATATGCTTTCCAGTTCAGGAACCGGGGCTGTAACATTTACCAGTAGTACCGGTAAAGAAGTTTCTTATGAAAAAAGAGAATGGAACAATGGTGCATTTACAAAAGCACTTTTAGAAGGCTTAACTGGTAAAGCCCGTGTTAATGGAAAAGATAAAATAACGTTTAAAAGCCTTGATCTCTATATATCCGAAAGGGTACCTGAAATAACTAACAACAAACAACACCCAACCACTGTACCTGCACCTAACCTTCCTGATTTTATAATTATTAATTTTTGAAGTGCTGGAAAATCGCTAGTGAATTGAAACAGCCTTTTTAATATTTTTACGTAAACCACTAACAATGAGAGTAATTACACTTGCAGTGCTGGCTTTTTGCCTTTTTGGAACAATGAACATAGCCAATGCTCAAAAACCTGATACAAAGAAAAAACCTCCAACAACGCCGGTAAAAAATAAAGAGTCAACCCAGAAAGCTTTGTTCGATAAATTCTTTGAACTGAATGATGGAGATTCTGCAGATGTGGTTTTAAAATCGAAGATTGGTGCAGATATCTACAAGCTGGATAATAAATCAAAATATGGCATTTATGTTTCTGCCTGGGCTAACACCTACGAAGAGCAGTATGATGCAGCACTTAAGCTGATAGAACAATTGAAAAAAGATTATTCTGACTGGCCAGAGGTATATTTTTTATATGCACAGTACCTGGACTATAAAGAAGAAACTGGATTTGTTGAACAAGCACAGAAATGTGTTGAAATGAATCCAAAACTTATTTACCCTTTGTTTTTCCTTGCAACAAAATATGAAGAACTCGAAAACTACAAGTTGGCTTTACGATATTACGATATGCTAGAAAAAGCTGCACCTACTCATAAATCTGTTTATTATAACCGGGGATATGTGAAATCAAAACTGAAAGACAGCAAAGGAGCTATTCTTGATTACACTAAGGCTCTACAGATGAATCCAAAGCATCATAGGGCTTTATTTAATCGCGGAAGAGAATACATGCTGGCTGAGGAGTATGTTAAGGCAGAAGCTGATTTTAATGCTTTTATTAAAGTGAAAACCGACTATGACGAGGCATACTATTATAGAGGTGCTTCAAAATATTACCAGAACAACCAGGCAGCAGCTTGTGTTGATATGAAAAAAGCTGCTCAAATGGGTCACAAGGGTGCAGCTGATTTTGTAACTGCTTATTGCCAATAAATATGAGGAAAGCAATTCTTACGCTGGCATTCCTGCAGTACCTAACAGTACTATGTGCTCAGTCAATAGAATCTGTTGTACAAAGAAGTGGTGGTGGAAAATGTATGGATTTTGCCATTTCTTCAGATGGGATTTTCCTCGCCAAAGTAATAACCTCAGGCAACTCAGATACATCCAATTTAAAAACATGGAAACAAAAGTTAACCATTATAAACGATCCTGTTAATAGCTATGCCTCAGAAATAGAAATATGGAATACGAAAACGGGACATCTGCTAAGGGTTATTAATGCTAACACCACAAACGGCAGATCCGTTATGCAGGTTCGTTTTTGGAAAGGCAGCAAATTTATTATTGTTAGCAAGCAGGGTGGAGTTCATGAAGTGTATGATGTAGCAACAGGAAAATTTTCAAAACGCCTACCCTTCTTATTTTATCCTGACATCGCTGGTGTTTTTGCTATTAATGAAAAATCCGGCGTATTTGCTTTTATTCCACCTTATTCTTTGAGAGATGACCAAGTGGTTTTTTTTGACCTCTTTTCAAATACACAATACGATTCGGTCCGATTTACTTTCGACAAAATAACGGCTCTTGAATTTTCACCCGATGCTAAAGAGATAGCTATTGGTACTGAAGATGGAAGTATTCATATAGTTGATCTACAAACATTCAACCGAAAGGCAAACCTTACAAGTGAGAATGGAGATAAGATCAATTATCTACAGTGGACCAATGACAATTATTTACTTGTCTCAAAGAAAGAAAATTGGATGTTATGGAACATCAAAAAACAAAAAAGAGATAATGGAGGTGAGATGGAAGCTGGAGCAAGATTGGTTACCAGCCCTACTGAAGATTGCTTTTACATGGCATCAGATTCTTTTTTATCACGAGTCTCTCCCCAGAATACAGTACAAAAGAAATTAGGCATACAGCCAGACTATATTCAGAAGTTATGTTTTGATGCAAAGAACGAAAGAATGTACGTTCTCACAGATAATTTCATAAAGCTGTGGGATATGAAAAACATTACCCAGTCACAATCTATCGCAACAAATAAAATATTGCCTCAATCGTTTTCTACGATGACACGCCTTGAAAAGAATGAAAATTTTTATTTTGTACCAGACCTTAAGTCTGCAATGTTCACACACAATAACGAGATTATTGTACAACCCATTGATACGAATTATACCCCAAAACCATACTCGTTTAGTAAAGACAGTATTGAATCATTCACCGTTTGGAATAATCAGCCAGTGATAACAACAAGTAAAAAACTAGTGAATTGGCAAAATACCACTGCCTCAGAAAGTAAAGTAGATGAAAATGAAAAAATACTTTTTACTTTCAAATCAAACCAAATAATTACTGCAAAAACTGAAGATTCCATTTTAAAAATTCGGGACATCAAAAACGGTAAATCTCAAGAACTAAAGCTTTCTGGAAGCCTGGATTGTGGTAGCGCATCTTTTTCAGGAAGTCAGTTTGCAATAGCAGGTGATCAGCTATTTCTGGTAGATGCTAAAACCATGAAATTTAAAAAGCTCTCTGATCCAAAGAAAGAGAATTACATTTTAGGTGGGCTTAGTATAAGTAAGAAAACCCAATCTTATGTTCAGGTATGTTTTTCAAAAGATGGGCAGAAACTTTTTGCCAATAATGCATACGGACAGGTTAAAGTCTGGAATCTTAAAACCTTTAAGATTGATACCATCTTTAACATAGGAGCTAATTTCCTGTATCCATCAGAGAAGGATAATAGAATGTATATCGCTGCCAACAATGAAATACTTTGGGTTAACACGAATAATCTATTAACAGAAGCGAGGATCATATTTCTTGAGAAAGGTGACTATATCGTAAGTCTTCCAGATAATTTTTACAAAACATCGAGGAATGGTGCGAAAGCCATTGCATTTAGAAAAGGATTGTACACATCAGGTTTTGACCAGTTTGATGTCGTGTATAACCGTCCTGATATTGTTACCACTAAACTTGGGGCACCTTCTGCTGAGGCAAAAGATATGTTGCAAAAACTGGTAGCCAAACGATATAAAAAACTGGGCATTTCTCCTGTAAAGTCAAATGAGATTGACGCACCTGAATTGGAGATACAGGATTTTTCTTCAGTACCCTCCGTAACTGATAAACAGTTACTTCAGTTTATTGTAACCCTAAAAGACAATAAAAACCTTCTTGTCAACTGTAAAGGTTTTATTAATGGAGTTCCCTTTAGCTCAAGAAATGGAGTAAAGCTAGCCGAAATAGCGAAGAGCCCAGTTATTCATGAAATGACCATCAGGTTATCCGTCAAACTCAATGCAGGAAAAAACCTGATAGAAGTAATCTGCAGTAACGAAAAAGGAATCGAAAGTAACAAGGCATCTTTCGAAATATTCTATGAGGGGGATAAAAATCACAAGCCAGATCTGTACCTCATCGGCATTGGTGCAGGTACTTATAAAACCGAAGGATATAATCTTAAATATCCATCCAAAGACATCAAGGAAGTTGCTGAAATTTTTACCAATAAGAAGGACATGTTTGCTAAAGTGCATACTGTATTGCTAACCAATGAAGAAGTTACCAAAGCAAATGTTTTGAAAATAAAAACACTGCTTGACAGTTCTGATATTGAGGACCAGGTAATCATTTATTGGTCAGGGCATGGCATACTTAATAAAGAACTTGACTACTATCTAGCTACATACGATATAGATTTTGCCAATCCTGCTTTAGCTGGAATGCCTTATGGCGAACTTGAGAATATGCTTGACAATATCCCTGCAAGAAAGAGACTGCTTTTTATTGATGCCTGCCATAGTGGTGAACTTGATAAAGAAGAAACAAGCTGGGTAACAAACTCAAATGCTGATGGAGGGAAAGTAGCTATATACACTAACAAAAGCACCATCAAAAAAGATAAGGTTGTTACGGCATCAACGCTTTTTAATGAGGTGTTTGCTGACATAAGAAGACATTCAGGTGCTAATATTATATCTGCCTCTGGCGGAGCCGAATTTGCACTTGAAGGAGATAGTTGGAGTCATGGGGTATTTACGTATTCACTGTTAAAGGGGCTGTCAGAAAAACAAGCCGATCTTAATAAGGATGGCTTTGTTTCAGTAAGTGAATTACAAAGTTATTTGCAGCTAAAAGTATCACAACTCACTCATGGGCAGCAAAAACCTACTTCAAGGTCTGAGAATTTGGTAAATGATTGGAGGCTATGGTAATAAAAAAAGCCACCCGAAAAAGGATGGCTCTACATCAATTATAGTCAGGGATCAATAAACGTACTGTAAAGCTGTAACGTCGTTTGCATTGAAAGGACGATTCACACCATTTCCTATACAAGCCAACATCCATGAATTAGGATCTGCACCTGTTGGTGTACCAGGAATGTGGATTGCACCAACGGTGCTTGCTCCTTCATTGTAATAAGAACCGCCGCAACTGTATTGGCGATTCATGTAATCTGTATGGCGGAAGCCAATGCAATGCCCAACTTCGTGTGCAAGAATAGAAGTAACTGTACTGCTATTCCATGTGTCTAAATAACTCCTGTTAACCAGCACCTGGCTGTAAGGATTACCGCCAGAAGGAAAGCCAGCAGAAGCTAAATATGAAGAACCAGAAGGTGCTGCCGTAATAACAATATTTCCTCCTGAAGTAACCCGGGAGAACTTTATCCTGAGGTTTTGTGCATTGTACCTTGCTATTGCATTATCACAAGCAGTAATATAACTGGAAGGTAAAGTAGTAGAAACACGAATGGTCAAAGTTCTTGGCAGCCCAGTAACAAGATTCGTAGTTCGGTACTGTTCTTCACTACCAACACGAAGTAACATTGGATTTTCATGACCCTTTAGATCGCTTTCAGTTAGCATGATGTCTCCTTCAACAAGGTAACCGTCTTCTGTTTTGGTCACGTCTTTACTGTTGAACCCGAGGTTGGAGATCTTTTGACGAACATCTTGCGATATATCATCGGAAATTGCAGGTGTTACATCTTTGTTTTTAGAACAAGAAACGATCAGTACGGCTGATGTGAGCAACAGAGAGGCAGAGAATAAGATTTTCTTCATGGTTGTGCATTTAGGTTAATGAAAGGTTCAAGTTACTTAAGGAATGTTAAATTTCTATGCTGCAAAAGGGTTTGTGAATACCATTTTAGGACTAAGTGATGATGTGATGTGCAGTACAAGAGTGCGACGCAAGTAAAGCTCAATCCGAGTTTCGGAACGATAGCTAACAAAAAAGCCATCCAAAAAATTGGATGGCTCAATGCAACTGATGTTCAGTTATTATCTGTACAAATAGCTAAGGGCAGTTTTGTCATTAGAATTAAACGGACGATTTTGACCCGAACCAATACAAGCCAACATCCATGAATTAGGATCTGGACCACTTGGTGTTCCAGGAATTAAAATGGCACCAACTGTAGATGCTCCTTCATTACTAGGTGATCCACCACAGCTATACTGGCGGCTCATATAATCAGTATGGCGGAAACCAATGCAATGCCCAATTTCATGTGCTAAAACAGAAGCAATGGTACTTTGAGGTTGTCCATTAAGCTGATTACTGTTAACCTTAACCTGGTTATAGGGATCGCCTGTTGAAGTTGGAAATCCTGCAGACGCAAGAAAATTTCCACCAGCTTTTACAATGCTGATGTTAGCACCTGAACTTACACGCTGAAAAGTGATTCGTAATCCTTCTGCATTGTAACGAGCAATAGCTTCATCTGTTGCAGCAACATAAATGCTACCTAATTGAGAAGATACACTAACTGTTATAACCCTTGGTAAGCCAGTAACCAGATTTGTGGTCCGGTACTGTTCTTCACTACCAACACGCAATAAAGTAGAGCTGTGTTGGCGGTTGAGCATTTCAGGGGTAAGAATAATATCTCCTTCTACCAGGTAACCATCTTCGTGGGTTACAAGCGAACCAGTTCCAAAACCAAGAGCCTGAACTTTGGCTTTCACATCGTCTGAAATAAAATCATTTGGTGTAACATCTTTGTTCTTAGAGCAAGAAGCCAAAAAGGCTACTGATGCAGTAAAGACAGTGGCTGAGAGCAAGAATTTCTTCATGGTGTGCATTTTGGGATTAAAGAATTGTTAGGACTTCAAGTTAGGGATAAATGTTTTAAACGGCTACACTCCAATCAGACATAAGAATACCATATTCAGCCGATGTATTGATAGAGGTTTAGTTGTACCGGTATTTTTTTAAAATATGATGTACAGATTCTAAAAACAGCTACTTTAGAAAACACCTATGCAAAGAAAGATCACCTACACGTTATTTGTTTTGCTAATGACAGCCGCTTTATTAGCAAACGCTCAATATGCAAAAACGCCGGTATCTGATAAATTGCCTTCCGGAACATCACTTACAGAGATCAGGAAAGCGAAATCCCTTTACATTTTCAGCACCTCTCCTCTTAAATTACTTTCTACAAGTACCGTTACGCAGAACAAAGGAATGTTTCTATATGCAGTTGATGTGAAAAGATTAAACATTGACTCTGTATTGATGTTGAAAGAAGTGATGTTTATACAGCCTGTTCGTACAGCTAAGGAAGAAATGGTGATGAATGGATCTGATCTGAGCTTAAATGCCGTTTTGTTTTCACACACTATGTTTCCAACTACAACAGGTGCCGGGTTAACTGTTTCAGTAAAAGAGGGCAGACCTGATACTGCTGATATTGATTTTAGAAAGCGATTTAAGAAAACAGGTTTAGAATCGCCAAACCTTTCTGCACACGCCACAGCCATGATGACTTTGGTTGGAGGTGCAGGCAATACTTATTTCAATGGAAAGGGTGCAGCTTATAAAGCAACTCTTACTTCCGCCTCATTTCAAAACCTATTACCTGAAGCTGATTCGATCTACAAGAAATTCAACATCAGTATTCAAAATCATTCATACGGAACAGGTGTAGAGAACTTTTATGGAGCAGATAGTTATGCTTATGATGTTTCAATCAACAATAACGATTCTTTACTGCACATGTTCTCTGCAGGAAACTCAGGAAACCTGACCCCTACTACAGGAAAATATGCAGGGCTAACGGGTTTCGCTAACCTTACCGGAAGCTTCAAACAATCAAAAAACAGTTTGGCGGTTGCAGCAACTGATTCATTTTATAATGTTGAGCCCCTTAGCTCAAAAGGCCCTGCCTATGACGGAAGAATAAAACCTGAATTAACGGCTTTTGGTCAGGATGGAAGTTCAGGTGCTGCTGCATTGGTTTCAGGATCAGCATTGCTTGTACAAGATGCGTATAAACAAATCTATGGTCGTTTACCATCCTCAGCTTTGGTGAGAGCAGCTTTAATGAATGCTGCAGATGATATTTTACAACCCGGACCTGATTATCGCTCAGGCTTTGGAAGCTTAAACACTGAAAGAGCGGTTCGGCAGATAAATCAGGGGCAATTCTTCACAGGTACTGTAAACAATGGAGGTGTCCAGCAGTTAACAATTAATATTCCAGCTGTAATAAAGGAACTAAAGTTGAGCTTAGCATGGAATGATATTGCAGCAATGCCTAACGCATCAAAAGCTTTGATCAATGATCTTGATGTTGAATTGGTGCAGATAAGCACCGGAGCTATTTTTTATCCTTTAGTATTGAGTTCATTTCCTCATGTTGATTCGTTGAATGCCGCTGCTGTTCAAAGAAGGGATTCGTTGAATACAGTTGAGCAAATTGTTTTGCAATTTCCTTCGGCAGGAACTTATGTTATCAGGATCAAAGGAACAGTTGTTCAAACGCCACAAGCTTTTTATGTGGTTTATAACACAGAGAAGACAGATGATCTGTATTTTACTTATCCAAAAAAAAATGACAACCTGTTTCCTGCTGCTGTAAATACCATAAGGTGGCAATCTTTTGTAACAACATCTAACGGATTACTTGAGATAAGTTATGATGCAGGAACAACTTGGGAAACTTTGGGAGCAAATGTTTCTTTATCTAACAAATATTCAAAAGCATCTATAAAAGACACTGTAACTACTGCCAAACTTAGAATGACTTTCTCTGCTGGTGCGGTAACTAAATCAGTAGTATCAGACACGTTTACTATTATTCCACGTTTGCAAACAAATGTTGTGTTTAACTGTGTTGATTCTTTCATGTTCAGCTGGACAAAACTTAGAGGCGTATCAACTTACCAGGTTTACGGACTTACAGATAGTTTTATGAGACCATTGTATCAAACCACAGACACCTTTATTACCATACATCCAAACCAACTGAAATATTTTGCAGTTGCCCCTGTAGTTATGAGTAAAGCCGGGGTTCGAAGCTTTGCTTTTAATTACTCGACTCAAGGTGTAGGCTGTTACATCAATAATCTTACAGCTGATGTTATTGGAGATTCTGTTGTTAACCTGAAAGTTATACTGGGTAGCAATTCACAAGTACAACAAGTAATATTTCAACGGCTTAACCCATTGACTAATGTGGCAACCGTTGTTGCTAAGGACACCGTTACTGGTACAGATAAACCAAACAGAGAGGGTGTGATCTACTATAGGGCTAAACTGCTACTGAAGAATGGTGCAGAAGTTATCTCAGATACAGTTCAGGTTGTTTTGTACCAACAGAAGCAATTCTATGTTTACCCAAATCCTTATAGAAATGGAGGAACGCTGATCATTCAATCCAAAGATCATAATGATTGTTTCCTGGAATTGTTCAATTCTATAGGTTATAGAGTTTTTACCTATCGGTTAAGATCAAATAATGAAACGATACATCTACCTTATTTAAACTCGGGTATGTATTTCTATCGCTTCGTTCAGAATAATGAACGATCAGCTTCAGGTAAACTCATTCTCCAGTAATAAAAAACCCTGCAAAAGCAGGGTCTTATTTTTTGGCAAGCTATGTTTAGTTAGATAAGACTTTGAATTCTGTTCTCCTGTTCTTGGCTCTTCCTTCAGGATTATCTTTTCCTTCAGGAGTAGTGTTTGGAGCAATCGGTGTTGTTTCTCCATAACCCTTGCTTTGCAATCTCGCCACTTCAATTCCTTTTTGAACAAGGTATTCCAATACACTCTTTGCTCTCTTCTCAGACAAACTCATGTTGTATTGATCAGAACCTTTACTATCTGTATGAGCACTCAACTCAATCACCATTTTAGGATAGAAGTTCAACAAAGAAACAAGGCTATCAAGAGATGGGAATGATTCAGGCTTCAATGTGGCCTTATTAAAGTCATAGTAGACATTCTCCAATACGATCGGTT
>JANPIB010000047.1:0-3032 GCA_031424775.1 Chitinophagales bacterium | reverse complement strand
ATAACTGATTGCCCTTTAAAAAGAAAATCGTCCCAATTAGCATTGGGACGACCTCTTTTTTTATTATCGGGATGGTTAGTTTGATCGCTGTCTTCCCAGGTTGATTCCAACCTTTAGGTTGAATGTAAAGTAATGATCTTTTGTCTTCTCATTACCTCTTATGGTACTACCAGTTCCATTCACATAGGTTGGATCTTTTTCAGCAGAACGATCGTACAGCTGTTTTGCTAGAGTTGCAAAAGCAGGAGACAAATTAGCATCAAACCAAGTTGGATCTACGTAAAGGCTACTTGCATCATCCAAATAATCAGTATAAGTTTTTCTATAAAGGAACTCAGCTCTGAAGGTTATCAATTGTGTTGCTTCGAACTTAACTCCTCCACCAAAGATCATATTTGATTGAGATAACTTATACGGATATGTATCCTTTTTGTATTGTGCGGTTTGGGGGAAGCCTTGTCCCTCAGTTCTCAATGGCTGAAGATCAATCCACTTTCCTTTCAAATTTGCCTGAGGATTAAAAGAGAACCAACCTAATCCCAAGGCCACATACGGGGAAAACCTAGGAAGTTCATCATAATACTTCAACATCAAAGGATGGAATTCACCTATTAATGCAATTTCTCTTATCGGTGTTCTGAAACTGAGATTTCGTTTTGGATAGGCACCAGTACTATCAGCACCGGCAATTCTGCCGTAGGTAATTTCGAGTCTTGCACCTGCAAGACCTTGATACATAGCACCAATATAAACGCTGGCATTTACCTGGTTATTTTTGAAATTAGGCATGAACCCTTTTTTGGAGCCGATGTCTGTAATGCCATTCATCAAACCAACAGAAGTTCCAAATTCCCAGATCACATCACTATCGTAATATCGATCATCATAGTAATAATATTGAGCTTTGGCTGAAAATGAACAGAGTAATGTAACTGTTGCAACAGCCATGAGGGTAAATATCCTTCGCATAAAAAATTAGTCCTGGTTAAGTTCGACGAAATAACGGAAAAATAGATACAGTTATTGAGTTTCCCGCTGCTGCAATGTTTTTTTAATCTTATGGTAATATTTACAAACAGTTGTTAGTCCGCAGATCTCACACTTTGGATTTCGGGCAACACATATATATCTGCCATGTAATATCAACCAGTGATGAAACTTGTGTACCAGCTCCTGAGGTACATATTTAATGAGTTGCATTTCGGTTGCCAGCGGAGTTTTCGCATCAACAGTCAATCCGATCCTTGCCGAAACACGGAAAACATGGGTGTCAACAGCCATATTCGGTTGCTGATCGATCACCGAAGTGATGACATTTGCCGTTTTTCTTCCAACACCCGGCAATTGAACTAACTCTTCAACCTTCATGGGAACTTCGCCACCAAATTTCTCCATTAGCATATTTGCCATGCCGATGAGATGCTTAGTTTTATTATTTGGATAAGAAATACTCCTTACTAACGGAAAAAGTTCTTCGAAAGTGGCGGTTCTGAGTTCTGTAGGTGAGGGATATTTTTCAAAAATAGCTGGAGTGGTAAGATTCACTCTCTTGTCTGTACACTGAGCAGATAATATAACAGCCACCAGCAGTTGGTATGGGCTATCGTAAAAAAGCTCTGTTTCTGCTTCGGGGTATTTTTCCTGAAAGTATTTAATAGAAAACCGGTACCTGTCTTTCCTTGTCATACAAGAATCGAAGATACCGGTTGAAAATCATTTACAGAATCTACTGCTCTATCTCGGCTGTTTGCTTTGCATAATCTAAAATGGCAGAAATAGCTTGCCTTCTGGGCTGTTGTAACTTAATAGCACCCAAATACTGCTGAGATTCTTTTAAAACAATAAGCTTTTGTTGCAAACTCCAGTCAGTCTGCAAAGCCTGTTCAATTTCTAAAGCCTGTGTTTGAGAAACTTCTCCATATAAATACTGAATCAGCTCCTCGGGAGTAAAAATGGGCATACGAAAGGTTTAAATCCAAAATCCAAATGTCTATTGAAAAACGCTTAATGGAGCATGTTATTGTCCGAAGCAGCTGTAAGAATAAAAATTTAAGGCTCTTCTACCAGGAAAAGGTCTTCGTTTGGCTTTTTCATCTTGTATTGCTCACGGGCAATTTTTTCAAGAGCTGCAGCATTGTTTTGAATATCAGACAGTTGCTTCTTCGCTGTCGCTATTTCCTGCTCATAAAATCGCTTGCTTTCTAATAAAGTGTTAAGCTCAGCTCGTTTATCCAATTGAGTGAAGATGTCCCGGCTGTCAAAGAAAATCACCCAGGCAAGAAAAACAGACATTGCTACGAGGTACTTGTTCCGTAAAATCTTGATGATGGTCTTGAGGATCTTCATAAAAAAAGCAGATACTCTAAATTAGAGTATCTGCTTTCGGAAATTCCTTTTCCTATGAACAAGTGGAAAGATTATCTGCCGAACTTCAGTTTTCCACCAGGGTAAATACCATAGGTTCCCAGCTGCTCTTCAATTCTTAGTAGCTGGTTGTACTTAGCCATTCTATCGGTTCTTGAAGCTGAACCGGTTTTAATCTGACCACAATTCAATGCAACAGCTAGATCAGCAATGGTTACATCCTCAGTTTCACCACTTCTGTGGCTCATAATAGTATTGTAACCATTATGTTGAGCCATTGTAACAGCATTGATTGTTTCAGTTATGGTTCCGATCTGGTTCACTTTAACCAGTAATCCATTTCCGATACCTCTATCAATTCCCTGCTGCAATCTTGTAACGTTGGTTACGAAAAGATCATCACCAACCAATTGACATTTACTGCCGACAGCTTCAGTCAATGCTTTCCATCCTTCCCAATCATCTTCAGCCATACCATCTTCAATTGAATTGATCGGATACTGGCGAACCCAGTTTTCCCAAAACTTCACCAAATCATCACTGCTCATACTTTTTCCATCGCTCTTATGGAAGATGTACTTGCCATCTTTATATAGCTCAGAGTTAGCAGCATCCATAGCAATGAAAATCTCAGACCCTGCTTTATATCCTGCAGCATCAATGGCTTT
>JANPIB010000046.1:0-15264 GCA_031424775.1 Chitinophagales bacterium | reverse complement strand
TAGCAAGGTATATGTTCGATTCTGAAGAATCACACATTAGGATTCAAATGAGTGAGTATATGGAGAAGTTCACTTTTACACGTTTATTAGGTGCTCCTCCAGGAAATGGGGGTTATGAAGAAGGTGGTCAGCTTACTGAAAAAGTTCGCCGTAAGCCATATTCAGTGATCTTATTAGATGAGATTGAAAAAGCTCACCCTGATATTTACAACATCTTGTTGCAAGTGTTGGATGATGGTCAACTGACAGATGGTCTAGGACGTAAAGTTGACTTCAAGAACACGCTCATCATTATGACTTCTAACATTGGTGTTCGCCAATTGAAAGATTTTGGTGAAGGTGTAGGTTTTGCAACAGCCAACAGAATGGAGAACCAGGATGAGGCAAATAAAGCTGTTATAGAGAAAGCGTTGAAGCGTACATTCTCTCCAGAGTTCCTGAACAGGATTGACGATGTCGTAATCTTCAACTCGCTTACCAAAGAGAATATCTTTTCCATTATTGATATCCTGATGAAAGGTGTATTCAAACGCTTAACAGCACTTGGGTTTACACTTGAGATAACTGATGAAGCAAAAGACTTCATTGCTGAGAAAGGTTACGATGTACAATTTGGTGCAAGACCTTTACACAGAGCTATTCAAAAGTATCTTGAAGATCCTCTGGCAGAAGAAATACTGAATATGGCTGTGAAAGAGGGTGATACCTTAGTTGCTGAGCTGGATAAGGAAAATGAGAAAATTAAGTTTCATTTGAAGCCAAGCAAAGGCAAGACGAAGGAAGAGAAAGGGGCACAAGCGTAAGACAGAAGTACGAAATAAGAAGTACGAAGTAAGATAAAAAGATCCCGGCGTTAGTCGGGATCTTTTTTATTTCTAGATGAATTATCACTGTCGACCGTCGACTGTCAACCGCCAACCGTCATTTGTCAACTGTCAACCGCCAACTTCTTACCTCTTACCTCATACTTGTATTCCCTTTCTCATTTCTTATTCCTACTTCTCATCTCACACCTCTGTCAACCGTCATCTGTCAACATCCTACCCCTTACTTCCTTATCTTCCCCACATGAAATTCGCCATTTTTATTACAATTATTATAGCTAATCTCTTCCTTGCTTTCCCGGCACATGCACAGCAGCAATTTGAGCTCATCTATCCCTTGCAGCATAATGCACAAACCAAAGTCAAATTTGCACCGCTTACTGGTGGTAAACGTTTCCTTACACTGGCTGATCAGCAACCGATTCTATACGATCTGTTTTATGGTATATCCATTAAGAAATTGCCCAAGCATTCGGGTGCTGTTACAAAGGTCATTAACAGCGGTAATAATTTTTTTACATTGGGTGATGCCGATATTTTCTCCTTTGACCAGGATGGAAACCAGCTTCGCCATTTTTCGTATGGAGCGGGTAGAGGCATGCAGGATTTTGATGTAAGCAATACTTACGTTGCCGGTGGAGGCTTCGAAAACATCTACATCTGGAACACGGTTACAGGTAAAATTGTTTCTGTTGCATCCATCGGTTATGATTCATGGACTGAGCAGGTGAGCTTTATCAATAATGGTAACCAGTTCATCACACGAGGTACTTATTATACCGGTAAGAGCATCGTTAATTCAAGTGGCGACGGGACCAATCATCATTATGATAGTACGATCTATGTATGGGATACAAAAACAGGGTTGCCGGTAGCAAAAGTTCCTTCCGGAAAGGGAAGTGTTGATATGTTTAGATACAACAGTGCTACCAATCAATTGATCTTTCTGGCTGGTGGTTTACTGCATAGCGTAATGCTGCCAAAGCTGTTTACGGCTCCTGTATCAGATAAAGAAAAGGTAAAAGCACTAAGTCAACAACTGATAACGATTCCGGTGCAAGGCTATATCACCGATTTCGAAATAGATTTCAAGACCCAACAGCTTGTTCTCAACATCGCTAACCTGGAAGAAGGTACCGAAATGCTGCACTTTCTTAACCTGCAGGGAAAACAATTATCCGATCCCATTGAACCAGACATGAGTGGTCTAACGCTTAGTATAAATAATAACTGGGCTTGCCTCGATTTTCGTTCAAGAACTATAATGGTTGATCTGATCTCGGGTAAAAAAAACGAGATGTACATCAACAGCGTAGCACCAGTTAATACCAATACCTACCTCTGCAATGCAGGTGCTAGCAGGGATGATCTGATGTTTAATCCTGCTATCCAGCTTCGCTCATTCGCAGGTAACGATACCATCAAAGAATTTGAATCACGGGCTAATTATCTTGCCACAGCTTATACCAACCGGTTTGGGCAGCTTGGTTTATTAGGAACCACTCAATGCGATCTGCTGGATATATCCAACAACAGTAAACTAAAATACCAGCCATTAGAATATGGCAGCTTTAACAGCTCAAGGTATGTGCAGTTTGATAGTTTGCTGGTAGGGTCCCATGTATATGGTGGGAGCATATTTGTTACTAACACACTCACCGGCGAAACGAAAGAGGTGAATAATATCCCTGACCGTTATTACACTGCAATTACTGGTGCAACATCGCGGCACCTGGTAGGTATTGTTAAGGATACCATTAAACTCTTCAACCCACACAGCTTTGCAATAGAAAGATCCTTTCCGCAGGAGCAGCTCAATCATTTCAAGGGCAAAGAATCAAGGCGAATCAGCGATCCCTTTGATATCATTAAAAAAATACCTGCAGTTGCCGTAATGTCAGATGATGAACAACTACTTGCCTGCTCCGAAACTGACAGTACTCTTCTTCTTAGTGATGGAAATAACCACCTGCTGCATCGAATAAACATCCCCGCAGGATCAACTGAATTTACGCACATGCAGTTCCTCAAAGGTTCGCATACATTACTTTACTTCAGTGCCGACAAAGTGTTTTCTGTTAATGGAAACACAGGTACGATATCAGCATTCAACAACCTGCAGTATATCCTGGATGATGTGGTGCAAACGGTTGAGCTGAACGATGCAAGATACATATTGGTAGTCACAGATATGGGTTCTGTGTTGTGCCTTGATAAGTTCACCGGCGACAGTTTGTGGACTACCGGCTGGTATAACGAATGGGTGAATGTTGAATTTACTGATGATAAGCAATATGGATTTGGATGGGATGAATCGCATAATGTTTCAGTGTTCAATACCTCAAACGGTAAGATCATCTGTCGTATACCTACCAAACTTGGCAGCCTCATAGATGGTGTGCTGGATCTGCAGAACAATCGTTTTATTGCCATCAGCAGTGATTTTACAGTGCACATATTTGATCTCACCACCAACAAAAAAGAGATTAGTATCATAGACCAGCTCTCAGACAATCTCGTTACTGTTACCAGCGATAATTACTATGCCTCTACCAAAGGATCGGTATCACAGCTGTTCTTTAAAAAGCAGCAACAGATCATTGCACCTGAACAGTTGGATGTAAAATATAACCGTCCCGATATTGTTCTACAACGTTTAAAGAATCCAAACACACAACTCATCACCAGCCTGCGTAAAGCCTATGAAAAACGACTGGCGAGGCTTGGATTAGATAGTGCTAAACTCACAGCAATTGAACAAACACCTGTAGCCAATATGCCGGCTCAGCAGCTACCACAACTGGTAAAGCAGAAGGTGTATAGCCTCAAGTTATCTTTCAAAGATGCAACGTTCCCACTGGTGCGTATGAATGTATGGGTAAATGGTGTGCCCTTATTTGGCAGTCGTGGCTTGCCATTGAGCAAAGGGAAAAAGCAATTGGATACTACCATCCAACTTAAGCTCACCACAGGTGCCAATGTAATAGAATATTCTGCCACCAACACAGCAGGAGCAGAGAGTTATCGCTCACCACTCACCATTAAATACCAGCCGGCAAAACCCGAAAGATCGGATGTGTACTTTATCGGTATCGGTATTGATCAGTTCAAAGAACCAGGGCACCCCCTCAACTGGAGTGTAAAAGACATCACCGATCTCGCCTTAAAACTCAAGCAACGCAATCCAGACCTGCTGATAGACACCCTGTTCAACACATCCGTTACAGTTGCCAATGTGCAATCCTTACGAAAATACCTGGCAGATTTAAGGGAAGAAGACAAAGTGATCATTGCTTATTCCGGTCACGGCTTGCTCGATCAGCAGGGCAATTATTTCCTGAGTACCTATGATGTAAACTTTGAATCACCTGCACAAAATGGTTTGGCGTATGAAACCATTGAAAGCCTGTTGGATGGAATTGCACCCAGGAGAAAACTATTGTTACTCGATGCCTGCCATAGTGGTGAAGTAGATAAAGAAGAGATCAGTAAGATAGAAGCGAACAAAGGATCATTGGATAGTATGGGTACAAAAGTGAAGAGCAATATCAAGATCAGTACTTCAAAGAAACTGGGTATGACGAGCAGTTTCGAACTGATGCAGAACCTGTTTATGAATGTGAGCAGGGGTACCGGAGCATCTGTAATTTCTGCAGCAGGCGGTATGCAGTATGCACAGGAACGTGCCGATCTGAGGAATGGTGTGTTCACCTACAGCATCATTGATGCATTCAATAATAATGAGAATCTCACCATCACACAGCTGAAGCAGATCGTAAGTGAAAATGTGTTAAGGTTAACCAACGGCTTACAAAAACCCACCAGCAGAACTGAAACGAAGTACGATTGGCTTATCTGGTGATCCAGTTGTACTTCCATTTTATATTTCTCATTCCTTACCTACCTCGTACTTGTCTTTCCCTTCCTTATTTCTCATTCTTAATTTCTTATTCCTATTCCTCACTCCTCATTTTCTCCTTACTATCTCCACTCTCTAAACATCAGACGAACTGCACCGAACCATCTGGCAATTCAAGACAGGAGATGTGAAAGATGATGTACTTTGATCATTAAGTGGATAAAAGCAATAACACAATCAGTATAAATAGTCCTGCCAACTGGCAGGACTATTTATGTATTAGTAATAAGCCTATGGTAAAAACCGCATCATAAGGGTTTGAAGCTGGTATTAAAGTGTTTCTGCCACCCTTTGATAAGCAGGAGAAGCGGTTTGAATCCAGATGAAGTTCCACAATAATATAGGGGCATGATTGTTGAACCTTAAATATGCCGGTAAGGCTTATAATCAGCCAATTAACACGTGTCATCCTTTAGCAAATCAGGACAACCGGGTCTTCTTTTTGATCTGGTTATACGTTATCCCGGCACAGATACTTTATTATGAACACATCAACACCTGCATTCTTTACCAGGCAGTTTAGTGCTACCGGCAACCAGATTGCTTTTATGGGCACTTTCTTTCGCAACATTTTCAGAACTGGGTTTGAGTGGAATGAGTTTTTACGGCAATGCTATATCATTGGTGTTAAATCCCTTTCCCTTGTAGGTATCACTGGTTTTATCCTTGGCTTTGTATTAACGCTGCAATCTGAACCTACGATGAAGGCATTTGGTGCAGAAAGTTTTGTTCCCAGCATGGTAGCTATTTCAGTGATACGTGAAATAGGACCTGTGATCATCGCATTGATATGTGCAGGAAAGATAGCATCAAGCATTGGAGCTGAACTTGGCAGTATGAAAGTAAGTGAACAGATCGATGCCATGGAAGTATCAGGGGCGAACCCTATACAATATCTGGTGGTAACCCGTATTCTGGCCTGTATTATTATGATACCCTTATTAACCCTCATGGCTGATGCATTGGCATTGACAGGAGGGTTTGCAGCATCCAATATCAATAATAACATGACTGCAACATTATACTTCAACAAGGCTTTTGGTGCAGTAACCTTTTCTGATCTGATACCTGCAGTTACCAAAACAATCTTCTTTGGCTTTGCCATTGGTTTTGTTGGCTGTTACAAAGGGTATAATTCAGACAGGGGAACTGAAAGTGTAGGTGTGGCGGCGAATTCGGCAGTAGTATCTGCTTCATTATGGATCATAGTACTTGATGCAATTGCTGTGCAGTTAACCTCAGTCTTTGCTTACAACTAGAAATATGGAAACAGCATCACATACGATTCATAAAGCTCCTGATAAAACCCAGGTGGTTGTTGCCATACGAAACCTTAAGAAATCTTTCGGAAGTAAGGAAGTGCTGTCTAACATCAACATGGATCTCTTTAAAGGAGAGAATCTCGTGGTACTGGGAAAATCCGGACAAGGAAAATCAGTTGCGATTAAATGCATAGTAGGCTTACTAACACCGGATTCTGGTAGCCTCAAAGTATTTGATGCAGAAGTAAAAGACTTATCAGAAGAAGAATGGAAAAAACTCAGGATGAAAGTTGGCTTTCTTTTCCAGAGTGCTGCATTATACGACTCTATGACTGTTGCCCAGAACCTGGAATTTCCTTTAACAAGGGTACTAAAGCTTACCGATAAAAAAGATATCCAAAGCCGGATAGAAGAAGTACTGGAAGGTGTGGGTTTACTGGATGCGATAGATAAAATGCCTTCTGATCTTTCAGGGGGGATGCGGAAACGTGTAGGTCTTGCAAGAACATTGATATTAAAACCCGAAATCATGTTATATGATGAACCAACTACCGGTCTTGACCCGATAACCTCAAGAGAGATCAGTGAACTGATGATGCAGATGCAACAGAAATACCATACCTCATCAGTGATCATTACCCACGACATGGCATGTGCAAAGATCACAGCCGATCGTGTTCTTGTAATGAACAACGGATCTTTTGTTGCAGAAGGAGATTATGAACAACTGGAAAACGGTCCTGACGAACTGGTACGTTCTTTTTTTAAATAGACTACACTCAATAAAAATATTATGAAAACAACACATTCACAAAAGATCAAAACAGGCATATTTACCCTGATCGGTATTATACTGTTTGTAATCGGCATTTTTGTAATCGGCAGTAAAAAAAATATGTTCGGTGATACATTCCTCATCTATGGAACATTTAAAAATGTGGGTGGATTGAACGTGGGCAATAACATTCGTTTCGCCGGCATCACCGTAGGTACGGTTGAAGACATACAAATTATATCTGATACGGTGATAAGAGTAGATATGCTGATGAAAGGAAAAGTAAGGGAGTTCTTAAAAGCCGATGCGGTGGCAACGATCGGATCTGACGGGTTGATGGGAGATAAGCTGATCACTATTACTTCAGGCACCACCCACCAAACTGCTTTATTAAAAGAAGGATCACAGATAAAAACCACTAACCCTGTAGATTTTGATAAAGTGATCGGTACATTTACCAATGTAGCAGATAATGCAAATATTATAACTACTGAACTTGCCGGCATGGCTGTGCAGATCAGGAAAGGAAACGGAACCATAAGTAAGTTGTTATATACTGACGATCTTTCCAGGAGCCTTGAAGGATCAGCCTATAACGCTCAGCGAATGACGAGTTCATTGGCAGACATTACTGCCCAGGTAAAGGCCGGCAAAGGAAGCCTGGGAAGTCTGTTATATACTGATACACTATCCCGTAACCTTAATAAAACAGCAGCTAATGCCAATACCGCATTGGCTACTATTAATGAGGCAGCGTATGGGTTTAGTGAGAATATGAAAGCACTGCAGGGTAATTTCTTTCTGAGAGGATATTTTAAAAAGAAAGCCAGGGAAAAAGCAAAAGCTGATACCGTGGCTGTTTCAGCAGCATCAGAAGCACTTGATCCGGATATGGATGAAGCTGAGTTAGAAGAACTGATTGCCGAAGCAAAAAAGGCATTGGATGCAAAACGAAAGAAAGATTAGTACTATAATAAAGCGAACAACCATAGTAGCCTTATTGCTTTTAACTGTGGCGATGTCTTATGCACAGGATACTGCTTATATACGTGTGCATTTCCTTTATGGATCAAAGCCTTTACAAAAGTTTAAACACATCGAACCAAGATGGTTTGGTGGAATACTGGGAGGCCATGTAGGAATAGAAGCTGCAGACAACCAGATACTGAATTTTATACCACACGGCAGATTTCGTTTGGTTGCCCAAAACAAAACAAGGCACTCACGCTACGTAGTTGATTCGTTTCACCAGTTTTATTCCAGACTTGGTGGACAGAATCCAGATAGTACCAAACAGGCTATCGTTATTATTCCGGTTACTTTGCAGCAGAAAAAAAAATTCGATAGTATTGCAATGAGCTATCTTGAACGAACACCTTACGATTATGCCTTTATAGGTATGCGTTGTGGGGCTGCTACTTACGAGATACTGGCAAGACTGGGAATTATGAAAAGATTCTCCCGTGCAAAGACAATTACCAGTATCGCTTATCCGAAAAAAATACGAAAGCGATTATTAAGGAAGGCAGCCAGGAACGGATGGACCGTTATACGACAAGAAGGTACGTCCAGAAGAAAATGGGAAACTGACTGATGAACAAGATCAAAATCATGTACTATAATTTATGTAAGCCAGTAATCATTATTTGCTGCGTATTGTTATGCAGTAAACTGGCCTCTGCAAAAGATCCATCAATAATCAGTACCCGGGAACAGGCTCTCGCATATTTAAGCACCGTACCTACTTTAACACCCAGCAAACATTGGGTGAATGTTGATCCCAAACGTTTTTTTGAGAATATACGTGTCAATGTGAATAATCCACTTAGCCTGTATGCAGGAAGGGGAACCAACTTTTGTTCTTATGCGGCTATCTCTTATATCCCATTAAACAGTGATCCGCTGGGCTTTGTAAAATTCATGTTACAGCTTTACAAAGAGGGGACTGCAAGCATGGGAACTGTAAAGTTTGATCCATCAAATGGAATTCTTAAAGCTGCAGGTACTTTGCGTTTTAAGGGGAAAATGGATGCCAGGCATGCTGACCAGGTTTGGTTATTATTACTTGCCGATCATTTCAAAGGTTATCTCAACATCTTCAACAGTAACTATGATCCCGGTGATGAAGATCGCTTTTGGGCCTCGAGTAATTTTGCCAAGTTCAACAGGATGCTCCGTAAATTATTTAAGTACCAGACCGAAACATCAGGTTCAGATCTCATAAGACCCCGGAAAAAAGATATTGTTGATTACCTGGTGGGACATATAGATTCGGGAGTTGTATTTCTGTATGTAAACAATACCTTGCTTGCTAAGAAAAATCATGCAGCCAAGAAAAGACTACCCACCCACTTTATTGTGCTTAACAGTATTGTACTGGAAGGTGAACTTGTTACTATCACCTACTGGGATTATGGGGTAAGAACTTTAAGGCAAATGACCCGCAGCTTTTTTAAAAGAATTGTTTTCGGCATATCTGTTTGTAAACCTAAAGAAGATCATGCAGGTTAAAGGATACCAATTATTGCTTGTTGTTGTTTTAGTGGTATGCTCATGCAGCACATCGAAAAGTGTTTCCACAAATTATTATCAAAAGCACGGACCAGCACTTGATAATATTGAAGCACTGTATAAAGGTTTATATAAGCAGAAACCTTTCTCATTGCAATTCACGAACAAGAATTTCGATGAAATAGCCCTGGAGATCATGACAGACAGTATCAAATACGTTTACACATTTGGTACGAACGAATCACGTTTGAATGACACGCTGAGAAAGTATGGAATCAACCAGAAAGGCACAGCAGATCTCATCAGCAGGATGAAAGCCGTAAAGTGTACATGGATCAACAACATGGATTATAACAGTGAAGCAGGATTGCAATCATTGGTATTTATGTCTATAAGAGAGTTATCGGCTAACCTGCCTTTCATCCCTGTTAAATATTATATCCTCGCATATTTCAATAAACCGCAGTATTACGATAAAGAGGGCAGATTATTAACCGGAAGAAAGTTGCGGAAAACCAGTAAAATAAATGGCGACTTTTTCTGGCGTATCAATGATAAGGTGAGTTACACAGTGTCTACCAGTTTCAGGTGACTGTCCTCTATTTAATGCTCATCTGAATAACCGGTACATATTAAAGCTGTCATACTTCCCTTCCTTCATTTTTTAAGGTTTACTCTTTTCTACTAACACCTAAAGCAAGGCATAACCACCCT
Organism: Chitinophagales bacterium; assembly: GCA_031424775.1. Classification (GTDB taxonomy): domain Bacteria; phylum Bacteroidota; class Bacteroidia; order Chitinophagales; family Chitinophagaceae; genus JAEZDC01. The sequence continues at coordinate 5,259 of JANPIB010000046.1, read as the reverse complement.
ATGATGAGCATCAAGCCACCAACCGGAGTGACTGGTCCGACCCATTTAAAATTTGGCGACACACTTGCAGCAGCATATGTAAGCACATACAATGTACCACTGAAGAGTAATATTCCAATCAGGAAAAACATCCCTGAAGTCCTGATCCATTTATTTGTGAATTCTTTGTATAGTATTCCAGCCAGGGCAATTGCAAACACATGGTACATCTGGTAGCGAACTGCAGTCTCAAATGTCTTTACTGCTTTATCTGCAACTTTTCCTTCTAAGCCATGAGCACCAAAAGCTCCAAGAGCAACTGTGATTGCAGCAAGAATAAAAGCAGTTCTCAAAAATCCTTTATGCATTTACGTTTTGTTTGATGATCGATAATAAATTAGCTTCAGTAATATTTTTTCCTGATAAAGTGTACTGAGCTTTTGAATAGAAAGACTTCCGTTCTTCTCTTTTTTTCTGAAGGTAAGTTCCAAGCTCATTATCCGAAAGTTTTTCAATTAAGGGTCGTTTCGATTTTTCGGGAATAAGTCTTTTAACAAGATCATCGATATCTTCATCTAACCAGATCGTGATTCCTTGTTCATTCATCCAGTCCATGTTATCAAAGAAGCAAGGTGTACCACCACCTGTTGCTATAATGAATTCATCTTTATCAGCAAACCATTTCAACACGATTGATTCCATCTTCCTGAAATGATCCTCTCCATTTTCTTTAAAGATTTGTTGAATGGTTAAGCCTTCAACACCCTCTATTAAATTGTCGAGATCATACTTATGTAGCTTCAGCTTCTTGGCAAGCTGATCTTTCCAATAGCTTTTACCGCTACCCATCATACCAATGAGAAAGATTTTCATTAGCTTTTTATAAAATCATTGACTTTGTTTCGGATGAACTTTTTTATCGCATTCCAGGTTGTCTGAATGTAAAGTTCTGGCATCACTTCATCTTCGGCATCTTCAAAGTAGGTCATGGAGATAAGTAACTGAGCAACTTCTACGCTAGGATATTTTTTTGAAAACCAACCAAATAAATCCTCTAATGAAAAATTTTGCAGTAAAACAAAAAGGTCAATAAAGTCTTTTTTACTGCCTCGTTTAAGTATAGCCTGTAATTTTAAAATTGCTATGTCTCTTATATCAGCTAGCCTGATCTCTTCCTCCAACTGTGGTTCAAATAATAGCGGAACTCTTGTATTTACAAAATCTGTTTTCACTTCATTGACAAAGCAAAAGAGCATTACAGATTTCGCATCTCTTTGAATAAAGTTATCACCAAAATCCGAGGCTAATTTTTGTGAAAGCCCAGCACTATCAAAATCTTTGTACGTAAAAAGGTCAATATCTATGGATTTGCGATGACCTAACTGTAATGCCAATCCAGTTCCTCCAACCAAATGGAAATCTTTTAAGTACGAAAGCTGCATCAACTGTTTTAATGTGCTGATAAGTATGGGTTCGACCGTATTTGTTCGTAACATGGAAGATCAGTCACATTTAAGTTTAGATACTGAGCAATAAAATGCAGTGCTTTCTCACCAATGTTTTTGTTATGCAGCACTGCCTCTTTTAATTCATCTTGGGTATAATATGAAAGTACTGATTTAATGTCAGCTAGACTACCTCTGTTCAATACTCTGGCAAGAATGAACGATTTATGTTTACACACATCCAGTTCACTGAGATTCACATCCCATAAAATTTTCTGATCAATATTTAGCCCACTAAATTTCATTTCTTAATTCTCCCAAAAACTAAACCATTAACTAAAAGCATTCAGACCAGTTACATCCATCCCAGTGATCAGCAAATGCACATCATGCGTTCCTTCGTAAGTGATCACACTTTCAATGTTCATCATATGTCTCATGATGCTGTATTCTCCGGTAATGCCCATTCCACCCAACATTTGTCTTGCATCTCTGGCAATATTTGCAGCTATTTCACAACTGTTTCTTTTAGCCATTGAAACTTGTTGAGGTGTCGCTTTCCCTTCATTCATCAGCACACCTAATCTCCAAACCATCAATTGAGCTTTGGTAATTTCTGTTACCATCTCAGCCAGCTTTTTCTGCTGCAGCTGAAAACCTCCGATTGGTCGTCCAAACTGTTCCCGTTGCTTACTATACTGCAAAGCTGTGTCGTAACAATCCATTGCAGCACCCAAAGCTCCCCAGGCAATTCCATAACGGGCTTTGGTTAAACAACCTAACGGACCTTTCAATCCTTTTACATTAGGAAAGATATTCTCCTTCGGCACTTTTACATTATCGAAAACAAGTTCACCAGTTGCTGATGCCCTTAAACTCCACTTACCATGGGTAGTTGGTGTTGAAAAACCTTCCATACCTCTTTCTACAATCAATCCATGAACAACACCTTCTTCATTCTTTGCCCAAACCACAGCCACCTGAGCAAAAGGAGCATTGCTGATCCACATCTTGCTTCCATTCAAAATCACGTGATCTCCTGCGTCCTTAAAATTACTCAGCATTCCAGCAGGGTTACTTCCATGATCCGGTTCAGTTAAACCAAAACAGCCCAGCCATTCTCCACTAGCTAGCTTTGGCAAATATTTCTTCCGCTGCTCCTCACTTCCATAAGCATAGATAGGGTACATTACCAACGAACCTTGCACCGAAGCTGTTGAACGTACACCACTGTCGCCACGTTCCAGTTCCTGCATCATTAGTCCGTAAGAAATGTAATCCAAACCACCACCACCATATTCCTGTGGCACGGTTGGACCAAAAACACCTAAATCACCCATTTGCTTTACGATCTGCTCAGGAAACTCAGCTCTCTGTGCATAATCTTCAATGATCGGAGAGATTTCTTTCTTCACATAATTACGAACCGTTTCACGAATGAATTTGTGTTCTTCGGTCAAAAGTCCATCTACGAAATAATAATCAGGAGATTGAAAAGTATCAGTTTTGGCAGCCATTAGAAATTTGAAATTTGATGTTTGAAATTTTAGGTTTTGAGCCCGAAGCCTGTGCTACTATTAAACTTCGTTGCGTCGCACTCTTCAGCAATTTGTATGTAACTCAGACATAATCCACTAATCTTTGTGTGACTTCGTGCCTTAGTGTCTTTGTGGTTCAGTTACAAAAATAAGCCTCTGAGGCTAAGCAGTTTTTCTTTTATTTTCACAGAAATTATCGGCTATGAGAAAAACCCTCTTTCTCCTCTTTGCTATTACCATTGGTATTTCGGCTTTTGCTCAGCAGCAAGATCAAAATACAAAGAAGCCAATAGAGCAGATTCGTAAATACTGGTTCGTTTTGTTGAAAGCCGGTCCAAACACCAACCAGGATTCTGCAACAAGAGCAAAGTTGCAAGCAGGTCATTTAGCCAATATTGGACGACTATACGATTCAGGAAAGATTAAGGTTGCCGGTCCATTTGGAGAACCTGGAGAATGGAGAGGCATTTTTATTTTCGATGCAGAAAGTAAAGAAGAAGTTGAGAAGCTATTACAAACTGATCCTGCCATTGCAGCTGGAAGATTGGCATTTGAGATCAAGCCATGGTACACAGCTCCAATGGGCAGTTTTGTTCCTGGCAAGCCAAAGAAAGATTGATGATTAAGCCAAAAGGCGGGGCTTCGCTCAGTTGCTATATGTTCGGAACGATGAAGTGATTGCGACGCAACAGACGATGACATGAAAAACTGAAGCTGGTATCATAAACAATTACATGAAAAAATTACTAATACTACTTATTTGCTTTGTAACCGGATTAACGGTTTTCGGCAATGCTGCTATGCCTGGCATGTGGAGTTCAGGACATGGAGGAAGGTTTATTCCATTGTTCAAGCAAGACAGTGTGCATTTTGGTAAGATCCAAATGCAGCGAGAACTAGTGCTCATTAACCTGTATCCTGGATTTGCTGCTGTGAAAGGTGAATATTGGATGTACAATACAACTGATCAAACAGTGTCGATGAGAGTGGGTTACCCGATAAATGGAAGATACGCTGCAGAACTGGTGAGCAATGTAATGTTCAATGATCTGTATAAGTTGAAGGCTTTAGTAAACGATCAGCCTGTGAACATGGTAAAAGCTGATGAAGGTTATGACTCAGTTTATAAAGTAGTTGATGAGATGCAGGTTGATAACTGGTATTATTTTACCTGCACATTTGCTCCAAAACAACTCACAAAGATCACTGTTTACTTTCTCACCAATAATAGCGAAGCCAAACTTTCCGAAGGTTACGCCAGGGAAAAAGGAAATGCCTTTGCTTACATTTTAGAAACTGGTAAAGCCTGGGCTGGAAAGATCGAAAGAGGACAGGTGCTGATAAAGCTGAATGAAGATCTCAGCCTGAAAGATTTCAATGGGATTTACCCCACCAATATTTTGTTTGGAGATGATAAACATATTCAGTTTGCTTTCACTAACCTTGAGCCTGATTCAACAAACAATATTTTGCTTTGGTATAAGGGTGCTGAAGAGAACTTCAACTTTGGGGCAATTGAAGGCAATGCTGAGAAGTACTTTAAAGAGCTGGACAGTTTTCCGGTTGCTGAGTTTGACACAGTTAATGCAAAGAATATTTCTAAAGATGATTTTGAGCCACACGACAGCAGTATGACCTGGTTTTGGGTGATCTTGATAGGAATTATGCTGCTTGGACTTGGATTGATTGGAGGTGTTATTTACTTTATCTATCGGCTTATCAAACCCCAAAAGCGTTCTATGTAGCTATTCTGCTGTGAACTTGAAGCTGTGAATGATGATCTCAGCTTCTTTCCCTTTTGAAGGAATTTGCCCCTTGAATAGCCAGAAGTTGATGAAGACTGGCATCGGCTCTGTGCTGATATTTTCTGTATTAGTACTAGGAGAAAAAATGACTTGCTCATCTTCTTTCTGAAAGCCATGCAAGCTTTGAAATTGTACTTCAGTCTTTGTTCGAGTAAAACGATGAGTAGAGTAGGAGCCACTCAAATTCAATAGGCTTGAGGCTTTCCAATTCCTTCTTCCTGTCTTAGGGTAAACAGTGTAATGCAGATTGTTTTGCTGTAAAGTTCCCCATCTTGAAATTTCAATATCTATTTCATCTTTATGATCTCTGCCGGAGTAGTTGAACATCCCAAAAACTATGTTTTTGTCGAGTTTGTCCAATTCCCCTTCAACCCAGAACTCGTATTTACCTAGCCCTAATTTTTCTGTGGTTCTGAGTTCGGCACAACTCCAAAGTCCATTTTTATCTTTAGTGATTTTCATGTGCAGTTTACCTTCTGCATCAACCCAAAC
>JANPIB010000045.1:0-5582 GCA_031424775.1 Chitinophagales bacterium | reverse complement strand
GTCAAGATCTTTTTGCTCTATGGCTTTCTCCTGAACTGTTAGGTTACCAGCCATACCTACAATGCTGGTGAATACATTACCAGCAGGGAATAAACTCAAACCCGTTTTACCCGTATTTAAAAAGCTGCCCACTACCTGACCAACCTTATTGGTATTGGTTTTCTTTGCTTTTGCCAGTAAAGGTTTCATGGCATTTTGAATCTCCATCTCCAGGCTAAAGCCGAGTTCGTTGCTGGTGGGGTTGTTTAATGAAACGATCTTATTACGATAACTTTCTTTACTAATAAGTGTTTGCAGGCTATTAGCTGAACTGATGGCTGCATCTAAAAAAAGGGAAGTATTGGTGAATTTATCGTAACCTATTCGTTGCTGCTTTTGCAGTTGAAGTTTTAGATCTGCTACTTGTTTGTTGAGGTTTTGGATTTGTAGTTTAGATTCTTCGTTGGAATGCACCAATGCGTTTAAAGTACTGTCTGGCAGCTTTTGGGCTTTAAGGTAAGTACATGAAAGTAGTAAGCCAACAAATATAGCTGTAAATAAACGCATAAAGATTTTGTTGAAAAGTGGTTGGCGAGTAACACCAACCACTGAAAGCTGTGTTATAAAGTCCTTAGTAAAACAACTAAAATAACACCGTATAGCACAATGCCTATTAGTTCATATAAGGTACTTCCCTTTTTCTTTTTCTCCTTTCGTGCCACAATTTCATATCCTAAAAGAAGTACCCCAGAAAGAATCAAAGTAGAAATTTGCAAACCTATCTTAACTTCTGAGTTTTTGGTCAACAGAGGATTAATGACCAATCCTAGGATATTAAGGATGACCACGATTGAAATAATCAATTTTTTTGTTGGAGTCATATTCTTAGCTTTTGATTTACTCATAACCCATGCAAATGCGATAATTTCTTGCTGCTGTTTTCATACATCTAGTATGATAAGCATATGCACCACCGACACCTAAAGAAATTACAGCAGCACCAGCCATCGGTGAGCCAAATACGCCTGCTGCAACTCCTCCCAAAAAAGTTAAGCCTGTAGCAATTGCAAAATCGTAATCGCAATCCCCACCATCTGCAACGTAATGATCGCAACAATTTGTTGTACATCCAGGTGCATGTCTACCTTCTTCCGCTCTTGTATTTCTTTCGATCACAATTTTATAACCATCCCCTAATACTCTGGAAAGTTCATCACTACTTAATTGATTAAGTGCTGGAAACTTCTCGACTATCCTTGTCCATATCGCCCCTTTTTCATCCAGTAAACTTAATAAATTTTCGGGGAATGTTACATTATACTGAGAGAATATTTCAATTAGTTCTTCATAGTTTGCAGCTGATGTTGCAGAGTTTACCATTTGAGTATACTCTTCATTACTCAAAATTGTGCTCGTAGTATCTGAAGCAGTATTGAATAATGATTTATTAATTTGGACATCTCTTATAAAGTCTTCATCAGAAGCTAATTGAATACTTAAATCATTTTTTGTTGGTGTATTAATAGCATAACTCTTAAAACAAGCAAAAATCACTAATACAATAATGCAAATTTTTTTCATAAACAGTATTTTTCCTACTCTATTCAATACCCGGTTTTCGGATCCCCGTATTCTCTTTCCAGGTGGTACCAAGCCTTTTAAAAGAACAGGGTAAAGCTGCAAAGGCTATTGCATAAAGCCAACGATAACCGGTGATACTTTATCATTAAACGCTGATACTTTATCTGTGTTCTGAGATTTAATATCATTATTCACAGATATTTTATATTTTAACTTATGTAAACACCAATATTTCAACTAACACCCCTATTATGTACGGAGAAAAACTCAAAACCCTTCGTTTGCATTACAACTACACACAAACTTACATTGAGGCAAAAGCAGGGATCAAACAAAACACATATAGCCAGATAGAAAGAGATATGTGTGCAACAAAAGATGAAACACTTGAGAAGATCGCAAAGCTGTATGGTCTTAGCCTGGTAGATTTAAAGCTATGCGACATTCATGAACTGCTTCCTAAAAACAGCAGAATGAAACCCATCCAAGTGAAAGAATGATCAACCTTCTTTCTGAAGAATTGAAACAAAAGAATGACCTGATAACAAAACTTGTTTCATTAATCCCCCCCCCGAAAAGTTTTTGAAACGTGATGAACTGCAAAGTTTATAGATAAGTATTCATTCTCGTTAAGGCAGGAACTCAGGGCTTAAGCAGTTTTTTTACTTCTAAGGAAATAGAAGTGCATCGGTCCATGAAGCCTAAAACCCAATCTCTTGTAAACAGCAATTGCCCTTTCATTATCTGCTCTCACATGCAAAAAAGGAATTTTCTTTTGTTGGCATATAAGTGATAACTGGTGCTGCAACAAAGCTGTTGCATAGCCTTTACCCAGGTGATCAGGATGAGTACAAACAGCACTTACCTCAGCATAATTACCGGGATGTAATCGCTGACCAGTCATGCCTACCAACTTATTGTTTTCAAAGAATCCGTAATAATAACCGAAGTCCATTGTTCTTAGATTAAACGGACCAGGTTTGGTGAGTGCTGCCAGCTGAACCATTTCTTCAGCATGTTGAGAATTGAGCGGAACAGGTTTAAGTTGGGGTTCGACCGAATAGTTAAGATCATCAAAAACGAATTGAGCACCTTTGATATAGGCTGCAGTTTGCCAACCTTCCGGTTCTTGTATCTGAGTTATTGTCGCATATAAAATTCTTCTGCAGGGAGGAAGTTCGTCGTACAATTCCTGGAAACCTGAGTTGTGATCAAGTGGAAAACCTACAAAAGGAGAAACTGCTTCATCAAAATACTTCACTACACCTTTTCCAAGACTCAAACTTACATCACCTGAGATGAGGGCATTGTAAACAGGATTATCTAAAAGCGTTTCCACTGGCTTATTTAAATGGAAAGATACTGCTGCATTTCTTCGTTGTAGCTTTTTGCCACTTGAGCTGCTTGCTCGGCAAAGTCTTCATCACCGGAAGCAAAAATTATGGCACGACTTGCATTCACCAGCAGACCACAATCTTTGTTCATGCCGAATTTGCTTACATCTTTCAGACTTCCTCCTTGTGCACCCACACCAGGCACCAAAAGAAAATTATCTGGAATGATCTTACGAATGTGTTGCAGCTCTTCAGCTTGTGTCGCTCCAACAACAAACATTAAATTATCCGGAGTTCCCCAATTGCTCACCGTTCTTAGTACTTTCTCGTAGAGATACTCCGCTCCTGTTTTTTGTAGTTCAAAATCTGCAGCCCCTTTGTTTGAAGTTAGTCCAAGAACGATCGTCCATTTGTTATTGTACTCAAGAAAAGGTCTGATAGAATCCTCACCCATATAAGGAGCAACGGTAATTGCATCGAAAGCTAAAGTTTCAAAGAATGCTTTTGCGTATTGTGCTGAGGTATTTCCTATATCTCCTCTTTTTGCATCTGCAATTGTGAAGTGAGTAGATGGAATATAATTTACCGTTTGTTCCATCGTTTCCCAGCCTTTTAATCCTTGTGACTCATAAAAAGCAGTGTTGATCTTGTAACTAACGCAGTAATCTTTCGTAGCATCAATGATGGCTTTGTTGAACTGAAAAATGGCATCAGGTTTTGATTGCAGATGCTTTGGAATTTTAGTGATGTCTGAGTCCAATCCTACACAGAGGTAAGAGCTCTTTTGTTTTATCTGGTCAGTTAAGTATTGCCTTGTCATTGTTGCAAAACTACTCTTTATGTTCTTTTTGTCTTGACACAAAAAGAACCAAAAAAGTCAAGAATGACGGATATTGCTCAGAGAAAAGTTATTTTCATTTTTGCCTTCGCTAATCTTCGATTTCAACACCGGCATTCGTTATGCCTTGATTTTGCTGTATTACTACTGAGAACTCAACATCAGAACTTTACTGTACACGATACACTATTTGCATAAGGGTTTAGCTAAAGAGTTCTTTTGAACGCTTCTGCATTTCGTGTGCTATTACTTTTCCATCATCATCTTGCTCTTTCAATTTAACCATGATGTTCTCATAGCTCTGCTTGTCCCTGTTCTGGCTGAGCTTAAATACATTTTCAATCTGCTCTACTTCAACTTCAAACGCAACAATTGCTTTTGCCAGCTTTGCTACATAATCTTCAGGTAGATGTTCAAAATTCGCTGCTGAATGAGGATCATTCTCAAAATGATTGGTCGTGTGTTTTAGTACTTGTAACAATGCAGCAGTATCCAGGAACTTCATTTTGCCTTTGGCATGTACACTCATGTAATTCCAGGTAGAAGCAGTTTGTGGATCGTTGTACCAGCTTGCACTTACATAAGTATGAGCACCTGTGAATACAGCTAAAACATTTGGGTTCTGTTCAAATGATTTGTGGTGATCCGTATTCCTCATGATGTGACCACTCAGGTAAAGTTTGCCATTTCTTTCTTCAATAAAACATGGAATCTGTGTTGCTACAGGCTTACTCTCAGTATCACAACCACAGATGAAAGCAAATGGATGAGCTTTTACAAATTCAAGCACCCTTGGCTGGTCTTTTTCATGGAACTCGGGGAGGTTGTACATGATTCGAAGTTAAGAAAACTGCGTAGGAGAATTAGAAACGCTCCGCTGTGGTGCTAAGAGATGAAGAGGAAAAGAGTCCCCTCTTTATCTTCTTTACAAAACTCTTTTATCTCTTAGCCTTAATTACCTCTTTTTTTATAAATCTGGCGTAAGATCAATAGTGTAACGTTCAACAACAAGGCAAATACGTTTGTGATGATGATGGGCCAATCGGTTTTTAATATGCCATAGTATGCCCATAAACTTAACCCGGAAATAAGTACGATAAGCATTACTGGAGATAGTGCCTCAGCATTTTTTTCTTTCACTAGCTTAATAAGTTGAGGAAGCATGCTGGTGCTGGTTAAAGTTCCTGCAACAATACCTATGATCTGCTCAGTTTGCATTAAAACGTTTTGCAATGAGCCTTAAAATCCGTACCAACTAAGAAAAATATTGTTTCAACGCCTCATGATTCTTGAATTCTTCAATGAACTCTATGGTAAGGGGCTTATTGATAAAATCTATAACGATCTCGTAACGCTGGGCTCTGATAAAATCTTCAGGATTAACTGTTGAGGAGAGAATCGCAACTTTGGTCTGTGGCAACCTTTCAGCATATTTACGAATGTAGTCTTCCAGGAAACTCCAGCCATCCATCACAGGCATATTCAGATCCAATAAAATAAGATCGGGAGCTACTACAGTTTCGCCTTTTTTCTTTTTGTCAAAATATGAGGAGAAGTAATCGATTCCTTCCTTGCCATGTCCAAGCTTTTCAACTTGTTCGCAAAACTGTGTTTTATTCAGGACCATTTCGCAAATAGCCCAGGTGACCATATCATCATCAATGAGTAAAACTTTCGGCAGCATGGGGTGAGTTTTAGGTCTGGTATACTGCAAAATAGAGCATATTCTTCAAGAAAGAACAATATGTATATGAGGAATAAAGTCCCAGCTCAAAAACACAAGCTTCCAGAAATAAAAATGGCTGCACAAGTGCAGCCATTTTTGTGGAGTCGACCGGAATCGAACCGGT
>JANPIB010000044.1:0-22696 GCA_031424775.1 Chitinophagales bacterium | reverse complement strand
AGCACTGGCACACAACCTGAGAAAGAAAGTGGCAGCATAAGGTGCCGTTTTATTGAACCTAAACTTCCAAACTCTAATTTTTTACTCTTCAAGACGTTTTAAAAGAAAGAGGACGTCTCAAACTAATGAGACGTCCTCTTCCTCTTTTAACCCGACTTAGGCAAATAAAAAAGTCTCGATTAGAAAACCGGGACTTTAAACCAAAACCAACTGCTTGCTCATTTCCATTTGAGCAGAAGTTTACTACCTCGTTTATTGAATAGTGATCTCTTTCGGTGTCACCTTCACTTCATCTTTTTTAGGAAGAAATAGTTTCAACACTCCATCTTCATATCTAGCCTGGATGCTATCCGTGTTCACCTTGTCATCTATGGTGAAACTGCGTTTGAAGCTGTTTGTTCTGAATTCTTTTCTGTGCGTTTTGTACTCTTTATTCTCAGCTTCTGGCTTGTGTTCGTAGCTAATGCTGAGTACACCTTTGTCAAGGTTGATCTTAAACAGTTCCTTCTTTAAACCCGGAGCTACCAGCTCAAGATGATAAGCATCATTCGTTTCATGAATATTCACCGGAGGAATGCTGAAATTCATATCTCTTCCCCAGTTTGCAGGAAAGTTGTTCAGCAGATCATCGAAAATGTTGTCCAGGTTTTTGTAGTTGTGTTTTACCAGTGTCATAGTCTTTATTTTTTAGGTTGATAATTAGCGATTGCTATTTTCCCTTTGTTCAAAGGATGTACCGTTGCCCTTTTTCGTTCTTTTCGTCACTATTTTACTGCCGTTGTGGCAAAAAGAACTGCATTCAGGTGACATTGTGTCTGCGTAATAGTAAAATCATAACCTGTAAATTTGCTGTATAAACATCTAAATATGTACCCAGCAGAGATAGTATTGCCAATGAAGGCAGAGTTAACAGATAATGGTTTTGAAGATCTTACTAATGCAACTTTAGTAGATGATACTTTAAAGCAAGAAGGAACTACGCTGGTTGTGATCAACTCAGTTTGTGGTTGTGCAGCAGGTGCAGCAAGACCAGGAGTGGTGATGGCTGTTACCAATGCAACAAAACGTCCGGATAGAATGGCAACTGTTTTCGCCGGTTTCGATACTGAGGCAGTAAACAAAGTGAGAGAACATTTATTGCCTTACCCTCCATCTTCTCCGGCAATTGCATTGTTCAAAGATGGAGAGTTGGTGAGTTTAGTAGAGCGTCACCAGATTGAAGGTCGTTCGGCAAATGTAATTGCCCAGCACCTCATTATCGAGTTCGATAAACATTGTAACTAAGAGGCTTTGTTATAGATGAGTTAGTAGATGTCCTGCCATTTGGCGGGACATTTCTTTTTAGCAAGCTGAAGAACTTTGTGGGAACGTTTGTTGTGTCACTCACTTGTACGTTCCGAAGTTTGAGGATCAGTAAACTTCTAGTTTATCAATATCTTCTTATTAGTTTCTTATGTACTAATATTGCAATACTTACTGGTATCCAATAGTAAATTGTTAATGCCATAAAGCAATATCCTAAATACCATAGAAACCAATTCCAAATTGCTTCTAAGCTAATTCCATATTTCTCCAAAAACACCCAGTCATCATAAATCATATACACCCAAAAAGCGATAGACAAAATTGTCAATAGAACTAAATATACTTTCCAGGCTGTTTTAAAACTCCTTTTCATTATCTATCAATTTCGAAAATACTTCGGTTGGAGCGATATTTCTTTTAGCCAGGTAAGGCGTAATATTCATTCTGTCCATAGGAGGAAATTTACAATATCATACACACTCCTTTCCTCCTCATTCATTGTACCCTGAAACATGTCAAGCGTTGTCGAATATTTCCTCTTCTCTTTATTCAAGGCTTCTGCTAGTTCCCAAACTAAACTGTTGTTCAATTTAGTCATTGAATTGTAGACTTTATAAACCAAACTATTGAGTTGCTTCAGTTGAGATGGGGTAGTTTTGGGTTTCAATCCTAAATGAATTGGATTGAGAAGGATGGCGTAGACATCTGGATAAATCTTAAAAGTTTCAAGTGCAAGAACCGAACTTATATAGGCTTTAGGCTGTACAAACTTTTGGTCGTTATCCATTTCCCGTGTGAAAGTTTCAAGTTTATATGTAACAGTGCTATCATACAATCTCTTCAGTTGCTTTAAGTTTGTTTTCAAGGAAGACGGTAGGGTTAGAGCAGTTCGTTTCAAGCGATACTTAGGTAGCAATTCAGTTTTTAGAAACGTAACGTAGTTAATTCGCTCAAAAATGTCAGCATTGAAAATTGTATCGCCCTTACATTTTTTGAATTCCTGCTTGGTCAAAATAGTGCTATCACAGTTTGCTGGGTTTAAAGTCTGTGTAATGGCGGTTTGTGTCAGAGTGAAAAATAAAATGAATAGTATGGGGAACTTCATAATAATATAGTGCACAACACATAAATATACGAAGCCATGTCTACCTCCACACCAACCTATTTTTATTCTTCCATTGTCTTGTCTAACCAATCAGTGAAATTTCTCCACTGGAAATGGGGGCTTCTCTCAATATCCTTATCATTATGACTCCAAATAACAATAGGGAATTCTCCATTTTCGTCGGGATGCCTTGTATCGAAGCACCAGAAGTCTCCATTGTCAACCCGAAAAGGAGTAAGATAATTTGGAAACCCTAGTTGCTTATAGTCTTTAACTACTTCTTCTAAATTTAAGTCTGGCTCGAGGTTTTTGTTAGCCCAACCAAAACCTTCAAATGCTAAGTACCCCATTGGGGTTCTGTTGTAATATTCTAACTGAAATTGGATAAAGGATTTTGGAAATATGCAGGAGTATTTTCTCTGAATATCGGCAAGGTCTTCCTTATTTGGTTTATCAAGGTGTGATGGCAATGCAGGCTCTCTGTCTGGATACTTTTTCTGTAAATCATCTAATGTCATAAATGTCTGGTATAATTACCCTAACAAGTAAATATACGAAACTCCGTACAGTAACTTTAAGTGTGGGATGCACATTGCTCCTTCAGTACAAGAGTGCGACCAAAGCTTCATTCTTATTCTCCAGCCTACTCAAATATCAGATTTCAAATCTCAAACATCAAATCTCAAATCTCAAATCCCTCATTTTACCTAACATTGCAGCATGTATCCAAACCTGTACTACGCTTTTGAGGATCTGTTCGGTATAAAGATCAAAGGTCTGCAGCTGGTGAACTCTTTCGGCTTTTTTGTAGCCATCGCTTTTCTTGTTGGTGCCTGGGTACTTACGAAAGAAATCAAACGTAAAGAAGCTGAAGGTGTACTGGGATATACTGAACGAACCATCACCACCAACCAACAGGTGAGCTGGTTTGATGTACTACTAAACTTCGTGCTCGGCTTTTTCCTTGGCTTCAAGATCATCGGGGCTTTTTTGATAGATGAAGCAATGGACGATCCACAGGCTTTTATCTTTTCAGGTCAGGGTCATTTGATTGCCGGTTTGCTTACAGGTTTGTTTTTCGGTGGCTGGAAATTTAAGGACAAACGACAAACAGCATCGCTTAAGCCTGAGAAAAGAGTTATCAGAATTTGGCCACACGACAGGGTAGGAGACATTGTGATCTACGCTGCTATTTTCGGCTTTGCAGGAGCTAAACTGTTCGACATATTAGAAAGTCCGGCATCTTTTATAAGATCATTCAAAGCATGGCAAGCCGGAACTACAGATGCAGCTTCATTTCTTTTTAGCGGATTAACGATCTATGGTGGTTTGATCCTGGCTACGATTGCTATTATAATTTATGCCCGTAAGCACAAGATGAACGTGATGCACCTTGCCGATACTTTCGCTACCACAATGATGATTGCTTATGCTATTGGAAGGATCGGCTGCCAGGTTTCTGGTGATGGTGACTGGGGTGTTCCGAATATGGCTTATATCTCAACACCTGATGCAAAGATCGTGGAAGCTACTCCTGATCAGGCAAATATGGCTTTGCAGACGAATACTGCTTTTTACCTTGACGAGCTTCATGTTGACTCGTTAAGCCAGGCTAAACATCTTTCAACAAAAGCTTTTGCTGGCTTACCTAACTGGCTTTTTGCCTATAACTACCCTCATAATGTAATAGATGCTGGTGTAAAGATCCAGGGCTGTGAAGGAAGATTCTGTAGCCATTTGCCAGTTCCGGCTTACCCAACTGCTTTCTATGAAACCTTGATGTGTACGTTTCTATTCTTTGTGCTTTGGGCTTTGAGGAAAAGAGTAAAGCTTGCAGGAAGATTAGCAGCGATCTACCTCATATTTAATGGAGTTGAACGATTCCTGATCGAGAAAATCCGGGTAAACGTAACTTATGACCTTCCTTTTAACCCTACTCAGGCTGAGATCATCTCGGTTATGCTGATCATATTTGGAATCATTCTATATGTGATGGCACCTAAACTTCAACCTAAGACCACCATCTCACAGGCATAATTGCCACTCATCACAGTTTTGTAACCTCTTAAACAGCTGGACGTTGAGTTAAAGCATTGATGCTGCCAATCATCCTTGCATAATACCGTTCATGTTTTAATATTGTACCTTGCATTGCTGAGTACCTACTTTTGAATTGTAATCAACATGAACAAGTACTAAAATAAAGCATACAATGAAAAAGTTACCAATTTTTATAACTGCATTAGGTCTCTTAGCAGGCTCATTCAGCGGCAAAACCCAAAACCTTGGTTCCGGAAAAGTGTCCGGAACAGTATCATCAACCCAAAAACCTGTAGAAGCCGCTACAGTGAGTCTGCTAAGGGCAAAAGATTCTTCAATCGTAAAATTTGCTGTTACCGACAAAACAGGCGTTTTTGGTATCGAAGTTAAAGAAGGATCTTACCTGGTTTCGGTACAGGCAATTGGCTTTTCGAAATATTATAGCGAAAAATTCCAGCTGAACTCAGGAGCAACCCAAACCTTTAAAACAATAGAGTTAACGGCTGCTAACAAAGAGCTTGCAGGTGTAACAGTAGCTTCTAAAAAGCCACTCTTCGAACAGAAGATCGACAGGATGGTGGTGAACGTAGATGCTTCTCCAACAAACGTGGGAAGCTCTGCTTTGGAAGTGCTTGAAAAATCACCGGGCATTTCAGTTGATAAAGAGGGCAACATCAGCCTGAAAGGAAAAGATGGTGTAATGGTTTTGGTTGATGGCCGTCAGACACACCTCAGTGGTGCTGATCTGGCCAACATGCTTCGTAGCATGAATGCCAACCAACTTGAGCAGATCGAGATCATGACCAACCCTCCTGCTAAGTTCGATGCTGCAGGAAATGCAGGTATCATCAATATCAAAACAAAAAAGAACAAGCAGTTTGGTTATAACGGATCAGTAACTCTGGGCTACGGTCAAGGTCGTTATCCTAAATTCAACGAGGCACTAAACTTCAACTATCGCCAGGGTAGGGTGAATCTTTTCACCAATCTTAGTCATAACTACCGTAAGGGTTTCCAGGAACTCGATATTCAAAGGAATTTCCTGAATAATACCTCTAAGTTGGTAGAGTCTCATTTTGAGCAGGAAGCAAGAATGTTGAATGAGAACATTTCTTACAATGGAAAAGTAGGTTTGGATTATTTCGCCAGTAAGAAAACCACTTTCGGAGTTGTAGTATCAGGTTACCAAAATCTTAGTGATAACACGAACACTAATATCAATAATCTTTTCAATCCTCCGGGAAGTCTTGTTGAGCAAACAAGAGCAGTTTCCAGCCAGGATGAAAAGTGGAAGAACTTCAGTACGAATGTAAATTTCCGTCACACGTTCGATTCAACCGGGAAAGAACTTTCGTTTGATGTGGATTATATAAAGTACGATGCTGCTCAGCACCATTTTCTGGCAAACTCATATTTCTCACCTTCAGGTGTGGAAAGACGTAAAGCAGATTCATTGTATGGTGAATTGCCACAGCTGATCGACATCTACAGTGCAAAGATGGATTATGTTCATCCGCTAAAAAAAGGTGCTCGTTTTGAAGCTGGGCTTAAAACAAGTTTTGTAGAGACTGAGAATAATGCAGTATACGATACCCTGCACAATGGTGTTTTAATGCATGATTACAACAGAAGCAACTTCTTTATCTATAAAGAGAATATTAATGCAGCTTATGTAAACCTAAGTGGTCCTTTAGGAAAAAAGTGGACGGGTCAATTTGGTTTGAGAGTAGAGAATACAATTGCTAAAGGAAGACAGGTTACTACCAGCCAAAACTTCGACAGAAACTACACTCAACTTTTTCCTACCGCATTCTTACAATACAAGCTTAACGATAAAAATAACTTCGGATTGAATTACGGGAGAAGAATTCGCCGTCCTAATTATGAAAGCCTCAATCCTTTTATTGAGTTCCTGGATAAATACACTTACCAGCAAGGAAATCCAAACCTGAAACCTCAGTTCAGTCATAACGTTGAGTTGAGCCACACCTACAAAGGATTTCTCACTACAACGCTTAACTATACAAAAACAACTGACATTATTGCACCGGTTATTGAGCAGATCACAGACGATACGCTGACTTATGTAAAGCAGCAGAATATCGCTAACCAGCAGCAGTATGGAATTGCAGTTAGTGCAGGTATGCCAATAACTAAATGGTGGACAAGTAATCTTTATGTGAATGCATTTTACAACAAGTTCAATGGTATTATTAACGGAGGTTTTGTAAGTGTTGATGCAACTACAGTAATGTTTAACGGTTCTCAGCAATTCAAAACTAGCAAGACCGGAACTTTTGAGATCAGCGGTTGGTATAGAACTGCAGGTTTGGAAGGAGTGATTAGGGCAAAAGGAGTTGGAATGATAGCACTAGGTTATACGCAACAGATCATGAAAGGACAGGGAACCTTACGATTCAATATTCGTGATGTGTTCTACTCGCAACAGTTCAGAGCCACAACTAAATACGGAATGGTGGATGCTTCTTTCCAGGAAAGAAGAGATAGCCGAGTATTAAATATTGGGTTCACCTATCGTTTTACCAAAGGAAAATTGAAAGCATCGCAAAGCAAAAGAAACAGTGGTGCAAGTGAAGAAGCAGGTAGAGTTGGAGGCGGAAATTAATAAACAAAATAAAAAAACTCCGCTCATCACACAGCGGAGTTTTTGTTTTCCTGTTATCCCAACAAAGTTTCCGTTTATCCATTTTAGCTATTCTTAACAGATACACCTCTACATTTTTGATCTGCACAACACCACAACTCTGTTTTATGAAAAGAATATTTACTCTCGTTTTATTGGTAGCCTCAATAATGGTACAGGCTCAAACCAAAATTGGAAAGGTGACTGGTTTACTAAAGAACGCTGAAGGAAAAGCAATAGAAGCTGCAACAGTTTCATTATTGAAAGCTGAGAACCAGGTTTTAGTTAAAGTAAGTGTCTCAGATAAAAATGGAGCGTTTGAATTTGAAAGAATTCCTGAAGGTAAATTCATCATTACCGTTGCAGCCACAGGTTATGCAAATTTGAAGTCAGATGTTTTGGAGATCACACCTGCAAAGCAAACCGTTGATGTAGGTTCCTTAACTCCAAAAGCGGCTGCGGGTGATCTTGGAAATGTTGAGGTAGTATCTAAAAGACCATTGATTGAAAATAAGATTGATAAAACCGTGGTGAATGTTGATGCTTCACCCTCAAACACTGGTTTGTCGGCTTTGGAAGTGTTGGAAAAGTCTCCAGGTATTGTGGTAGATAATAACGACAATATTAGCGTTAAAGGAAAGTCTGGTGTTATTATTTTGATTGATGGAAAGCAAACTTTTCTTAGCGGTCAGGATCTGGCGAATTTTCTCAGGAACATGCCATCAAATCAATTAGACCAGATCGAGATCATGACTCAGCCTTCTGCAAAGTTTGATGCTGCAGGCAACTCCGGTGTGATCAACATCAAAACAAAGAAAAGCAAAGCCAACGGCTTCAACGGAAGTGTAAACAACAGTGCCATCTTCGCTAATTACTTCAAGAACACCAGCGGAGTAAACTTTAACTGGAGAAAAAATAAGGTGAACTTTTTCGGTAACTACGGTTTTGCATACTGGGAAGGGTTCAACGAGCTTAATATTACCCGTCAGTTTCGTAACGATAAGAATTCATCGTTCTACCAATACTTCGATCAGAGCACTTTCGGAAGATTTTCAGGTTATCCGCACAACTTCAAATTAGGAGCTGATGTATTTGCATCTAAGAAAACGACTATCGGAGCTGTTGTTACAGGAAATTTTGACGTAAGAAAATTCAAGACAGAAGGTGTAAACAAAATATACAATGCCAGCCATCAACTGGATCGTGTAAACAGATCAATCTCTGAAACAAACGATCCCTGGACAAACCTTGGCGGGAATATCAACTTCAAACAAGTATTGAATAAGAAGGGTGCTGAGATCACAGCAGATGCAGATTATGTGATGTATCGTACTAAAGGAAAACAGTTCAACTACAACTATCTCTATAATCCAGATGGTTCATTAGCAACTCCGACTACAGGACAGGAAAATCCCATCATGCTGAATGGATATCTGCCAGCCAACATTGACATCTACACCTTCAAATCAGATTATAGTCAGCCGTTAGGTAAAGAAGGAAGACTCGAAGCTGGTGTTAAGGTGAGCCGTGTTAAGACTGATAATGATGCTCAGTACACTTACTATAACTCGGCACAGGCAAAATGGCTGAACGATTCAAGAAGCAATCATTTCTTATACGAAGAGAATATCAATGCAGCTTATCTGAATGTAAATCGACAGGTGAAGAAATTAGGTATTCAATTGGGCTTGAGAGTAGAGCAAACACAGGTGAAAGGTTACCAGGTAGTGAAGAACGAAAGATTCGAAAGAGAATACACCAAAGTGTTCCCAACAGCTTTCTTCAGTTACAAGATCAACGACAACAACACACTGGGATTGAGCTACGGCAGAAGAATTGAAAGACCGGGTTACCAGGATCTCAATCCTTTCCAATATCCATTAGATGCTTATACTCACAGGCAGGGAAATCCACTGTTGCAGCCTCAGTTTAGTCACAATGTTGAGTTCAGCTATAACTACAAAGGCAGATTGAATATCGCAACGAATTATACAAAGACGACGGACATTATCAACGACCTGATAAAAACGGAGAAACTACCAAGCAATCCTTATCCAACCACTTTCCAGGTAAAAGACAATGTGGCTAAGAGAACAAACATCGGTTTGGCTATCAGTTGGAATCAGCCATTGAAAAAATGGTGGGCAGTGAACTTTTTCACCAACATCTACAACAACAGCTACGAAGGTGTGATCGGTACAGAAAAGATTGATGTTACCTTCACTTCATTCAACGCTAACGTTAGCAACAACTTCAACTTTGGTAAAGGTTGGACAGGTGAGGTGAGTGGATTTTATAACTATAAGAACTTTAATAGTAGTGTGATATTGGCTCAGCCGATGGGAATGTTTTCACTTGGACTTGGTAAACAAGTGCTGAAAGGTGCTGGAACCATCAGAATCAATGCCCGTGACCCTTTTTGGCTGATGAAATTTCGTGGAACTACAGAAATGGACCAGTTTACCACCAGTATCAACAGCAGATGGGATAACAGAAGGTTTATCGTTTCATTCAACTTCAGGTTTGGAAAAGGTACACAGCAACAACAAAGAAAAAGAGGTGGATCTGATGAAGAGCAAAGTCGTGCCGGAGGTGGTGGGCAACAGAACTAAGTTTTTTCTCTCATGTGCATTATATAGGGACGACCCTGGTTTCTACCAGGGTCTTTTTTTTCCAGTATATGAATGAAATGATAATGGAAATGATATAGGGTAATGTCATTGTCGCTACCCAAAGGTTATTGGAATTAACCTTCTCATACAGTTTGATTTTATAGCAAACTATTAATGCCCAACCTACAGGTAATGCAAACCAAGCTAAAAATTGGGGTAGAATATGTTTCTGGATTGCTGAGAATTTCATTAGAAACATTGGCGACATCAGCACTGCAAAAAGGAGTGCATTTAGAATAACCGTTTGTATTACTACAATATTAATTGTTTCGTTGTCTAGCCATTCGCTCTTATAGTTCTTTCCAGCCCCCCAATTATTCTCGTAAACGATATAAACGATATTTCCAATAAGTATAAGGAGACTTGGAATTAGCCAGGAACGCCAATAGAATTTTGGTAGGTTCATAACTCAATGTACCGATTTAGTGATTGTTTATACATTTGCCAACTATCAATCACCTCAAAATTACCTGCCATGCCATCATTCGATATTGAAAGTTCAGTTGATCTGCAAACTCTGGATAATGCAATTAACACCGTAAAAAAGGAGATTGCCAACCGTTTTGACTTCAGAGGTTCTCCGGTGGAAATTGAGTTGGACAAGAAAGAGTACATCGTAAAGGTGGAAGTAGAAAGCGATATGAAAATGAAGCAGGTGATTGATGTGATCATCAGTAAGGCTATGAAACAAAACATTGATGTTTCTGCCTTCAACTTCGAGAAAGATGCTTACCCAAGTGGTAAGGTGGTGAAAAAGGAGATTCCGGTTAAAAATGGCTTGAAACAGGAAGATGCTAAGAAAGTAGTGAAACTGATCAAAGATGCCGGGCTAAAAGTTCAGACTCAGATTATGGATGATATTGTAAGAGTTACCGGTAAAAAGATCGACGACCTTCAGGAAGTGATCGCTTTATGCAAAAATGGTAACCTTGGAATGCCGCTGCAGTATGTGAATATGAAGAGCTAAGGTCGTGAGGCGTGAATGGTAAGTGGTGAGAGTACGATGATAGTTCAAGTTGTTGATTTTCAATTGATGCCATAAGTTTGGAACGATGAAGTGATTGCGACGCAACAGACGATGCCACAAAGCGTTAAAGCCTGTATTATCTCATTTTAAGAGCATTTTTATTTTGACCTCAGCAGTAATACCCTTAGCTTTGCACCTCTTTAAAAACTGCATGGCAAAACCCATGCACCCTAAAATTTAGAATATGAAACAGGGAATCCATCCAGAAGGTTATCGTTTTGTGATTTTCAAAGACATGAGTAATGGCGAAGCTTTCCTTGGAAAGTCAACCACTGCATCAAAAGAAATGCTTAAGTGGGAAGATGGTAACGAATACCCTCTTGTAAAGCTTGAGATTTCTAATACTTCTCACCCGTTTTATACTGGTAAGAATATGCTGGTAGATACGGCAGGTCGTATTGACAAGTTCAAGAAGCGTTACGAGAAGAAAAAGTAATTTTCCAACGTTTTTCATAGTTGATTTTTTTTCCGCCTCTTCGAAAGAAGGGGCGGTTTTTTTGATTTAGCCAGCTGCAATGCTCCGTTCAGCTTCTCTTGTGTTACTCACTTGTACGTTCTGTTCTTTATTTATTAGCTCTGCGGAATTTCTAGTTCCGCAGTAATATTTTGTCGCTTTAAGCGACAGAATATGCTTCCGAAACTGAAAGTTTCGAAGAGCAGCTTATCTTCAACCAAACTTTTTTGATGGCATTTGTTCTCTACGACACCGCTGACCGAAGTAAACTTTTTCCGCTAACCTACACCAGGGCTGTCGCTGATATGCGTATCGGCATTTTCACACTAAAAGAGTGGTGGGAAAAACTGCTTGAACACGAAGTGTTTGTAAAAACAGAGCCATACCTGCAACCGCTGTATTCTCCAATTCCTCAAGGAGATCATATTTACATTGATGCCTCCATTTTACCAACAACTGAACTGGTGCAGAAACTAATTGATCTGAAACCAGACCAAGTTATACAAACCGAAAAAGGCACTGTGGCGTACTCCGAATCAGGAAAAGGAGAAGTAATCAAGGTTACCGGTTTAAAACGAATAGAATATCCATGGCATATTTTCCAGCTGAACGATGAAGTGCTTCGTTCACAGTTTACGTTGGTGGCAAAAGAAAAGTTTGGCGTACAAACGGCTGAATCAACTCACCTCATCAATGCCAGCGAAGTATATATTGAAGAAGGTTGTTCAATTGAACATGCAGTTTTAAATGCATCTACCGGTCCGATCTATATTGGAAAGAACGTAACAATTATGGAAGGTTCTTTCATAAGAGGTCCATTTGCATTAGGTGAAGGTTCTGTGGTAAAAATGGGAACGAAGATCTATGGAGCTACAACAGCAGGTCCGTATTCAGTTTTGGGAGGCGAGATCCGCAGTTCAGTGATCTTCGGCTACAGCAGTAAAGCCCATGATGGATATCTAGGTCATGCAGTAGTGGGTGAGTGGTGTAATCTTGGAGCAGGAACAAGTAATAGCAACCTGAAAAATACTGCTGGCGACATTCACATGCAGGATTTTGAGCAAACCAGCCAGGAAATGGTTGGCAATAAGTGTGGTTTAATCATGGGAGATTTTACAAGAACCGCCATTAATAGTTCTATCAACACGGGTTCTATGTTTGGTGTTTGTTGTAATGTGTTTGGAGAGTATTTACTGCCGAAGCATCTGCCAAACTTCAGTTGGGGAGTTGTTGAAAAAAGCAATTATGATATGGCTAAAGCATTACGAGATATTCGAAACTGGAAAAATCTGAAGGGAATAGAACTTTCAGCAACCCAGGAAAATGTACTGACCTATATCTTTGAACACTTTAAATCTTAAGACCTATTGCCATGAGAAAACAGATTGCTGCAGCTAACTGGAAAATGAATCTGACCTACCAACAAGCTGAGAAACTAATAGATGAACTGATCGCTACACCACATGACTTGAAGGAAGATCAACAGGCTGTTTTTGCAGTGCCTTCACCATACCTGCAAATGGCTAGCAGTAAGTTGGGTGGAAAGAAGCATGTTTTTGTTGCTGCCCAAAACTGTTACAGCAAGAAATCTGGTGCTTATACGGGTGAAGTGAGTGTGGAGATGCTCACATCCATGAATATTCAGTATGTGATCCTCGGGCATTCAGAAAGAAGAGAATACTTCAATGAAAGCAATCAATTGCTGGCTGAGAAGATCAATATCTGTTTAGAGAATAACGTTCATCCTATTTTTTGCTGTGGCGAACCTTTGAATATTCGTGAGGCAAATACGCAAAATGATTTTGTGGCAAAGCAATTAGAGGAATCGCTTTATCACCTATCTGCAGAGCAGCTTCAGCAAATCGTAATTGCTTACGAACCAATCTGGGCTATAGGTACAGGTAAAACAGCTAGTTCAGATCAAGCCCAGGAAATACATGCATTTATTCGTGAACAACTTGCTGCAAAATATGGAAGTGAAGTAGCTGAGAACATTTCTATTCTTTATGGAGGAAGTGTAAAAGGCAGCAATGCAGCTGAGTTGTTTTCTCAGAAAGATGTTGATGGAGGTTTGGTTGGTGGAGCTTCATTGAACGCAGCAGAATTTGTTCAAATCATAAATGCATTAAACTAGTCAATGCCAATTAAACGGACTGAAGAGTTGCAGCCTTTAAGTCGTCAGCATCACAATGGGTTGCTGTTTTGCCTTCTGTTACATAAAGGAGTAGCAAAGCTAGCCGAACCGGAAGTCATGAGAGATTTCGTTCAGCATTTCTGGTATAAAGATCTTCAGCATCATTTTGATATGGAGGAGCGATACTTAATTCCACTGAAGGATAAATATCATCAACTGGAAAATCCGTTAGAGCGAATGATTCAGGAACACTACGAACTGAAATCTATTATCAATGAAATCTCTCTCAATCCAACTCATCAAACAATTGATGAACTCAGAAAAAAACTGGATGATCACATAAGATTTGAAGAGCGAGTACTATTCCCATTAATTGAAGAAACAATAAGTTTGCCTGAGCGAGAAAAGATTGGAAAGGTGCTCCAGAATGAGAAAGATGCAAACTGCATGAATTACTCCGTTAAGTTTTGGGAGTAAACCATTTCCGGAAGTTCAATACGATCAAAATCATTCAGCATACCCAGATCCATTATTGTGTGCTTTCTTTCCTCACTAGGATAGTACATGGGTTTGAATTTGCCACCAAATATCAGTTCGTGATGAGTGTATGATGTCCTGGCAATAACAGTATTTGAATACTCATCATCATAACCTTTTACAAATACCAGCAACTCCGGTTGTAATTGAAGTATATCCTCTTTTGCCAATCCATAAAACGGACTATCCTCATCAACTACATGAACGAGTGTCCAGTTAAGTGTTAGTGTGTTGGCTTTTGAGATATCAAGTTTAATGCTGAA
The DNA here is from genome assembly GCA_031424775.1 of Chitinophagales bacterium. Lineage (GTDB taxonomy): Bacteria > Bacteroidota > Bacteroidia > Chitinophagales > Chitinophagaceae > JAEZDC01. The sequence goes on along the minus strand of JANPIB010000044.1, from coordinate 8,515 downwards.
GAACTGATTCTTTTCAACCCCATCTTCCACAGTTCTTACACCTAAAGTAACCTTCACCTCTACATCAGTCAGGTAATGCTTTTTAAACGGAGCCATTCTAAACATTAAGGCTATACCTCCCTTAAACGGAGTGAACACAGCATTCTCGCTAAACATGATGTAAGCTTTCGGCTTAGAAAATCTTCCATACATCAAACCTGTAGCTACAGCAAACATTAACAAACCCAATAATGACTCTGTAGCTGCAACTGCATTTGCTGTAAATCCTAAAGGATAAACATGACCGTAACCAACAGTTGATAAGGTTTGAGCACTAAAAAAGAAACCTTCCCAGAATTTTCCGTGAAGCGTTTTTGAGTCCATGCCTCCAAGCTTATCAATTCCGATAGTAAAGTAGATCGTAGCAAAGAAAAGATTTACGAGTAAGTAGACACAAACAATCAGCGACAAGAATTTCCACATTGGCATCTTTAGCATTGTTTGATAAATGCTAAGCCTGTTGAAGAAACTGTTGCCTTTGATCTTTATATGAGGATCACCGTTTTTGTCAAAAAAACGTTCAGTATTGTTAGAACTGTTAAGCCCCAAACCAGTCTCTTGATTGATCTGAGCCCTTCGATTGAATTTAGAACGCAAAGCCATACTATTTCAAAAATACAGGAATAAACTATCGTATTTTAGCCGTTCCCAAAGTTGATCGATGAATTTTCACAGGCTGTTAGTGCAAAGTGTTTTGTGGCGTGGCATTTATTTTCTCACGATTCTTGTATTGAACGTGGTGCTTTCAAGATACTTGAAAGCAAGTGGTGCAGGTTGGGTCTATTATCTTACAAATTGGTTTAGCCTGATGTTATTGGTGGCAAGTTTCAGTATGGAGTCTTCTGTTACTTACTATGCATCTAACAAAAAGATCAATGATAATAAACTGGTTTGGATGTCAATCTTCTGGACTGGAGTAGTATCGTTGATCATTTACGCTGTAGTGAATATTTATTTTGGTGAGATCAAAAATGAAGATGCCATCACTAAGAACCAATACCTGTTTTTTGCATTAACCTACATTGCTGGAATTTTGCTACTTAACTTCTTTGCCTCCATGTTCTATGCTCAGCGGAATTTTTTTCTGCCGAACATCATCATGATTGTCTTAAACATATTGCTGATTGCCTTTCTGATATTCTGTCAGCAATGGGGCTTCGATCTGTATAAATCGATGAACGTTTATTTTACATTTTTTTTAGTGGTTGGTGTTTCATTATTCCTGGCTTACTCAATCAAAAATAATAGCTGGCGTAACATTTCATTTCCTTCTTTTGCTGAGCATAGATTATTGTTCAGGTATGCGTTTTTAGCTTTAGCAGCAAACATTGTTTTCTTTTTAGTGTATCGTGCTGATTATTGGTTTGTACGTCATAGTCCTGTTTCATCTAAAGATGGATACGATCTGGGTAACTATATCCAGGTTTCCAAACATGGACAGATGTTATTGATCTTACCCCAGATCATTGCAAGTGCCGTATTTCCACAAACTGCTTCAGAGATTGACAGGCAGAATGTGAGAGATACACTTGCTCTGTTGTCAAGAGGATTTACAGTACTATACATTATCCTGATTGCTGTTGTTGCACTGGTAGGAGGTTGGTTGTTCCCTTTTGTTTACGGAGAAACTTTCGATCGTATGTATTTGCCAACGCTGTTGATCTTGCCCGGTATATGGGCTTTGTCAGTGATGGTTTTACTGGCAGCATATTTTTCAGGTAAGGGTAATGTGAAGATCAATATCTACGGCGGAATATTATCTGTAGTGATCGTTTTAGTTGGAAACTACTTTCTTACTTTTCGTTATGGAATGATAGCTGCAGCCATCATTAGTACAATTGCTTACTGTTCATATATGCTTTTTCTGTTGAGCAGATTTCTGAAAGAGTATCAACTGCGTAGCACAGAATTTTTTATCCCAAAAAGATCTGACTTCCATTTTCTGAAACAGCAATTGAAAAAGATCACCGGATGAGATACGTGTTACTCATACCGGGTTGGTTTCCTTCTAAAGTAAATTTTCTTGCAGGAGATTTTATTGAGCGACATGCAAGAGCAGCATCAGCACACTTTCCTGTAAAAGTTTTGTTTGTAGTGAAAGATGAGCGTCTTTCTGCCGGCAAAATTGAACTACAGCACGATAAAGTTTCTGAGCACTATGAAACTTATGTTTATTACTATTCATCTAGGAGTGCTGTCAACACAATAGAAAAGGTAAGGTCAGTTTGGTTGCAGTTAAAGTGTTTATTCAAAGGGTATAAGCAAATCATATCGAATCATGGCAAACCTTCACTCATTCATGCTCATGTAATAGTTAAGCATGGATGGTTTGCTTTGCTTAAATCAAAAAAGGACAATATACCACTTCTTGTTTCAGAACAATGGACTGGTTATCTCCAAGCTGCCGAACATGAGTTCAAAACCCTTTCTGCTTTCCAGAAGCAATATATGAAAAGACTTTTTAATCATGCAGCACATGTTACAACGGTTTCAAAATATTTGGCTGAACAGATTAGGATACATTTTCAATATAGAAACTATTCAATAATTCCCAATTTGGTTGATACAAACCTTTTTCAACCTATAGATAAAGCCCCAACCCAAATTGTCCACTTCATTCATATATCCACCCTTTCCTTTCAAAAAAACTTTGATAAGATTCTATCTGCTTGTAAAATTTTATTGAGCAGCACAACCAACTTTCATCTTTCCATTGTAGCACCTTCTAATCCGAAATACCTTCAGAAAATAAACGATGAAGGTTTAAGTAGCACTATTTCTTTTCATAAGGAAGTGCCACAGACTCAATTGCGAGAACTTGTTGCAAGTTCAGACGCTCTCATCCTCTACAGCAACTATGAAACCTTCGGTTGTGTGATAGTGGAAGCCAATGCTTGTGGTGTTCCGGTGATTACCAGTGATTTTCCCGTTTTTGAGGAGAATGTTCAGGAAGGAATAACAGGCTTTAAAGTTCCATTGCACCATCCTGAGCTGTTGGCAGATCGCATGTTGAAAATCATTAATAATCAACATTCTTTCGTTAAAGAGGAAATCATCCGAATAACAAAAGAGAAATATTCTGCTGAAGTAATTGGAAAACGATTCGCTGAAGTGTACAACAGGTATGCAAAACCTTGATAATTCAACTTGTTAAATCCCCTTAAAATCGTTGTGGCACAGTATCTTTGCCGCTCTTATGCAACACATTCGGAATTTCTGTATTATAGCTCATATTGACCACGGTAAAAGTACACTGGCAGACAGGCTTTTGGAACATACAAAGACCATCAGCCATCGTGATATGATGAATCAGGTGCTGGACGACATGGACCTGGAAAGAGAAAAGGGCATCACCATCAAAAGCCACGCAATTCAAATGGAATATGTGCTTGGCGGTGAAAAATATATTTTCAATTTGATTGATACACCCGGTCACGTTGATTTTAGTTATGAAGTGAGCCGTGCATTAGCAGCTTGTGAAGGTGCTTTGTTGCTTGTTGATGCCTCACAAGGTATCCAGGCTCAAACCATCAGTAATCTTTACCTCGCTTTGGATAATGATCTTGAAATCATTCCGGTAATCAACAAGATCGATATGGAAGGTGCAATGATACCTGAAGTGAAAGATCAGATCATTGATCTTATTGGTTGTAAAGACGAAGACATACTTTTAGCAAGCGGGAAAAGCGGAATTGGTATTGAGGAAATTCTTGAGGCAATCGTAAAGAGAATTCCTGCACCGAAAGGAGATATACAAGCTCCATTACAGGCATTGATATTTGATAGTGTATTCAATAGTTTCAGAGGTATTATTGCTTATTTCCGTGTGTTTAATGGAGTACTCAGAAAAGGAGACCAGGTTCAGTTTGTACATGCAGGCAATACTTACGGAGCAGACGAGGTAGGCATTTTAAAATTAGGATTAGAACCCAAAGCCGAAGTGAGTACAGGAGATGTTGGTTACATCATCACCGGTATAAAAAACGCAAAAGAGATCAAGGTAGGAGATACCATTACACTAACTTCAACACCAGCACCAAGTATCAAAGGCTTTGAAGAAGTTAAGCCGATGGTGTTTGCTGGGATATTCCCTGTTGTTACTGAAGATTTTGCTGAGTTGAGAGAGTGTATGGATAAACTCCAACTAAACGATGCATCTCTTACTTATGAGATCGAAACATCCGAAGCACTTGGCTTTGGTTTCCGTTGTGGATTCTTAGGATTACTGCACATGGAGATCATCCAGGAACGATTGGAGAGAGAGTTCAATCAAACAGTTATCACAACAGTTCCGAACGTTAGTTTTATTGCTCATACAACAAGAGATGAGAAGCTGATCGTTAATAATCCATCTCAAATGCCAGATCCTGTAAAGTTAGCCAGGATCGAAGAGCCATTCATTAAGGCTCAGATTATCAGCACTCCTGAATACATTGGTAATATCATGACGCTTTGTCTTGGTAAAAGAGGTAACCTTATCAATCAAAGCTACCTTACCACAACAAGAGTTGAGTTGATGTTTGAAATGCCTTTGACAGAGATCGTTTTTGATTTTTATGATAAATTGAAATCTTCTACTAGAGGATATGCATCGTTCGATTATCATCCTATCGGTTATCGTGATGCAGATATTGTAAAAATGGACATCCTTCTCAATGCTGAAAAGGTGGATGCATTAAGTGCATTGATCCATCGAAGCCGATCACAGGATTTTGGAAGACGGCTTTGTGAGAAGTTGAAAGAGTTGTTGCCTCGCCAGCAGTTTATGATTGCCATACAGGCTGCAGTAGGAGCGAAGGTTATTTCAAGAGAAACCATCAGTGCAATGCGTAAAGATGTAACAGCAAAATGTTATGGTGGTGATATCAGCCGAAAGCGTAAACTTTTGGAGAAGCAGAAAGAAGGTAAAAAGCGAATGAGGCAAATTGGAAATGTGGAAATTCCGCAAGAAGCTTTCCTGGCAGTACTGAAGTTAGATTAATGCTCATCCTTAACTTTTCCGAATTTCTAAACTTTGGAAAAGTGGCTTTACAGAAGTAGGAAGTCTTTTGTGATACCAGCTGCAGGTCAGTAATGATTCTTCCGTTGCGTCGCACTCTTGTACTTTTAGTTCTTATCTCAGCTTTGCGTTCCTTTGATACTTCGTTTCCTTTAGGATTCAATGTTCGTTTCCGATAAGTATTTCATCTTAGCGTTCATTTGCGAAATACTTTGGGTTCTTTGCGGTTTCTTACTTGATACGCTACGATATTTGTTATTCATGAAACAATATTTCACCAAACAATATTGGAAAGGTCAACGGTTATTACTGTTGGCTTTTTTGTTGGTGCATATTGTAGTTGCTGCAGTTCACATTTCAATGGAAGGCATCACTGTTGACGAACCTGATTACTATACTTATGCTGCACGTTGGGCTCATGGTAATGTTGAACGGGACAATCCTTTGTACGATAGTAAATCACCAGTTGTAGCGGTTGCACTTATCCCAAGAATTGTCAAACAAATTCAACATCCCAATTATAAAGCAACTGACAATGGAATACAGGATGTAAAAGATGGAAGACCATTTATGGTCATCTACACCATCATCATTGCTATATACTTGTTTGTATGGATCAGAAGATTGTTCGGGGCCAAAGCCTGGATATTACCAGTTCTCTTCTTCCTTTTCGATCCAACAATCATCAGCTTTTCAATGATCATCACTTCAGACATGGCAACCGGTGCATGTTTAGTTGCAACGATGTATCATCTTTTCAGATTTTATGAAGAAAGACAACGAAAGCATTTTCTTGCTTTTGCACAGTGGCTTGGTATCAGCTTCGTTTGTAAGGCTTCGCTTTTGTTTTTGCTGCCTTGTCTTGTACTTCTTTATGTATTGTTGTTGTTAGCGGGTAACCTCCGATTCAAGCTAAAGCCACTTCTTGTTTACGGAAGCTTGACGCTAGTAATTGCTGTTACCATAATAAACCTTGCTTATTTCGGTAAACATACTTTGCACTCTCTAGATCAAATCCAATTCTTCAGCTCAGCTTTCAAATCACTTGCATCTAGTCATCTAATCAATAAAATTCCAGTTCCAGTTCCTGCAAATTATGTTGCGTCACTTGATCTGCTTCTGTATCATGCTGAGATCGGTGCTGGTAAACTTGAAAGTTCCTATCCCGGTGTTTTCGTGAATGGAAACCTGAAGCACCATGGTGGTTTTTGGTATTACTACTTATTTACTGGGTTCTATAAAATTCCCATTTCAATTCTGCTCTTAGTTGTTATTGGTATTGTGACGTTACTTCTCCGACTTAGATATCTGCGTATCATCAAAGAATATATCTGGTTCGTCTGGCCGGCACTCTTCTTCTTTTTCATCCTAAGTTTCTTTAATCCACTTCAAATAGGATTCAGACATTTTCTACTAATCTATCCTTTACTCTTCATTGGTATTGCCGCAGTATTAAAATATTGGGAAAGCAGATTTAAATATGCAACACCTACAGCATGGTTATTTTTTGGTTACATGCTTATATGTGTTGGGTCATATTTCCCAAATCTTATCGCTTATACTAACGAAATTCTTTGGGATAAGAAAAATGCATTCCGCAAGATTAGAGATTCAAGTATCGATTACGGACAAAACGAAAACTCAACTACTGTGTATTTAGCGGTACATCCAGATGTTCAAATTCCTCCTAACAGTGCAAAGCCTGGGAAGTATGTTGTGCAGATGGTGGAACTCCTTGATGAAGGACCTGTCTCTCCAAAGAAAAAGTATTTATGGCTTTTGGATTTTGAGCCTGTTGATCATTACAAATACACCATGTTCATCTTCAACATCTCTGCTGAAGATATTGCAAGTCAGCAACAAAAAAGTCCTGCCAAATAGCAGGACTTCTCCGATTTATCTGTGATTATATTAACCTCTGTAATTATCAATGTATGTCTGCAACTCGTCCCTGCTTTTTTGTGAGTTGAACAAGTCACTCATCTGTGCTGCAAAATTTGACGGATCTGTAATTCCTCTATAAGCTGCTTTTGCTGCATTTAATCTATCACTCTCGCCATTGATCAATAATATCATTTGTCTTGACTGGTAACTCGTAAAATAATTGTTTCCATCAGCAAAGAAGTTATTTACGTCTTTAATGATGCTTTTGTTTCTGAAATGATTTTTTGTTACAGTTAATCGGTTGACGAAAGCTGCATCGGTCAAAGCTATCTTTCCACTGTTGTGAACCATTGAAATGCTGTGAGCATTTGCACCGATGTATGTTTTTAAATTTTTTAGCATTTCCGCAGGAGTGATCAGCTCATACATCAGGCTAAAATTTTCAGGATCGATCACTTTGCTGTAAGCTGCTTTTGCAAGGTGCAGCCTACTGCTTTCATCATACACAAGGCTGATCAATTGCTTAGCCTGTGCTGACGTAAAATAGCTGCTCTGCTTATCAAGCACATCTATAATAGTACTGAGTCTTGCTCCTTCCTGCCATTGCTTTTCAATGTCACTGATGGTAGTGCTGAAATTTGCATCATCCATTGGTGTTTTAAATGATTCACTATAGCTATATACAGTTGTTGTTCTATCCTGGCTTATGATAAATGATGCCAAGGCATCTTTATTAGCCTGAATTGATAAAACGTTAGCCAGTGTAGCATAGTTCAATTTATCACTCACACCTGTAAATGCTTGTGTAGCAAGTGTAAGTCTTTGCTCGTCACCTTCAAAAGACTCCAACAACATTTTTAGTTGTGAAGTATTGAAATGATTGTTCGTATCATTAACTACAGCCAGTGCAGCTTCATATCTCGAATTATTTTTTACATGATTTCTTACTTTTCTAAGCAGTGTAGAAAAGTGCTCATTACTCATTGGAGTTATAACTGAGTAACTTTGAGTTGCCGGTGTAGATTGTGTTTGGCTAAACGCTGACAGAGCTGTTCCACAGCCAATCAGGAGGGCAAAAATCTTCTTCATATCATTTCCTTTCTAATGGTACTTAAATTCCGTTCAGGTTAGTTAAACCCAAAGTCGTACCATGAATGGAAGAGAAGATTTGTGGAATTTTATCTTTGTAAGCCGGCTAAGGTGCAACCATGAACTTTCGTTGCGTCGTACACTTCAGGTTTTCGAAATGAAGGGCTACAAGGCCAATAACGATGGGCAATCTCTAGTTAGATCCACCGTTCAGCATATTCATTCTACTGCTCAGGTTCTTCTGTAACGAGTTGATCTTTAATTTGATATTTCTAGCAGCAGTGAAATCTTTTTTGCGGGTGATCGCTTCAAAGTATTCTTCATTTTCTTGTTTAATGCTACCTGTTAGCTGGTCTATCTCGGTTTGAAGTAAGTGCTGATCCATGGAGTCTTATTTTAATCTGAACGTGTAAGTTCACTCAAAATTGTAGAAATATCGTCCCTTATATGTTAAAATAAGTTCAACACCCTTAATTAGCAGTATCCCAAAGCAAAATATATAAT
>JANPIB010000043.1:0-1746 GCA_031424775.1 Chitinophagales bacterium | reverse complement strand
GGAGAATAGAAAGTAGTAACCCTTGGAATTCGTTCCTGTAATAATAGCAATGTCGATTTTAAATGCACCTCAGATTCAAATCTTTTTTGCATTGGTCGATTATTAAGCAAGTAAGAAAGTGCAAGAAAAGACATACCCTGGTGGTGCGACATGAAAGATTTAACTATCACACTTTTTTGTTTTTTCAGTAAACGGGTAGCAGTATAATCAATGGCTTCGTAAAAGCCATACTCACCTTCATAGCCTTCCTCTTTCATAACCTGCAAATTGCTATACGCATCTTTAGGCGCTACCATCAATGCCATTACAGTAGAGTAAGGTGAGATCACCAGGTCTTCTCCCAAACCTCTTTTAAAACCTATACCCGGAACACCAAATGATCTGTATTGATAATTGAGGTGAGCATCCAACATGTTATACCCGGACTCGGACATGCCCCATGGAATGGAATGTTTGTTCCCATATTCAATTTGCTTTCGCACAACCGCCTTGTATGTTTGATCCATTAAGGTCTTTTCGTAAGTGGGCATTACCAGCAGCGGCATCAGGTATTCGAACATTGAACCGCCCCACGAAAGCAGTACAGGTGCACCACCCTGGCTGGTGAGCTGCCTGCCTAATGCAAACCAGCTTTCCTGCGGTAATTTACCTTGTGCTATACCTACAAGGGTTGTTAACCTGGCTTCGGAAGCCAGCAGATCATAAAAGCCATTATCTCTTCTTCGATCCTCTGCATGATAGCCTATTGATAATAAATTCTGTGACCTGTCAAACAGAAAATCATAATCCATATTTGAAAGTTCCATGCAATGCCCGGCAAGTATTTCAATGGCAGTTATAACTTCCGTGGCATGGCTAGATGATGCTGCCAGTGCTGCACTGAATTTGGTGAGCCAATCATTATCCGCATCATTATTTACAGCAGAAAAAGAATGTTTTGTGTCTAAAAAACGCTGCTCTGCAAAGGCAATATCTTTTAACGAAGGAACCGGAGGAAATTCAGCAATAAATGTTTCATACTTTGGAGGTACTGATGAAAATAAAAGCCATGGTACTAGTGCATCTAATTGATTTCTCTGTTGAGAAATTTGGTACATTACTTTTTGAGACCATCTTTGTTCATGTTCATCAACTCCGGTTTCTAGTGACAGTATACTTGTAAAAGAAATCTCCAGCTGATCGAAATACTCTTTTATTTCTTTAATGTTATGTAGTTTATCCTTGTAATTTTTTTCCAAATCATCACGAAAATTCAACAGCACTTCTTTGTCGGCAGCATGTTCAAGCAACACATTTACGGTATCAATCAATCCTTTAAAAAAACTTTCCTGCACTATTGCATCATCGGGCAGTGCCAGCAGCCCTTGTTTCAAAGTAATAAGATGCCCAGCCATGTTTCCACTGTCAACCGAAGAAATATATTTTGGTAATAATGGTTCTAAAGAAATAGTATCGTACCAGTTATACAAATGCCCGCGATATTTTTCCATTCGCTGCATGGTATGGATAGTATTGCTGGTACGCTTCACAAGTTCGGTGGAAGTGAGATAGCCAAAATCATACGCAGTAAGGTTAGATAATAATGACAACCCAATATTGGTTGGAGAAGTCCGGTGGGCTACCCTTTCAACCGGTTCTTCCTGGTAGTTATCCGGCGGTAGCCAATTATCTTCTGCTGTAACAAAGTTTTCAAAAAACCCCCATATTTTTCTTGACAAGCTGCGCAGGTAGATCGTTTGCTTTTCG
>JANPIB010000042.1:0-24318 GCA_031424775.1 Chitinophagales bacterium | reverse complement strand
GTTCATGGTCATAATAATGAAATGAAGCAAGCTGTAGCTCGTTTGACAGAAAAATTAGGACTAAGTCCAATAATTTTACATGAGCAAGCAAATAGAGGAAGAACTATTATAGAGAAGTTCTCTGATCACTCAGACGTCTCATTTGCCATTGTTTTGCTTTCGACAGACGATATTGGGTTTTCGGTTAAAGAAACGGTGGCGAAAGGCAAATTCCGAGCAAGACAAAATGTTATATTAGAATTAGGTTTTTTTCTCGGAAAGTTAGGAAGAGATAAAGTTGTTGCTTTACATCAAACAAGTGAGAACTTTGAGTTTCCATCTGATTACCAAGGTGTAATCTTTATTCCTTACGATGAGCAAGAAAAGTGGAAATTTGAGATACTACGAGAACTCAAAGCAACAGGTTATAATGTTGATGCAAACCTAATCCTATAAATTTACATGGTCATTTCTGATTCAAATGTTCAACTTATCTTTATGAAAAACTGCACTACAAGTGTGCGACGCAACGAAAGCTAAATAGAATTCCTACTGCCCGTCTCCAAAAAAACTAAACACCGTTGTTCCGTAATTCCTCGCAAAACTGAAACCTTCAAATTTCTGGTAATCGTTTCTTGGGGTGTGCTCCAGTATAAATATGCCTTTGGGAGCAACCAGTTTCTTGCTGACGATGATTCTGGGAATCTCATCTATTGGTCCTAATGCATAAGGTGGTCCGGCGAAAATAAAATCGAATTGATCTGTACAGGTGTTGAGGTAATTGAAGATATCCATCTTAAGCACCTTTGTGTTCTCCATGCCCAGCATCTCAATATTCTTCTTGATAAAAGCCTGCATGATGGGATCTTTTTCAATGATCGTAAGATCGGCAGCACCTCTCGAGGCCAGTTCGTAACTGATGGCTCCTGTTCCACCAAAAAGATCAAGTGTTTTGATGCCTTCGAAACCAATACGATTCTGCAGAATATTGAACAGACCTTCCTTGGCAATATCTGTAGTTGGACGAGTATGCGGCATTTTAGCAGGTGGACTTATCCTTCTTCCACCCCATTTTCCTGAAATGATCCTCATGACAACAAATTGAAAAATGGCGAGAAATAATGCAAAGGATATTTTGACAACTCGCTGTGAGGAAGAATACCGGCAACGGGTTGTTGCAACTTTACTGAAGCAAAGTATTTCCTTAGTAGGTTTAATATTCCTGAATTTTCATCAACAAGTCCTGAAAGTTGAAGTGTAGTTATTGAAGGATCAATTGCTGTTTGCTTGCAAGTGTTCAGCAAGTGATAAACAGCATCTTCATCCGTTGAAAAATGATAGCTTCTTGCCAATTGCAGTTGATCATCTCTTCTGCCAATCACCACCATTTCATCTTTATAGAATTGAACTTTCAGTCCATTAGTGGTAGAAGATTCAATCAGTTTAGAAAAAAGATGTCGTTTCGTAACGGCTCTGAAATACTGACTGATGATCTGCTGCCAGTTTTCGTTGCTTCGGTACACATTTACGATTGCTGACTGCACATTTACATTCTCAACATTGATTCTTGCTTCCTTAGATGGTCCGAAAGCAAGGTCAAGCAGTTCAGCAGCAACAGAAGTGTTGAACTGACCCACAGGTACTAAAACAGATTCATGGAGATTATAATAAACTCTTGCTTCGCTGTAATTGGTATCTAAGATTTGTGAATGATGCTTTATATGGACAAGCAGTTCTTCTATATCACTATCCGATGCTTCGAAATATTCCAAACCAGCAACTTTCGTTGAGGTTCCAAGCACCAGAACAAGGTAGCTTTTGCCCATTTCAACAGCAAGGTGTTGGTTACCTTCGATGGTTTCGGAATTATATAAACTATAGATTTTCTGAGCCATGTTATAGCTGCAATGATACTAAAAATATTTGCCGCTGTGAATGAGGTTCATGTAGTTTTGCCGCTCAATGGCAAGCACAGCAGCAAATCCCGACTTAAGGGTACAGGTAACCACGAAGAATATTCTGAAGATCGCTTTACCGATTTCGGCTGCTATGGCTATTCCGAATGTGAACTTCATTACCAACAACATCTTCTTGGGTGGGTTGGGTGAAAAGGAACTGGCTGTTGCCGGAATTACAGGTGTGTATTACCTGATTTTTGCTTTGATCGGTCAGGGTTTGAATAATGGATTACAATCACTGATCTCAAGAAGAGCTGGTGAGAACAGAACTGATGAGATCGGGAAATTATTTGTAAACGGGGTTCTAGTTGCTTTAGCGATAGCATTTTTTGGAATCATCGTTACCCAAATTGTAACGCCTTTTATTTTTCGTTTTGCTCTACATGACGAAGAGAATGTAAACCTGGCGGTGAATTTTCTCAGCATCAGAATCTTTGGATTGGTGTTTCTATATATCTACCAGATGCGTAATGCTTTACTGGTAGGAATCAGTCAGACCAAACTGCTGTTTATTGCAGCGTTAGCAGAAACACTTACAAATATCTTTTTTGATTACACATTGATCTATGGTAAGCTAGGATTTCCGAATCTTGGTTTTAATGGTGCAGCTTACGCTTCAATAATTGCCGAGTTTATAGGGATGATCATCATTTTTTTAGTGATACACGTTAGAGGAATTGGAAAACAGTTCAATTTATTCTCGCAGCTCACATTCAGCAAAACACATTTTCTTCAGATTTTCAAAGTATCTTCTCCCCTAATGCTTCAGTTTGCTGTGAGCCTGATCAGCTGGGAATTCTTTTACATTTTAATTGAACATCATGGAGATGAACAACTGGCAATTTCCAATGCCATGAGAAATGTGTTTGGCTTTTTTGGATGTTTCAGCTGGGCTTTTGCCGCTGCAACTACAGCGATGGTGAGTAATGTGATCGGTCAGGGATTACAGAATAAAGTTCCTGAGCTGATAAATAAGATCATGAAGTTGAGTGTAGGCTTTTCGGTGATCGTTTGTATCATCATCAACATTATTCCAAGGCAATTTCTTTCGATCTACGGACAAGATGAGAGCTTCATCACCAACGGTATTCCGGTGCTTAGAATTATTTCAATAGCATTAGTTTTGATGGCCGTTTCGGTTGTTTGGTTAAATGCGGTAACAGGTACAGGAAGTACAAAAATTACCCTTGCTATAGAAACATTTGCCATCATTTTCTATTGCACTTATGTATATATTATTTTGGAGAAACTTCATCTTTCCATTACTTTCGGCTGGATGAGTGAATGGCTTTATTGGACATGCCTTTTTGTTCCGTCGTTTTTGTATATAAGAAGTGGCAAGTGGAAGGATAGGAAGATGTAGATACCAGCGTTCAGTTTTTATGGTATCGTTTGTTGCGTGGCAATCACTTCATCGTTCGGAACTATTCTAAACAGTTTCTGATTCTTGGTTTCTTGTTAGTTTGTTTCTAGTTTCAAGCATCCATAACGAGAAACAAAAGACCAGAAACGATCTTGAGTACAAGAGTGCGACGCAAGTAAAGCTTAATCGGAGTTACAGAACCTCTGCTACAAAAAATTACTACTTCAGCTTTTGAATAAGATCGATGTATTCTTTCTTAGCCTCATCTTTTGATTTGCCTTGCAAAGAAGCCCATGCTTCGTATTTTGCCTTGGCAACAAAATCAAAAGCACCTGGCTCGGGAGCATTGATATCTCCTTCAGTAGCCTGCTTATAGAGTGAGTAAAGATTTAAAAGCGTATCAGTGCTGGGTTTCAAAGAAAGTGATCTACTATCAGCAATAGCCTGTTGAAATCCCTGATCAATATCCATAGTCATAAGGAGTCAAATGTAAGTTTATTTCATCTGTTCCAGCATCTTTTTTCCTTCTGCTTTCCAGGCAGCATCGTCACCTGTTCGGCTCGGTAGCTTTACCAGCCGCTGTAAAGTTTCAATCTGCTGAGTGGGTTGATTATTATACTCATATGCTTTAGCACACTCGTAAAAATTTTGAACGAAGTATTGATCTAAGGTCTTTGCTTTTTCAAAAAGTTTTGTGGCAGTTTCAATATCCCATTTACCCAAACCACTATAAACCGTTTTTGCGGCTGCTTTCTTTAAGATCGAGGCTTTCGTCATATCGAAGTGCCACTTGGCTAAAAGAAACGTTGCTCTTGCATGGTTTTGATTTTGAGCAATGGCTCTGTCAGCATATTCTTTCCATTTCTTCAGCCACTCAACTTCTTCCTTATTATTTTCTTCGACAGAACTCATTTTCCATGCAGTGAGTGATAAAAGATAATATACATCTGCACTTCCGGTATCAACAGAAGAGAAAGCGGTGTTAGCATAATCCAAAGCCTGTTGAAAATATGGAAGTTTGTCCTGCTTCTTCAATTGGCGTGAACCAATTGCTGCATTTAATTCGGTCAGTCGCAATAATGCTTTAAAGTTTTTCGGATCGGCTGCAAGTATTTCCTTGTACTTGTCAATAGCTTCTGTTTCCTTGATTTGTTTATCAAAGTTGTCGGCTTGTTTTAACAGTATGTCAATTTGCTCCTGCGAAAAAGAAACGTTTGCAAAAAAGCAAAGTGCAAGAAATAGAAAGGCTTTCATTTGAATTATTTAGTCCATTCAAAGCTAACACCAAGGCTACCTTCAAAATTGTTAATGGGTGGATATAATTTCTTAATCGATATAGAAATAGAAAGCACTTCGTTGTATTGCTGCTGAATATTTTGAGTGATTTCTGTAGCAAGGGTTTCCAGCAAAGGTGTTGGAATCTTCATTCTGTTCTTCACCAATTGATACAGCTGGGTATAGTCAATTGTTTGGTTGAGTGCTGAAATTGGAAAATGAAGTGGCTCAAATCCTACAGAAAGATCCACTTCAAACTTACCACCTAAAATTCTCTCCTCCTCAAAAACTCCGTGGTGACCGCATAACCGCAATCCTCGTAAATAGATAAACATCATAGCATTACGAAAATATGCTTTAGTTGTTTAAGAAAATGACAGATGCTCTATGACTATTTAAAACATCCTTGTTAAATCTCAAGCACAACAAGAAAAATCTCAGAATATTTTTGGATCATATCTACGTTCACGTCTACATTTGTCCTTCAATGAAACAGAATCTGCATTTACATCATCATCATCTTAACCCTATGGGTAAGCTTGGTATGTAATGTAGTTAACATAAACTATTTATAACCCAGGGGCTTACCAAATGGTAAGCCCCTTTTGTTTTTTGATTATGAAACTGAAATTAGCTATTCAGAAATCGGGGAGATTGCATGATGACTCTTTAAAACTGCTGAAAGAGTGCGGCATTGAGATCAGCAATGGAGGTAATAAATTAAAGTCAGAAGCTGCGAATTTTCCGTTGGAAGTATTTTTTCTAAGGGATGATGATATTCCGCAGTATGTAGAAGATGGTGTGGCTGACATTGGCTTTGTAGGTGAGAATGTTGTATTCGAAAAGAAAAAAGAAGTGATCATCACAGAACAACTTGGTTTTGGAAAATGCAGGCTATCGATTGCTATTGAGAAATCAGCAGAGTTTACAAAAGATTTTCTCGAAGGAAAAAGAATAGCCACAAGTTATCCGGTGATCCTTGCTGATTACCTACAGAAGAAAAATATCACAGCTGAGATCCATGAGATCAGTGGTAGTGTAGAGATTGCTCCAGGAATTGGTTTGGCTGATGCTATCTGTGATTTGGTTAGCAGTGGTTCTACCCTTTTCACCAATGGATTGAAAGAAGTTGAACCGATACTTTTCTCTCAAGCTGTGCTGATCAAAAATAAATCTCTGGGTGATCCTCAGCAAACCTTACTGAACAAACTATTGTTTAGAGTTCAATCAGTAAAAAAGGCAAAGAACAATAAATACATTTTGCTGAATGCCCCTAATGATAAGCTTGAAGGAATCATTAGCCTTCTGCCTGGAATGAAAAGTCCAACTATCATGCCTCTAGCGAACAGTAATTGGAGTAGTGTTCACAGTGTTTTAAAAGAAGATGATTTCTGGGAGATCATCGAACAACTGAAGTTAGCCGGAGCTGAAGGAATCTTAATAATACCAATTGAAAAAATGATTTTATGATGAATGTTATTCGATATCCGGAAAGAAATTCTTGGGATGAATTATTGAAACGACCTGCACAAAACAATATCAGTGTAATTAATAGGGTCAAGGATATCATAGCTAGTGTGAAAAAAGATCGGGATACTGCAGTTAAGAATTACAGTTTACAATTTGACGGTTTTGCTCCTGACTCATTTCTCGTAACTGATGAGGAAATAAATAATGCAGTATTAAGCGTAAGTGCCGATTTGAAAGAAGCCATCAACTTAGCAGCAGATAACATTCGAAAATATCATCGAGCTCAGTTAAAGACAGTTTCGCAGATAATTGAAACGACTAATGGTGTACACTGCTGGAACAAAAATGTAGCAATAGAAAATGTTGGATTATATATTCCTGGAGGTACTGCTCCTCTTTTCTCGACTGTGTTGATGTTAGGTATTCCTGCAATGATTGCAGGATGTAAGGAAATAATTTTATGTACCCCTGCAAATAAGGAAGGAAAAATCAACCCAACAATTCTGTATACTGCGAAACTGATTGGCATTAGTAAAGTTTACAGGATTGGCGGAGCACAGGCAATTGCAGCAATGGCTTACGGAACTGAAACTGTACCGAAGGTTTATAAAATATTTGGTCCCGGAAACCAATATGTAACAGCAGCCAAGCAACTTGTACAATCAGAAGGTGTGGCAATAGATATGCCGGCAGGTCCAAGTGAACTTTGCATTATTGCAGATGAAACTGCTAAGCCTGAGTTTATTGCTACTGATCTGTTATCCCAAGCAGAACATGGTGTGGATAGCCAGGTGATTCTTATCACAACATCAGAAGTATTGATTATAGAAGTGCTGAGCAAAATACAGGAGCAAATTGAATCACTAACTAGAAAACAAATCGTATCAGCAGCATTACTAAACAGTAAAGCGATTTTGGTTAATGATATTACTGAAGCAATAGAACTTTCTAATAGTTATGCACCTGAACATTTGATCATTGCATGTAAAGACGAAGAAACTATAGCAGAAAAGATAACCAATGCAGGTTCTGTATTTATCGGCAACTACTCACCTGAAAGTGCAGGAGATTATGCCAGTGGCACCAATCATACTTTACCTACGAGTGGCTATGCAAAAGCTTATAGTGGCGTTAGCGTTGATTCCTTTATGAAGAAGATCAGTTTTCAGAAACTATCAAAGCAGGGTTTACAGAATATAGGTAAAGCGGTTATCCATATGGCAGAAGCAGAAGGTTTACAGGCACATGCTCAAGCAGTAAAAATCAGAATCCAAAACGAAGCAAATGTTTGATCTAAAATCAATAACACGTAAAAATATTCAGGATCTTGTTCCCTACTCTTCTGCCAGAGATGAATTCAAAGGCTCAGCTAATATTTTTCTTGATGCCAATGAGAATAGTTTAGGCTCAGTCCTGAATAAATACAATCGTTATCCTGATCCATTACAAAATGAGTTAAAGGAAGCAATTTCAAATCTAAAGAAGATAGAAAGCGAGAACATTTTTTTAGGGAATGGAAGTGATGAATGCATTGACATTTTATATAGATGTTTCTGCGAACCACTAAAAGATAATGTGATTATCTGCCCTCCTACTTATGGTATGTACGAAGTATCTGCAAATATCAATGCTGTAGAAATAAAAAAAATGTCTTTGAGTGAGTCATTCAATCTCAATACGGATGCAATTCTGGAATCGATAGATTCAAATACTAAAATCATTTGGATTTGTTCTCCAAACAATCCAACGGGAAATCTGATTGACAAGGAATCTATTAAACAAATTATAACAGCGTTTAAAGGGATCGTTGTTATAGATGAAGCTTACATTGACTTTAGCGAAAAAGTAAGTTTTGCAGATGAAATTCAGCATTATGGGAATCTGGTCGTACTGCAAACATTTAGCAAAGCATGGGGTTTAGCCGGACTTCGTCTGGGAATGGCTTTTGCTTCAGCTGAGATCATTGCGGTATTTAACAAGGTTAAGCCACCGTACAACATTAATGAAGCTACCCAGACAATGGCATTAAAAGCTTTACAGCATAGTAACGAGGTAAAGAAAAAAATAACAATGATTATTTCTGAAAGGGAAAAAATCTCTAAGCTACTGGTAGAGGAGAATTTAGTTTTAAAAGTATATCCATCAGCATCAAACTTTCTTTTAGTACAGGTACCGGATCCAAATAACATGTACAGTTTTTTATTAGAAAATGGAATTGTGGTAAGAGATAGAAGTAATGTTACAGGTTGTGACGGTTGTTTAAGAATTACTATCGGAAGTCCGGAAGAGAATCAAACGCTTATTAAAGTGTTACAAGACTATTCAAAATTGAAATTATGAAACCAGTTTTATTTATTGATAGAGACGGTGTAATTCTAGAGGAGCCTTCTACTGATTTCCAGATAGATTCCTTGGAGAAAACAAGCTTTATTGAAGGAGCAATTACATCGCTGTCAAATATTGCTTCATCCTTTGATTACTACAAAGTGCTTGTTACCAACCAGGATGGTTTGGGAACAGAAAGTTATCCAACATCATCTTTTCAGCCTTACCAGGATCTAATGATAAGAACACTTGGTGGAGAAGGTTTTGCATTTGATGAAATCATCATCGATAGCACTTTTGCCCATGAACAAAAACAAACAAGAAAACCCGGCACTGAATTATTGAAACATTTTTTTGATAAAGAAAAGTTTGATCTTGAAAATTCATTTGTAATTGGCGACAGATGGAGTGACATAGAACTGGCTTCCAATCTTGGTTGCAAAGCCATTTATATAAAAGCATTGCACACTTTATCTGATGAACAGCAAGAGAAATATAAAAACATTATTGCATTGGAGACAAACAGTTGGCAGGAAATTTATTCTTTTCTGAAAAAAGGGTTACGAAAAGTAATTCACGAAAGAATAACGAACGAAACCCAAATAACTATCAAGCTAAATATGGATGGTAACGGCAAAGCAAATATTAGTACTGGTTTAGGTTTCTTTGATCATATGCTTGAACAAATTGCCAGGCACGGTAAACTTGATCTCGACATTCAAACCAATGGAGATCTTCATATAGATGAACATCATACGATAGAAGATACCGGGCTTGCTCTAGGTGAAGCCTTTGCTAAAGCGTTATCTGACAAAAGAGGGATGGAACGCTATGGGTTTGCTTTACCTATGGATGATGCTGAGGCAAAAGTGCTGATTGATTTTGGTGGAAGAAACTGGATAGTATGGAATACCGAATTTAAACGGGAAAAGATCGGTGATATGCCAACTGAAATGTTCTTTCATTTTTTTAAATCATTTAGTGATTCGGCAAAATGCAATTTGAACATAGAATGTAAAGGTGACAATGAACATCATAAAATAGAAGCCATCTTTAAAGCTTTTGCAAAAGCCATAAGAATGGCAGTAAAGCGAGATGCATTCAATAATTATTTACCCACTACTAAAGGGATTCTGTAAATGGAAGTTGCAATCATAAAATATAACGGTGGAAATACCATGTCGGTTCTTTTTGCATTAGAACGATTAGGCATAAATGCAACAGTAACGAATGATCCGGAAATAATTAGTAAAGCAGATAAAATAATATTCCCGGGAGTTGGTGAAGCAGGAACTGCAATGAAGTTTTTGAAAGAAAACGCTATTGAACAAATCATTAAACAACTCACTCAACCAGTACTGGGAATCTGTTTAGGCATGCAACTAATGTGCAATCACAGCGAAGAAAGCGACACTACATGCCTCGGCATTTTTAATGTACCAGTAATCCGATTCAAAACTGAAAAAGTTCCACACATGGGGTGGAATTTGGTTTCAAATAAGGAAGATTCAGCTTTGCTGAAAAATATCTCTACTGACTATTTCTATTTTGTACACAGCTATTATGTACCTGTATGTAATAACACATTCGGAACAACATTGTACGAAAATTCTTTTAGCAGCATTTTACAAAAGGATAATTTCTATGGTGTACAGTTTCATCCAGAAAAATCTTCTGATGCAGGATCAAAGCTTCTCCAAAATTTCTTAACCCTATGATTACTATAATTCCCGCAATAGATATAATTAATGGAAAGTGTGTTCGGCTAACCAAAGGTGATTACACTACTACCAAAGTGTACAATGAGGATCCTGTTGAAATGGCAAGAGCATTTGAAGATGCAGGATTCAAACGTTTGCATTTGGTTGATCTTAATGGAGCGAAAGCGAGTAAAGTCCAGAACTTGAAGGTCTTAGAAAAAATTGCATCAAAAACAAATTTTGAAATAGATTTCAGTGGAGGTATATCATCTGAAGAACAGGTTTCAAGTTGCTTTAGTGCTGGTGCAGCAATTATTAGCATCGGTAGTATAGCAGTTAAAGATTCAATCATGTTTTCTAAATGGATTGAAAAATTTGGCACCGAAAAATTCATGCTTGCCGCAGATGTAAAGCAAGAAAATGTAGTGATTAAAGGTTGGACAGAAAATGCGGAGTTCACCATTTATGAACTTCTTGATAAATATTCATTAATAGGATTGAACAGAGCATTCTGCACAGATGTTTCAAAAGATGGCATGCTGGAAGGTCCTTCAATTGAGCTCTACAAGAATATCATCAGCAATTATCCAAAGCTAAATTTAAGTGCAAGCGGTGGTGTGGCATCTATAAAAGATATAGAACAACTTGATCAAATCGGCTGTGATGGTGTGATCATTGGTAAAGCTTTTTATGAAGGGCTCATCAACCCAAAAGATTTAAGAAACTATGTTAACTAAACGAATTATCTCTTGCCTTGATGTAAAGAACGGCAGAACAGTTAAGGGCATCAACTTTGAATCGCTTAGAGACATGGGAGATCCTGTTGAGCAAGCTGTGTATTACAGTAAAGCAAAAGCAGATGAACTCATTTTCCTTGATATATCAGCAACAGATGAGCAAAGAAAAACACTCAGTTTATTAGTGAAAGATATAGCAAGAGCAATTGACATTCCTTTTACTGTTGGTGGAGGTATTAGCACAATAGAAGATGTGAGTATTTTGCTGGAGTCAGGGGCTGATAAGATTTCCATTAATACTGCTGCAGTTAAGAATCCTAAATTAATCAATCAATTATCAAGAGAATTCGGAAGTCAATGTATAGTCATCGCTGTTGATGCAAAGAGAAATAACGGCGAATGGTTTGTTCATCTCAATGGAGGAAAAATACCAACTATACTCAAAGTGAAAGATTGGTTGAAACAAGCTCAAGATCTTGGTGCAGGTGAAGTACTGCTCACGTCTATTGATACAGATGGAACCAGGAACGGATTTGCAATTGAACTCACAAGTATGGCTTCTACTCTACTTAGCATTCCTGTAATTGCAAGTGGTGGAGCCGGAACATTCGAACATTTCAAACAAGTGTTTACCGAAGCGAAAGCGGATGCAGCATTGGCTGCAGGAATTTTTCATGAGCGAATCGTAAGCATTCCTGATTTAAAAAAATATCTCTCTTCAAATTCAATTAATACAAGATTATGACAGTAAACTTCGATAAATATATAGATGGTTTAGCTCCTGTTATTGTGCAGGATTCCAATACGAGTAAAGTTCTTATGCTGGGTTTTATGAATAAAGAAGCTTTAGATACAACATTGGATAAGAAGATAGTAGTTTTCTTCAGTAGGAGTAAACAAAGACTTTGGATGAAGGGAGAAACCTCAGGTAATTTTTTGAACCTAGTTGATATACTTATAGATTGTGACGGTGACACACTATTAATAAAAGCCTCACCTACTGGACCAGTTTGTCATACCGGAGCTGATACATGCTTTGCAGAACAGAACGTTCCTTCAAGTTTTATATATCAACTGGAAGGTATCATTAAACAAAGAAGAAATGGATCTGATGAAAGTTCATACACTCACCAATTATTTAAACAAGGGATTAATCGAATCGCTCAGAAAGTTGGAGAAGAAGCATTTGAAGCAGTTATTGCCTCAAAAGATGAAAATAAAAATGCGTTTCTAAACGAAGCTGCCGACCTTCTGTTCCACTACATAATCTTGTTACAAGCGAAGGGAACAAATCTAGCAGAAATCGAATCGGTGCTTCGTGAAAGAAACAGCCAGAAGAAAAATTGATCAATTATTGTTTTACAATTTATCCTTAAAATCCAGGTTGTGATCTTTCAAAGTCTCTTTTGCAATAGCATAACCAGCATCAGCATGACGAATAACACCCATTCCCGGATCGTTTCTCAACACACGACTTAATCTTACATCAGCATCATTTGTTCCGTCAGCTACGATCACCATTCCTGCATGAATACTGTAACCCATTCCTACTCCTCCTCCATGATGTAAACTCACCCAACTTGCTCCACCTGCTGTATTCACAAGCAAGTTTAATACAGCCCAATCTGCTACAGCATCGCTGCCATCTAACATACCTTCTGTTTCACGATTTGGAGAAGCAACACTTCCGGTATCAAGATGATCACGACCAATCACAATTGGTGCTTTCACTTTTCCTGTTTTCACCAGTTCGTTAAAGGCAAGACCCGCTTCTTCTCTTTCACCCTGACCTAACCAACAAATTCTTGCAGGCAATCCCTGGAAAGCGATCTTTTCTTTTGCCAGCTTAAGCCACCGATGCAAAGATTTATTTTCTGGAAATAGATTAGCGATCACTTCATCAGTTACAGCAATATCAGCAGGATCACCACTTAGAGCAGCCCAACGAAAAGGTCCTTTTCCTTCACAGAACAATGGACGGATATAAGCAGGTACAAATCCAGGAAAATCAAATGCATTCTGTAAGCCTCTCTCCTTTGCTCTTGCTCTTATATTATTACCATAGTCAAAGGTGATAGCTCCTTTTTTCTGCAATTCGATCATCAGTTCAACATGCAGCTTCATGCTGTCATAGCTCAGGTCAATGTATTGATCCGGAATTTCCTTACGCAACACATTTGCCTGTTCGTTCGAAAGTGTATGAGGAATGTACCCGATCAATGGATCATGAGCTGAGGTTTGATCTGTTAGCGTATCGGGAACCACATTTCGCTCAATTAATCTTTGTAAGAGATGAATGGCATTGCACACAATACCAATACTCACAGCTTCACCATTTGCTTTTGCTTCAAGTGATCGATCTATTGCTGCATCAATGTCGTTGAACTTTTCATCCAGATATTTTGTCTCTAAACGCTTGTCCACTCTCCACTCTTCTACTTCAGCTATCAATGCTACACCTTCGTTCATCGTAATTGCCAAAGGCTGAGCACCACCCATTCCACCGAGCCCGGCAGTTACATTCAATGTTCCTTTTAGAGTTCCGCTACCCCTATCCCCTGAAGGGGAATTAGAAAAATGCTTATCGGCAACAGAAGCATAAGTTTCATAAGTTCCTTGTACGATTCCCTGTGAGCCGATGTATATCCATGAGCCGGCTGTCATCTGTCCATACATCATCAATCCTTTCTTCTCCAACTCGTCAAAATGTTCCCAGGTAGCCCACTTTGGTACTAGCTGTGAATTTGAGATAAGCACTCGTGGTGCATCTTTATGGGTTTTCAATATGCCAACTGGCTTTCCACTTTGGATCAACAAGCTTTCATCATTCTCCAGCACTTTCAACGCTGCAATAATGTTATCTAAGGCTTCAAAATTCCGTGCAGCCTTTCCTCTTCCTCCGTAAACAATAAGATCATCCGGTCTTTCTGCAACCGCAGGATCAAGATTGTTCAGCAACATTCTTAAAGCAGCTTCTTGTATCCAGCCTTTGCAATTAAGTTGTGTTCCGGTTGGGGTTTTATACTTTGCTACATCGTACCTGGTGAAAGTGGGTGTTGACATAAATAAATTAGATTTTTGGCAAGGCAGCAAAGATAACGGGCTTATACATTCTCTAATTATCGTGGAATATCCTAGCAAATAGAATTTCTAGAGTGAGTAGCGAGATGGCTACTAACAATTAATCTACCCTCTTAATTACATCAGGTTCTGTGGCGGTCCAGGTGAGCAGCAGATTTTCCCATTGCCTGTATTGTACTCGAAGTGGAATCTCTATCTCGTTCTTGATGAACATGGCTGTAAGACTTCCATTCTCTTGCAGATCAAAAGGTGAAAGCTTCATAGCGTCACTGAAATCTACTTCTCCCCATCCCCACCATTTAAAGATGGATTCTTTTATAGACCATAGCAGTGTGGGAAGTCTTGAATCAGAATCTTCCAGTTCAAAATCGCCAAGTTGTTCATCTAATAGCACAATCTGGCTTGATGCGAGTTTAAACTGCATCATTTCTTCTTTGTGCAGAAACTTGTGCAGTATGCGAAACACTTTTTCTGTTGGTATTTCTATATCAATTCCTACACGCTGGGTTCTACTAACGATGGCAGCTGCATATTCGCCGCAATGAGAAATAGAGAAATGGTATTGTTCGTCAGGCAAAAAAGGTTTGCGAGTGCTGGCAACCTGGATTTCTTTGTAAGGGAAATCGTCAAAAAGATGTTTCAGCAGGTAACGACCAGCTAAATGTTGTAATCGTTTGTTTGGATGTGTGATGCTTCGCTGCAAAGGCACAACGTCTAGGAAGAATTGTTCAGGTTCTTCAATCTTCCAGATGCCTAATCTCGTACTCTCGTTGATATCTTGTTGATAAAACAAAGACATACAGCAACTTCCTCCAATCTCCTGAACAGGAGCTTTGTTTTGAATTTATATTGCAGCGATTATGCCGGCAACACCCCTGAATTTCAGAAGGGTTGCAAAGGTAAGTAGTCTACAGTTGCCAAATGCTTTGAAAGTACAAGAGTGCGACGCAACAGACGATGACATAAAAAACCGGAGCTGGCTACCAAAACATTCATCCATCACCAGAAACCTGACATACAATGATCTTATCTGACAAGCGAATACTGGAAGAAATAGAGAAAGCCACGATCGTAATTAAGCCTTACGACCGTGAATGCCTTGGCAGTAACAGCTACGATGTTCATCTTGGAAAATGTTTGGCTACCTACCGTGAGCACATTCTTGACGCTAAAAAGCACAATGAGATCGAGTATTTCGAGATTCCGGATGATGGTTTTGTACTCTATCCCCATATTTTTTATTTAGGTGTTACCGATGAATACACTGAAACTCATGCACATGTGCCATTTCTGGAAGGGAAGTCTTCTACCGGAAGACTGGGAATTGATATACACGCTACAGCCGGAAAGGGTGATGTTGGATTTTGTGGCACTTGGACGCTGGAAATTTCTGTAAAGCAGCCGGTTAAAGTATATAAAGGCATGCCTATCGGACAGTTGATATACTTTCCTGTGGATGGTGAGATTGAGGTTAAATACAATCAGAAGAAAAATGCGAAGTATAGTCACCAACCAGATAGACCTGTGGAAAGTATGATGTGGAAGAACAAGTTTTAAGATTGGAGTTAAATAGACTGGCTAAAACACTTCCTCAATTTATACTCTTCCCTTAACGTGCTTGATAAATCCGTTAACGATCAGCTGTTGAGCGTATCCATAGGTTAATATTACCGGGATGCCAACGATCTGCTCATTCCAAACGAATTTATTCAAACCCAGCAGCGAATCTGAAGCAATAAACAAAACCGCCCCAGGAATAAAATACTGGTACGCTAAAGATTTTGATTTCTTACTGCCTAATATGTTACAGGCTGCCAGCAACATTAAAGAGAGTACAAGCATGTAAGCGATCAAAGGTAATTTCAGTTCCTGGGCATGAGTGTCAACTAAAAGTTGGCTCATTAACACTGCATCATATATTATTATTAGTAAAGCCGGCACGCCGAGAGTCAAAGAATCCTTTACCGGAAAAAGCTTATGCATCCTAAGAAAGTATATTATATAAAACAGGTGCATCAGTAGGAAAAGAACTAATCCTATTATAAAGTATTGTTCTCCCTCTTTCAACAACACTAAATCTCCAGCCCAGGCTAATACTAATGCTGACACAGCAAGAATTCTGGAAGGAAGGTGATGTTTTCTTGATGCATTAACAGCAAAGTAGAGGATCATCAAAGGCATTAAAGCACCTTTGGCGAGCCATTGATATTCGGTTTTATTCTCGAAAATAAAATAACAGTCAGCGAGAAGTGCAACCCAATAAAATAAAAGCAGGTACTGATGTTTGGTCTTCATCTGAGGGGTAAAATTTTATCAACGGATCTTCTCAAGACGAACAGTGCTGCCGAAATAAGCAGACAAGCTATCCCGAACTTTCACCAACCGAATTGAATCAGGTGGTAATATCCGTTGATACACAAACATACGGTAACGGAATGTATCACGGACGAGGGAGCTATCATAAAAAGTTTTAACCCCAAAAGTTGATAGCTGAACTTTACGTTTTTCTATTCTCTCCTTCCATTTGGTAGTTAGGAAATACGCCTTGTAATTATAATTTGTATCTGTGTTGGAAGCTGAAGTGACGGAATCAGGCTTCCTTGAAACAGTATCTGTAGAGGTTGCTGTAAACTCTAATGTATCGGTAGAATTAGTTGCAACCTGCTCAGTTGGTGTATTGCCCTTGCTCTTTATAAACATTACATACACCCCAAATCCTAAACCCGCCACAACAGCAACCACAGCTACAGTGAATAAAAGCCCAACGATCCACCTGTTTCGTTTTACGGGCTCAGAATTATCTTCTTCATTATTTTCATAATGCATACTGATACGTTCAGACATTGCTTCTCCAGGTATCAGCTCAAATCTGCCGTCCTTACTTTTCTGGAATGTGCCAATTCCCTCAATCGTCCAGGGCTTACCAATATTTACAAATTGCTTGACCTCTGCTAAATAAGATGAGAAATCTGCCGATACGAGTGAACGGATCTTACCTGTTTGCTGAATGAGGTACTCCAGTAATGCCGGACTTGTTTCAACTCTTGTATTATGTTTGAAACTTATACCTTCTAATGGATAGAAAGCTGTTTTCTCGGCATCTGGCGGTAAAATGAAGTTATCGTCTAAAGTAATCGTCCCAAGCCCTTCAAGATCTGCATTCTTATTATTGTACAGGAAATTGGCGATCAGCGTGTCAAATTTTTTCACTCGGGATCTTGTTTTAATGCAAGTTAGAAATTATAATCTGTATAGATACGTTGCTTCAGCCATAAAATTGTGCATGTTAGTCCAAGACGCAGTCAAGTTGTAGTTTTGCACATGCTCACTTCAGAAGAGGAAAAATTCATCACGTATTGGAAAGATAACCGGGAAAAAGAAAAAAGATCGTTCCGACAGTTGTTGATCGGTTTACCAATTGGGCTGACGTTTGCCTTAGCAATTCTTGCAATATTCTCTTCCGGTTGGTACGAAAGAGCTAACATGGTAGCCTATGGCTCATCAAGTCCTTACCTTTTTGTGATTGCAATATTTGTAATTGCTGGATTCATGGCCATCTTCAGCAAAAAATTTCGGTGGGATCAGAATGAACAACATTATCTTGAGCTTCTACACAAACAAAACAAAGCTGCCAAAGAAGCAGCAGAAAACAAAATAGATTAGTCTCCTGCAAAACAACTGAAATGAGAAAAAGACTTGTAGCCATAATAATCATCGCTGGTTTGATGTTTAGTGCTTGTAGCGATAATGGATGTAAACCTGCAAAACCCGAAACTGAAGAAGCCCAGATATCTGCTTATGCCACTGCAAATGGAGTGGTAGCAACTAAACACAGTAGTGGTATGTATTACCAGATCATGAGTCCTGGATCAGGTCCAACTCCAACTGCTACTTCTAAGGTTTATGTAACCTATACTGGAAAACGTATGGACAACGTCATTTTCGATCAGTCAGCTTCTCCTGTTGCTTTCAATTTAGGTGGTTTGATCGAAGGCTGGCAAATTGGTTTGTCATTGATTAAGAAGGGTGGTCAGATCAGGCTAATTGTTCCTTCTGCAATGGCTTATGGCTGTACAGGTAATCAACCTGTGATTGCTCCAAACAGTGTTCTTTATTTTGACATCAACTTGATCGACGTTCAATAATACGTTGAAAATGAAGCATCAAAGCCTATTTTCTGAATGGGTTTTTCAAGCTGCTTTTATATACTCAAACCCCTATCTTTGCCGCCACTTAAAATTTTGTAAACCCCGTATTGTATGCAACTGAAAGGCTTAGTGC
The DNA here is from genome assembly GCA_031424775.1 of Chitinophagales bacterium. Taxonomy (GTDB): domain Bacteria; phylum Bacteroidota; class Bacteroidia; order Chitinophagales; family Chitinophagaceae; genus JAEZDC01. The sequence continues at coordinate 6,149 of JANPIB010000042.1, read as the reverse complement.
GATTCTTCACTATTGCATTGATCTTAATTTGTCTGTACCAGCTCTCTTTCACATGGTTTGTGCATAGCCACGAATCTAAAATGGAAAAGAAGGCAGACACTTGGGTAAAGAACAACTTACCAACTGCTGAACAAAAATATCCTGGAAACCAAGTTCAGCAAGAAGCTTATGCAGACACGTTGAAACTTGAAAAAACAAGACGTCTTCAACGTTTACTTGATAGCACTAAGAACGACAAGATCGTTTTTGGACTGGGTACTTACCAGTATGCTAAACAACAGGAGTTGATGTTAGGTCTGGATCTTCAAGGTGGTATTAGCGTAACGATGGAAGTAGGTCTGAACGACCTGATCAAGGCTCTTGCGAACAATACAAAGGATGCTGCATTTAATGCTGCACTTGGTAAAGCTGTACAGCAAAAAGCCAACAGCGGAGCTGATCTGATCACTTTATTTCGTAACGAATTCACTGCGGCTAATCCAAACACTCCTTTAGCTCCTTTCTTTGCCGGAAAAAGTAATAACAGGATCAAGTTTGATGCTTCTAATGATGCTGTAATAACTTATTTAAGAGGTGAAGCTTCTTCAGCTTTCAATAATACTTTCGACATCCTAAGAACAAGAATCGACCGTTTTGGTGTGTCTTCTCCTAATATCAATAAAGATGAGAACAAGAGCATCATCAATATTGAATTAGCTGGTGCTAACGATCCTGAAAGGGTGAGAAGGTATTTGCAATCAACTGCAAACCTTCAGTTCTTTGAAGTTTACAACCTCGGAGATGTTTACGAGCAGATCAACAGTGCCGAAAAAGCATTGTTCGACTACCAAAGAGGCGTAAAGCCAAAAACTGTTGATACTACTTCAGCAAAAGCTGACTCAACCGGTAAATCAGTTGATTCTCCTAAAAATACAACCGCTGCAAAGCCAGCAACTGCCGGAAAAGCAGTTACTGATAGAGCTGACTCATTCCCTATCCGTCGCTATTTACAGGAGATCACTCCACAGCAAGACAAAAGTGGCAAACCTCGTTTCGCCGCTGCGATAGGTTATGTTAGATCAAGAGATACTTCAATCCTGAATGAATACCTTAACCTGGATTTTGTTAAGAACAAATTTCCAGCAAACATGGTATTCATGTATGGTAGAATGGATGATCAGAAAGCAGCTAATGAAGGTATCCTTCAGTTGTATGCTGTCAAAACCTTACCTAATGGTAGTGCAGAACTGGAAGGTGAAAAAGTAAGTGATGCTGCACAGGATTTTGATGAAAGAGGTCGTGTTGCAATAAAAATGAACATGGACCCAGCTGGTGCAAAGATCTGGGCTCAAATGACCAAAAGAAATGCACCGGATGAGTCTAAAGGACTTCCTTCAAGACCAATTGCAATTGTACTTGATAACTTCGTTTACAGTGCACCTTTTGTAAATGGTGAAATTCCAAACGGATCTTCTCAAATTACTGGAAACTATACTTTACAAGAAGCACAAGACCTTGCTCGTATTCTTAAGTCTGGTAAACTCCCTGCACCTGCAAGAATTGTTCAGGAGCAAGTGATCGGACCAACTTTAGGAGAAGAAGCAGTTGAAGGTGGTTCTATGGCTTTCCTGATCTCTTTCCTGATCATTTTCGCCTTAATGCTCGTGTACTATAACACAGCAGGATGGGTTGCTAACATAGCTTTGATCCTTAACCTGTTCTTTACCGTAGGTATCTTAGCTGCGTTGAATGCAACATTAACTGCAGCAGGTATTGCAGGTCTTGTACTTGGTATTGGTATGGCTGTAGATACGAACGTAATCATCTTCGAAAGAATTAAAGAAGAACTTACTAGAGGCAAAGGTTATCAAAGTGCTGTAAATGATGGTTATCGTCGTTCATTAGCCCCTGTTCTTGATGGTCACATCACCAGTTTGCTTACGGCAATCATCCTCTTCTACTTTGGATTAGGTCCGGTACTTGGTTTCGCAACCACACAGATCATTGCATTGCTTCTTTCTTTGTTCTGCGGTATCCTGGTTTCAAGATTGATCACTGACTGGTACACTAACAAGCAAAGACACTTTGAATATTTCACATCTTTCTCAAAGAGGATCTTCAAACATGCACAATACAAGTTCATCGAATACAGAAAAGTTGCTTACGCAATTTCTGTAGTGGTGTTGTTGTTAGGTGTTGGATCTTTCTTCAATGGCTTTGATGAGGGTGTTGAATTTGCCGGTGGACGTAGCTATACCGTACGTTTCGACAGACCACAAAATGTAGAGAATGTAAGAGATGGATTGAAAAAGGCATTTGGCGAAAGTCCGGTGATCAAAACAGTAGGTTCTAACAGTACTTTGAACATTACTACATCATATTTGATCCATGAAACAAGCCCTGCAACCGATTCAGCAGTGAAAGCAAAGTTGTATGAAGGTTTGCAACCGTCTTTACCAGGTGTTTCTTATAACACCTTCAAGACAACTCAATATGTTCAAAGTTCACAAACAGTATTACCTACGATCTCTGACGACTTGCAAAGAGGTGCTCAGTATGCAACAATCCTTGCATTGATCGTTATCTGCTTATATATCTTCATTCGTTTCCGTGACTGGAGATACTCTTTGGGTACAATCGTAGCCTTATTACACGACGTATTCATTACTTTGGCTGTATTCAGTTTCTTAAGAAACGTTGTAAACTTCCCACTTGAAATTGATCAGCATTTTATTGCTGCAGTTTTAACGGTGATTGGTTTCTCTATGAACGATACAGTTATCGTATTCGATCGTATTCGAGAAGACAGTCGTTTGTATCCAACAATGCCGAAAGAGCAGTTGATCAATACAGCAATCAACCAAACGTTGAGTCGTACCATCATGACCTCAGCAACGGTATTCTTAACCCTTCTCGTTCTCTTCATCTTCGGTGGTGAGGTTACAAGAGGTTTTGCTTTTGCAATGTTGATCGGTGTATTCACAGGTACGTATTCTTCTATCTTCGTAGCTGCTCCAATGCTTGTTGACTTTGCTAAGAGCAAGCCACTCGGCAAAGCTGCTGATGTAAAAAAGTAATCATCAATTAATAAACACAAAAGGCGATCAAATTGACCGCCTTTTGTTTTTTTATTAAGTCAGCATTTGTACTACTCTCAGCTTCGTTGTGTCACTCACTTGTACATTCTGTCCTTCATTCACCATAGATCCGCTCAGGATTCACCATTCACGTCCTCACACTGCAAACGAACTACCACAGCCACAGGTTGTACTAGCATTTGGATTACTGAACGTAAAGCCACGACTATTTAAGCCACCCTGCCAATCGATCTGCATACCATACAAATAGATTTGGTGGCTAGGATTTAATAAAACAGGTATTCCCTGGATTTCTAGTTCCTCATCTCCGTCCTGCTTAGCTTCAAACCCTAAGATGTAACTCATACCGCTACATCCTCCACCCTTAACTCCTACTCGCAGCCTTTGGGTTTTATCAAAGCCAGTTTCAGCCATAAGGCGTTTTATCTCGTTTATTGCACTTTCTGTAAAAGTTACCGCAGCTTGTTGTACTATTTCCATACTTCAGGTTTTCAAGACAAATTTACTAAGAGCATTAACTCTATCGCCACTGCTCTTTTCGTTAAACGGAAAAGATTCACATTTCATACCAGCCAAATAGATATTTAACAACAATCTACCCATGGCAGTTTTCGTATTACTTTTACAAAAACTCAGGAATGGAGAATAATCTTCTAATGATTCTCGTAGGTGTAGCAGGTTTAATAATTGGCGGTTTAGCCCTAAATATGATGTGGAGCCGAAGAATGGCAAATCGTAAAATGTTCACCAGTAACGACAATTCAGCTTCTACCCAGCTGCAATTACAGGCTTATGAAAGATTGGTGGTTTTGGTAGATAGAATAGCATTACCTAATCTCATTAGTCGTGTTGCCCAACCTGATCTTTCTGTCAGGGACATGCAGATGATCCTTACACGTAATATTCGTGAGGAATTCGAATACAATATTTCACAGCAGATATTTGTAACACCCGAATCCTGGAATTCAGTAAAGAATCTCAAAGAACAAAACCTACTCATTATTAACCAGCTTGCCAATATTCTTCCCCCAAATGCTTCAGGTCTTGATCTTAATAAGCAACTCCTTCAATACCTTATGAACGACAAGAAAGGAACATTGCATGAAGTTGTTAGCGAGGTTTTGAGTTATGAAGCCAAGAAGTTAATGTAGTTCCTACCAAAGATTGCTTATGACAGAAAATAAGAAGTTCACTGATAGTGGAATTGAGATAAAACAAGTTTATAAACCTTCAGATGTAAAATCTCAAACCGAGGCTCCAGGACAATTCCCTTTTACTCGTGGTGTTCAACCAGACATGTACAGAGGCAAACTCTGGACTATGAGACAGTATGCCGGATTCTCAACAGCAGAAGAAAGCAATAAACGTTACCACTATTTACTTTCTCAAGGTGTGAGTGGATTGAGTGTTGCTTTCGATCTTCCAACACAGATCGGTTACGATAGTGATCATGCCCTATCTGAAGGTGAAGTTGGAAAAGTAGGTGTTGCGATCGACAGCATTGAAGATATGCAACGTCTGTTCCATGGCATTAAACTGGAAGATGTTTCCACTTCAATGACGATTAATGCAACAGGCTACATTCTACTAGCTTTTTACGTTGCTCTGGCAAAACAGCAAGGTGCAGATCTTAGTAAAATAACAGGTACAATTCAGAACGATATTTTAAAAGAATACGCTGCAAGAGGAACGTACATCTATCCTCCTAAACCTTCAATGCGAATCATCACAGACATCTTTGAATGGTGCGGCAAAGAATTACCTAAATGGAATACCATCTCTATATCAGGTTACCACATTCGTGAAGCTGGTAGTACTGCTGTTCAGGAGATTGCTTTTACACTCAGCAATGGAAAGGCTTATGTACAAGCTGCACTGGAAAAAGGAATGGACATCAATGTTTTCGGTAAGCGTCTCTCCTTCTTCTTCAACGCACACAATAATTTATTTGAAGAAGTTGCAAAATTCAGAGCAGCTAGAAGAATGTGGGCTAAAATGATGAAAGACCTAGGAGCAACAGATCAGAAAGCTATGATGCTTCGCTTTCATACTCAAACCGGTGGAAGCACCTTAACTGCTCAACAACCACAGAATAATATTTCAAGAGTTACCATTCAAACTCTTGCAGCAGTGCTTGGTGGAACTCAATCCTTACATACCAATGGCTATGACGAAGCTTTGAGCTTGCCAACTGAAGAAGCAGCAAGAATTGCATTACGTACGCAGCAGGTTGTTGCTTTTGAAAGTGGTGTTGTTGATACAGTTGACCCTCTAGCTGGAAGCTACTTTATCGAAAACCTGACTGATGAAGTTGAACAAAAAGCCTGGGAACTGATCTCAAAGATTGATGCAATGGGTGGCAGTGTTTCAGCAATTGAGCAAGGGTTTATACAGGACGAGATTGCAAGAAGTGCTTACGAATATCAACGAGGAATAGAAAGTGGCGAAAAGATAATAGTAGGCGTAAATAAGTTCACAGTTAAAGAAGTCAACAATACCCCGATCTTCAGAATAGATGATAGCATAAGAATAGTTCAATCGAAAAGACTGACAGAGCTAAGAAACATAAGAAATTCTGAGAAAGCAAACAGCTGTCTTGAGCAAATCAGTTCGGCAGCAAAAGATGGTACGAACCTGATGCCTCACGTCATCTCGGCAGTTGAGAACTTCTGCACCCTTGGTGAAATTGCTGACGAATTGAGGAATGTGTTTGGAGAGTATAGGTAGATGTATGAAATTTTATCAAATCTTGCATCTGGTAAAGCCATTAAACTCTATTATAATGAGCACTAATTGTTCTAATGTTCTTCTAATTGCCGTTTTCCTTTTAGCTTATACTTTTACCTCTTCCCAAATTATCACAAGACAATGGCTTGATAGTTCTTTAAATGCGACTGATAGCAGTTATAAACATAAAAAAAGGATTTTGTTTGTCATTAATGGTATCCCCCTCGATAGTTTAGAAGTAGACTCTATATTAGCTAAGAGTACTCAAAAAGACGTAATAGATTTGGCTTTCTTAAATTGTGAAAAGATAATAAAAGCAGGGGGATTTGGTTGCAATAATGATGT